>DASWHD010000055.1:0-43678 GCA_036393335.1 bacterium
CGCGCACGTTGGGTTCCGGCGAGTCGCGGCCCGGCAGTTTCCTGGATTCCTGGGTTCCCGCGTTCCCCGCGCGCGTCGGCGTGGTCTCCAGCGTTCGGACTCACGGTCTCCAGCGGTGAAGATACGGCTAACGATCAGCCCTCTGGGGAGGGTCGGGTCGCCACGTACAAAGGGAGTGCTCGGCCAGAGCCCCCCAACCCTCTCCCGGTGGGAGGGTCGCAGCGAACCCCCCTTACGAGGAGAACGATAGCTCAGGGCGCATGAGGTGGTGCTCGGTGGCCTGCTCGAAGGCGTGCGCCACCGCCAGCAATCGTGCCTCGGCGAAGTGGTCGGCCATGAGTTGCAGGCCGATAGGCAGCCCCTCCGGGCTGCGACCGCATGGCAGGGAGATCGCGGGGATCCCCGCCAGCGGCGCCGAGATGGTGAAGATGTCGGAGAGGTACATGGTGAGGGGGTCGTCGGTCTTCTCGCCGATGGCGAAGGCGGGGGTGGGGGTGACCGGCGTGAGGAGGACGTCGCAGCGCGCGAACGCCTCGTGGAAGTCGCGGCGGAATAGGGTGCGTACCGCCATCGCCTTGCCGTAGTAGGCGTCATAGTAGCCCGCGGACAGGGCGAAGGTGCCGAGCATGATGCGTCGCTTGACCTCCGTGCCGAACCCTTCCGTACGGGTGCGGATGTAGAGATCGAGGAGATCCTTGCCCCCCTGACGCAGTCCGTAGCGCACCCCGTCGAAGCGCCCGAGGTTGGAGGAGGCCTCGGCGGTCGCGACCACATAATAGGTGGCGACCGCGTATTCGGTATGGGGCAGGCTCACCTCCACCAATTCCGCACCCAGCGACTCGTAGGTGGCCATCGCCTCCCGCACCGCCGCCTCTACCGCCGGATCCAGCCCCGCCACGAAGTACTCCTTGGGGATGCCGAGGCGCACACCGCGCACCCCCTGGCCGAGGGGAGCGACGTACTCCTCCTGTGGCCGGCGTGCGGAGGTGGAGTCCCGCGCGTCGTGGCCCGCGATCGCCTGGAGCAGTAACGCGGCGTCGCGCACGTCCTTGGTCAAAGGCCCGATCTGGTCCAGGGAGGAGGCGAACGCTACCAGTCCGTAGCGCGATACTCGGCCGTAGGTGGGCTTCAGACCCACCACCCCGCACAGGGCTGCGGGCTGGCGGATCGAGCCGCCGGTGTCGGAGCCCAGCGCCGCGAGGCACTCATCCGCAGCCACCGCCGCGGCCGAGCCGCCGGAGGAACCCCCGGGTACCCGGTCGAGGTCATACGGATTGCGGGTCAGCCCGAACGCCGAGTTCTCGCACGAGGACCCCATGGCGAACTCGTCCATGTTGGTCTTGCCCACGATCACCGCCCCGGCCGCGGCGAGCCTCTCCACCACGTGGGCGTCGTACACGGGCCGGAAGTTGGCGAGGATCCGCGAGCCGCAGGTGGTGGGCAGGCCACGGGTACAGATGTTGTCCTTGACGGCGATGGGCAGTCCCCACAACGGCGGCAGGGGGGCGGGCCGCGCCGCGTCACGCTGCCGCGCCTGGGCCAGCGCCTCCTCGCCGGTGGCGTGGACGAAGGCGTGCAGCCGGTCGTCCAGGGCCGCGATGCGCGCCAGACACGCCTCGGTCAGGGCCTCGGCGGTGGTCTCGCCCGCCGCGATCCGGGCGGCCGCCTCGTGGAGGGTGAAGCGGGCGGCGTCGGGATCAACCATCGGATCCAACGCCCGGTGGCGCTACGCCGCCGCGGCTGCCGCCGGGGACGAGACCATGCGATTGCGCGCGTCGACCGTGACCACCCGGGGGGCGTAGTCGGCGGCGATCACCTCCTCGCGCAGGTAGCCGTAGCCAAACAGGATGATCAGATCGCCGATCTGCACCTTGCGCGCCGCCGCACCGTTGACACACATCACGCCGGAGCCGGCCTCACCCGGAATGACGTAGGTATCGAACCGTTCGCCGTTGTTGATGTCGGCCACCGACACCTTCTCGTAGGGCAGGATGTCGGCGGCCACCAACAAATCCGCGTCCACCGTGATGCTGCCTTCGTAGTTGATGTTGCAGTCGGTGACGGTGGCCCGATGGATCTTGGCCTTGAGCATGCAGCGCAACATGGAGGTCTCTGGGCTCCTGTCGAAAACGGACTATATTACCCGCGGGACAATAAAGAAGGCACCATCCGTCGCTGGCGCATTGGCCAGGGCCAGCTCGGTCGGCAGGGAGGGGAGCACCTCGTCTTCACGAAAGACGTCCCCCAGCTCGATCGGGTGGGTGGTCGGCTCCACGGCCGAGGTATCGAGGCGGTTGAGCTGGCCGATGTAGTCGAGAATCCTCGTGAGCTGCGCCGCCATGGCGGCGCTTTCCTCCGCCGCCAGGTCGAGCCGGGCGAGCTGGGCAATCCGCATAACTTGTGCGTGGTCCATGACACAAATCGCCAAAAACCGGGAAATCGTCCGAAAATCCAGGGCGAAGCACGCTACCACAGGGTCTGTGACCCCTCAACCCGATTCACTGGCATTGAAGCCGTGACCAGAAGGGTCCGCGGGAGCCACGAATCGTCCGGGGGGAACCACATCGGTGGCTCCCCTCCGCTCCCCGCATCCGCCGTGATGACGTGAGGCGGTTGCCGGCGCCGTCGTGGTGACGCGGTACGGTCACGGTCTACACTGTGGCGATGGCCGTGGTTCTCGATCCGTTTTGGCAGGCGCTCATGGAACGGGCAGAGCGCGGTGGGGCGTTTGCGCCGACGGTACGACGGCTGGCGCGGCTGGCCGAGGTGGTGACACCGCCGGCGGTGCACCCGGAGCTCGCCGGCCGAGTGGCCATAGCTCTGGCGGCCGATTCGCCCTTTCTCTGTCGTTATCTCAACGCCGACCCCGACGCCTTCTCGTGGGCGATCCACCGGCATAACTGGCCCGGGCCGCGGCCCCGGGAGAGGTTCGCCGACCACCTCCGGAGCTACCTGGAAGAGGTCGTGGACGAAGCGGCGTGGATGGTGGCGGCGCGTCGCTTCCGCGGCCGCGAGATCCTGCGCATCGCCGCCCGCGACCTGCTGGGGGTGGCGAGCGTCGAGGAGTCGACCCGCGAGCTTTCGCACCTCGCGGAGGTCGCCCTGGAGGCGGCGTGCGGCCTCGCCCGCCGGACCCTGGAGGAACGCTACGGGGCGATGGTGGCCGGCGCCACGGGTGGCGGCTTCGCGGTCCTCGGCCTGGGCAAGCTGGGCGCCGGGGAGCTGAACTTCTCCTCGGACATCGACCTGATCTACCTCTACGCGAGTGACGGGGAGAGCGCCGGCGGGCGCCTGGGGAGCGTGTCGCGCCACGAGTGGGCGGTGAAGGCGGCGCGTCTCGTCACCCGCCTGATCGACCACAAGACGGAAGACGGCCGCCTGTTCCGGGTCGACCTGCGCCTGCGGCCGGATGGCGATGCCGGCCCGCTGGCCTTCACCCCCCAGGGGTGCGCTAACTATTACGAGGTAATGGGCCAGGGGTGGGAACGCATGATGTTGCTGCGCGCCCGCCATTGCGCCGGCGATCCCGCGGTGGTGGAGGCGTTCATGGCGGCGGTGGAGCCGTTCGTCTACCCGCGCGCCATCGACCCGAAGCTGGTGGAGTCGGTGCGGGCGGTGAAGCGCCAGATCACCGACCAGCTCTCCCAGAAGCGACAGCCCGGCTTCCACGTCAAGCTCGGCACGGGCGGCATCCGGGAGGTCGAGTTCTTCGCCCAGACCATCCAACTCCTCCACGCCGGCCGCAACCCGGAGCTGCGCGAGGCCAACACCCTGGCGCTCCTCGACCGCCTCCTGGCCGCCGGCCGCATCGACCGCAACCTGCGCGACTCGCAGCGCGACGACTACCGCTTCCTGCGGCGCGTCGAGCACCGCCTGCAGATGATCGAGGACCGTCAGACCCACCTACTGCCGACCGAGCCCGGCGAACGCACGCCCATCGCCCAGAGCCTCGGCTTCGCCGACGTCGCCTCCTTCGACGAGGCCATCGCCGGGGTGCGCGACCGGGTCCACCTGCTCTTCCAGTCCCTGTTCGAGGCGGAGGAGAGCCGCGAGGCCCTGGCCCTGCGCGAGCGGCTGGTGCGCGAGTTCACCAGCCGCCTCGCCTTCCTCGACGAGGAGACCGCACGGCGAGTCTTCGCCCAGTGGCCCCTGGAGGGTCTCAGCCAACTCGACGGCGGTGCGATCGCCGACGGTCTGGCGCTCCACCGCCACGTGTCGGCGGCGGAGCCGGTGGTGGCGCACCTGGTCGACCTCGGCTTCGGCCGCTACCAGCTCCGCCTGTCGGCGGAGGACCGCACCGGCCTAGTGGCGGTGTGCACCGGGGTCCTTGCCGGCGCCGGCCTCGATATCCAGGACGGACTCCTCTTCACCGTCGCCGCCGGCCGGTATTGGGGTGGAGAGGCGGGACCACGGGCGATCGACTATCTCACCGTCGCCCCCACCGACGGCCGGCGCCTCGCCGCGGCGGAGCGCGGGGAGATCGCCGAGCGCTTCGTGGACCTGGCGACCCGCTGGTTGCGCGGTGAGGCGACGGCGGTGCGCGGGGAGCTCAACGAGCGGTGGGTGAGGTTCATCCAGTCCCGCGCCGGCGGCCAGGAGACCCGTCTCTACCCGGTGGAGATGGAGGTGGACAACCGCAGCGACCCGACCCGCTCGGTGGTCAACCTGTGGACCGAGGACACCCCCGGCTTCCTCTACGCCCTCTCCCAGGGGCTGGCGATGCGCGGCATCGACATCCGCGAGATCCGCATCCGCACCGATGGCCACCGGGTGATCGATCGCTTCCACCTTGCGGATCGTCACGGGCGCAAGATCATCACCGCCGCGGCCCTCCACGAGCTGGAGGTGGTGGTGGTGCTGATCAAGGCCTTCACCCAGTTCCTCAGCCAGGCGGCGGACCCGGCCCTCGCCCTCACCCAGTTCGACGCCCTCCTCGACCGTCTGGCACGCGAGGCAGGCGGCGCCAGCCACTTCCAGGGGCTCGCCACCGAGCCGCTGCTGGCGGCCCTGGCCACGGTGCTCGGCTCCGGCTCGCATCTGTTCGACGACTTCCTGCGCCTCGCCCCGACCCACCTCCTGCCGGTACTGGAGGCAGTGGCGGGTGGCGCCGAACCCCCTGCACCACCCGTGCCCGCGGGCGGCAGCCTGGAGGAGCGGCGCGCGGACCTCGTCGCCTGGCGCGATGCGGAGCTGTTCCGCATCGACTGTGAACATCTGCTGCGTTCGGAGCACCCGTTCGAGGCCTTCGGGGAAGATCTCACCTACCTCGCAGAGAGCGTGGTGGAAAGCGCCTGGATCCTGGCAGTGGAAGAGGTGGCTCAGCACACCGGCCTACCGCTCGATGACGCCGGCCGGCCGGTGCCGTGGGCGATCTTCGGCCTGGGAAAGTTTGGCGGCCGGGAGCTGAGCATCGCCTCGGACCTGGAGCTGATGTTCGTCTACGGCGGCGACGGCACCACCGGCGGCGACCGGCAGATCGCCGCCGGGGAGTTCTTTGAGCGCGTGGTGCGCGCCTTCAAGCACAACATCCCGGCGCGCCGGGAGGGGATCTTCGAGCTCGACCTGCGCCTGCGCCCGCACGGCAAGGATGGCCCGCTCGCCTCCTCGCTGGCCGCTTTCCAGCGCTACTATCGGGCGGACGGTGGCGCCGCACCGTTCGAACGCCAGGCCCTCACCCGGTTGCGGGCATGCTGCGGCGATGCGCAACTCATCCACGCGGTGGAGGGGGCACGAGACCGGTTCACCTACGGTCCCGAGCCGTTTGATCGCGCCGCCTCCCTGGAGCTACGCCGCCGGCAGATCCGCGAGTTCACCACCCCAGGCAAGATCCACCTCAAGTACGGGCCGGGCGGGCTGGCGGAGGTGGAGTACGCCGTACAGTACCTCCTCCTGGAGCACGGCCATCGCCACCCGAAGGTGCGCCACCCCAACACCCTCGCCGCCCTGACGGCGCTGGAGCGGTCCGAGCTGCTGCCACGCCCGGAGGCGGAGGGGCTGCGCGCCGCCTGCGGCCTGCTGCGGCTGCTCATCGACGCCCTGCGGGGGGAGCGCGGCCATGCCAAGGACCTGGTGTTGCCGGCCCCCGACACCCCCGCCTTCGAGGTGGTGTGCCGGCGGATACGACGCAGCCCGGAGGGGCTGCTCGGGGAGGTGGAGGCGACCATGGGGTGGGTGGCGTATTTCTTTCGCCACCGGCTCGAGGGTGTCGAGTGACCCGGCCGAGATCGCTTTCTCGTCCGTGGGGTCGGGTGTAACCTGCGTTACACTACCTCTGTCGCCGCTCGCGCCTCGATCCAGCGCGCAGGCCTCTATCCGAATTCTTCTCAGGAGTACGCCATGAGAAAGGTTGCTCTCATCCCGCTCATGATCCTCGCCGTCGCGCTTGGCGCGGGGCGCGCGTGGGCCGGGTCCCATCTGACGGTGGAGGAGCCATCGTTCGACTTTGGCACCGTCCTGCAGGGCGACAAGGTGGAGCATACCTTCCGCCTCACCAACCGCGGCGATGCGCCGCTGGAGATCCACAAGGTCAAGACCACCTGCGGCTGCACCGTGGCGCGCGATTACCCGCGGGAGATCGCTCCGGGCGCGAGCGGGGAGATGACCGTGACCTTCGACTCGAGCCGCAGGCGGGGGCATCAGGAGAAGGGCATCACCCTGTTCACCAACGCCGAGGCGAGCGAGCAGTACGTCCTGAAGCTGGCCGGCACGGTACGCGAGATCGTCGCCATCTCGCCGGCGATCTGCAACTTCGGCAGCGTCGAACCGGGCCGGGTGGTCACCCGCGAGATGACCCTCACCAACTACTCCGACCAGCAGATCCACCTGCAGGTGGTGCCGGCGCAAGACCCGCTATTCAAGGTGAGCGTCGGTGACGCCAGGCTGGCACCCGGCAGCGCCACCAAGGTGACCGTCCAGTTCACCAGCAACACCGACAAGCCGACCTTCGCCAATCTCGCCGAGATCCGCACCGATCACCCGCGGGTACCGGTAGTCACGATCCGCATCCGCGCCGACGTGCAGGTGCCCAAGCAGCCGGCCGCCGGATAATCCCCGACGCGGTTCGTGCTGGCCGGGAAGCCACCGATGCGGGCCGCAGGACCATTGTGCCTGATGCTGTTGGCCGTGGCCGCCGCGTGCGTCGTGTCGCGCCCGTCGCGGCCGGCCGGCCCGCCGCCACGGCTGCTGTTCACCGGCCACATCGAGGGATACCTGGAGCCGTGCGGGTGTAGCGAGGGACAGCTCGGGGGCGTGGCGCGCCGTGCCGAGCTCCTGCGCCGGTTACGCCGGGAGCCGGGAGCGACGGTGCTGGTGGACGCGGGCAACCGGTTCATCGCCGGCGGTCGCGCCGGCCAGATCCAGGCCGCCTACCTCGCCGAGGCGGCGGAGCGCGCCGGGGTGGCGGCGATCAACCTGGGGGTGGACGAGCGCAACCTGGGGGCCGACTTCCTGCACGACATCGAGGCGGTGCGCCGCCTGCCATGGGTCCGGACCAACCCACCACCCAGCCCCGAGGGCGCATGGCCCGGCGCGGAGGTCCTCCGCTTGTACGCCGGCGAGCAACGCCTGGTGGTGGCGGGCATCAGCACGGTGGCGACCCGTGGCGAGGGGAGCGTGCCCGACCCGGCGACGGCAGTGCAGGGGGTGGCAGCCGGCCTGCGTCCGGTGGAGCGCCTCGTGGTACTGCTGCAAGGGAGCCTCGCCGACGCCGACGTCCTCGCCCGGGCGGAGCCACGCATCGACCTGATCGTCACCGCCGACGGCGGCGCGGCTATCGATTCCCAGGCGCACAAGGTGGGCGACGTCCTCGTGGTCGCCACCGGCACGGACGGCAAGTGGCTCGGCTCTATCACCCTGACGCCGGGCCGATTGCCGGTGACGGCGGTCACCGCCTATCGCCTCGGGGAAGAGATCCCTGACGACCCGGCCACCGCCGCCCTCGTGGCCGACTACTACGGTGCCCTGAAGGAGGCCCGGGTGCTGGCGGACGAGCCGCCGCGACCCACGGCGGGCGGCAGCTTCACGGGCGCGGCGGCGTGCGAGTCGTGCCACCCAGATGCCTACCAGATCTGGCAGACGGGCCCCCACGCCCGTGCCCTCGACACCCTCGTGGCGCGCGGTAAGGACGGCGCACCCGAGTGCGTCGCCTGCCACACCCTCGGCTACGGCTTCACCGGCGGCTTCGTCGACGGCGCGACGACCCCGGAGCGCGGCGGCGTCCAGTGCGAGAACTGCCACGGCGTCGGCTCCAACCACATCGCCAACCCGAGCCCCGAGTACGGCCACGCCGGCGAGCACACCTGCCGTACCTGCCACACCGCGGAGCAGAGCACCCACTTCGACTTCGACACCTACTGGCAACGGATCTTCCATTGAGCCGCCAGCGGTCAGCGATCGGCCGTTCGCGGCCGCTCCCCAGGCACGTCGTTCGGCACGCCCTCGTACCCGTGCTGCTGATCACCACCGTTACCCAGGCCGGCACGGTGAGCGAGAAGGTCACCCGCCGCTCGGCGGTGGTGCGGGTGGTGGAGGAAGTGAAGCAGGCGGTGGTGAACATCTCCACCACCCAGCTCGCGATCCGGCGCGACCCCTTCTTCGAGGAGTTTTTCGGGAGCTTCTTCGAGCCCCGCCAGCGAGTGGAGAACCGCGCCAGCCTCGGCTCGGGGATCGTGGTCGATCCAGGTGGGCTGGTGGTGACCAACGCCCACGTGGTGGCCGGGGCGCACCGCATCTTCGTTGGACTGGAGGAAGAGGATGAGGCGACCTTCCCGGCGGACCTCCTCGGCGTCGACGCCACGGCCGATCTCGCGGTGCTGCGCATTGCGGCGGGGCGCAAGCTGACGTGGATCGACCTGAGCGAGGGAAGCCCCGCAATGATCGGCGAGACCGTGATCGCCATCGGCAACCCGTTCGGCCTGTCGCACACCGTCACGGTCGGCGTGGTGTCGGCACTGGATCGGTCGATCCGCACCAACGACGCGGTCTACCACCGCTTCCTCCAGACCGACGCCTCGATCAATCCGGGCAACTCGGGCGGGCCGCTGCTCAACCTCGCCGGGGAGCTGGTGGGAATCAACACGGCGATCTACGCCCGGGGCGAGGGGATCGGCTTCGCCATCCCACGGGAGCGGGTGCAGCGCGTGGTCCAGGCCCTCACCACCGGCGGGCGGGTCCCTCCGGCCTGGGCCGGCTGGCTCCTCGCGGACGGGCGGGCCGGCGTAACCGTGGTGTACGTCGCCCCCGGCTCACCGGGCGACCGCGCCGGCATCGTGCCGGGCGATCAGATCGTCCAATTCGGGCGGGTGGCGGTGCGTGCGGTGGACGATGTGTTCGCGGTCCTGGCTGGCAGTCTGCCGGGGGAAGACATCGCGGTACGACTGGTGCGCGAACGCAGGCGCCAGACGGGCACCCTGCGCCTGGGCGAGTACACTGCCGGGCTTGCCGACCGGGTCGCCCGCACCTTGTTCGGCATGACGGTCGCCGACTGGCGGCGGCCCGGTGGCAGCGTCGGCGGCGTGGTAGTGCAGCGCATCGTGGAGGGTGGCTGGGCGGAACGAGCAGGGTTGCGCACGGGGGACCTCATCCGCGAGCTTGGTCAGGTATCGCTCAACCGCAAGACCGACTTCGACGCGGCCCTCGGCTCGGTCTTCAACCAGCGCAGCCTGCCCCTGGTGGTCGAACGCGACGGGGTGCCGTACCTGCTGCGGCTTCGGTGGTAGGGGTAGAGCATGGGGGCGGACGCGAAGCGGTACGCCAACGATCTGATCGTTCGATATCGACCCTGTGGATCGGAATCGACCCCCGATCCGATCTCCCGACTCCTATCCCCTACCTCTCCGACCGGATCAGCCACCACATGACCAGGAGCAGCACGACCGCGAGGAGCGCCGCGGCGACGATCGGCTGCGACTCGGGATGGAGGTGCAGGGCCACCGCCACCTGCTGCGCCGGGGTGAGGGGCACCGCACGCTTTAACCCCAGCTCGATCGACGCACCGTCCCGGACCGTGAGCAACAGCCCACCGGTGGGCGAGGTGAGGTGGAGCAGCTCCGCGACACGACCGGTAGCCCCGGCGAAGGCCAGGACGGTGATCGCCAGGTCGATCCCTTCGTTGCGTGCCAGGTCGTCCCCCGCCGGCAGGGACTCCGGGCACGGGTCACGGCCGTCGGTGAGGACGATGAGGGTATTGCGCCCGTGCGGTCGGTCGAGGAAATCACGCGCGCCCTCCCGGACCGCGTAGGCCAAAGAGGCACGCCCCCCCGGCCCCGGTTGCAGCCGGTCCAGGGTGCGGTGAAACCGTTCCACGTCCAGGGGCCCCAGGTCGAGGAGACGCTCCGAGTCCTCGCATCCGAGCCAGCGGCGTTGACCGAAGACCCGCAGGCCGACCGCCGTATCGGCGGGCAGTTCGCCGACGAACCGGCCCACGGCACGGCGTACGATGTCGATCTTCGCCACCGCTTCGGCCGCCGGCGTCGGCGTGTGCCGGATCGAGTAGATCCGCCACACCACGTGCTGCCACCAGCCGACCGACTCCACCGACGCCAACACCGATTCGCCCATCGACGTCGAGGCGTCGACCAGGAAGAGGATCTGACGCGGCGCCGCCGCGGCCGCCGGCACGGTGACGGCGAGCCACCCACAGATCAATGCGACGAAACGAGCCGCCATGGTCATGCGTCGAGCACCCGTTCCACGACCTCCGGGATGGTCAAGTCATCGGTATCGACGATGCGGTCGGCCTGTTCGTAGGAGGGGGCGCGGCGCGCGAGGAGCTCACGGATCCGTGCCTGGGGATCGGCGACCCGCAGCAGGGGACGGTGATCGCTCCCCTGCACTCGGCCGTAGAGGGTCTCGGGCCGCGCCCGGAGATAGATGACCCGGCCGGCACGCCGCAGGTGAACGAGGTTTTCCGGCCGCTCCACCACTCCCCCGCCGGTGGTGATCACGGTGTGCTGGTAGCGATGGAGATCGGCGGCGACCGCGCTCTCCAGGTCCCGGAAGTGGGCCTCGCCCTCCGTGGCGAAGATGGCGGCGATGGCCTTACCGGCGCGCGCCTCGATCAGGTCGTCGCAGTCGATCGTGGCCCAGCCAAGACGGGCGGCGAGCGCCCGGCCCACGGTGGTCTTGCCGGCGCCCATGAAACCGATCAGCACCAGGTTGCGTGGCGGGTTCATCGTGCCCCGAAGTGGGCCTCCAGGGTGGTGAGCATCAGCTCGCCCGGCGGCGCCGCGCCGGTCCAGATGGCGAACGACTCGGCCCCCTGCAACGCGAGCATCGCCAGGCCATTGCAGTGGCGGATCGCCCGGCGGCGCGCGGCCGCGAGCAGGGGCGTCTCGAGCGGGTTATAGACCAGATCGAAGACGAACAGCCGCTCGTGCAGCCCGGCAAAGTCGACGGGGTAGTCGTCACCCGCGTGCATGCCCAGCGGCGTGGCGTTGACCAGCAGGGTGGCGGCAGTTAGCGCCTGGCCCAGTACGTCCGCCACCAGGGGTATCGCGCACACGCGAGGGGCGGTGAAGTGGCGCGCTATTTCTTCCGCCAGGGCCGCGGCGCGCGCTGGCTCGACGTCGCACAGGACGATCTCGTCACAGCCGTCGAGGGCGGCCTGGAAGGCCACGGCGCGCGCCGCGCCGCCGGCACCGAGCAGCAGCACCCGCTGCCCGGCAAGCACCATCCCATGGCGGCCCAGGGCCGCGGCGAAGCCCGGGGCATCGGTGTTGTGGCCGATCAACCGCTTGCCGTCCGTCACCTCGATGGTGTTCACCGCACCGATCAGCTCCGCGGTCCGGCTGAGGTCATCGAGGTGCGCGAGCACCGCCTGCTTGTGGGGGATGGTGACGTTCACCCCGGCGAGGCCGAGGGCGGGCAGGGCCGCCACCGCGGCGCCGAGCCGCGCCGGCGGCACTGGAAACGGGACGTAGACGTAGTCGAGCCCGGCCTCCGCAAAGGCGCGATTGTGCATCAGCGGCGAGAAGCTGTGCGCGACCGGGTAGCCAAACAAGCCAACGACCCGGGTGGTGCCGGCAATGGTCACGGGGGGTCGCCGCGCCTGTGCCGAAAGCGACACGCAAAGCGACGGCTCAGCAGAAGAGGTGTGCAGGGGGGGAGCAGAAGAAGCTAGAATTGGCGTTTGGAATAAGGTACTACCTCCACCCTCGATTCCCAACCCGATTGATCCGTTTTCCGTTAACGCCTCTCCCAACCGCCCCAAATCATGGCCAAGACACCCGCCAAGCAGACGACAGCCAGTGCCGCAAAGAAGGTCGCGAAGAAGGCCGCACCAAAGCAGGCGGCATCCAAGGCGGCCGCGCCGCAGACCAAGAAAGCGGCCAAGAAGAGCCCGGCCAAGGGCAAGGATCGCTGGGCCGCGATCCGTGCCCAACTCGAGGCACGGCGTGCGGAGCTCTTGGCGGACGCCCAGCAGGTCCTGGAGGGCAGCCTGGGCAGCGAGAAAGAGGTGATGGCGGAGATCGGCGACCGCGCCACGGAAGAGATCGATGACAACTTCCAGGCGCGCCTCAAGGGGCGGGAGCACAAGTTGATCGCCAAGATCGACGACACCCTCGCCCGGATGGCGCGCGGCGAGTACGGGTTGTGCGAGTCATGCGGCGAGGAGATCGCCTACGCGCGGCTCCTGGCGCGACCGGTCACCACCATGTGCATCGACTGCAAGACCGCCCAGGAAGCGGAAGAGCGGAACTTCCGAAGATAGGGGCCTTGCGGAGGGCCGACCATCGGGCGTGTAGCTACCCGAATCTTCGGGCCGTGTCCTCGCCCATGCTCCTCGACGTACTACCTCGGCCTGCGTCGCCCGGGCTGTGGGCCGGCCCGAATCTCCGGGCATCTACGCGCCCGCCTCCACCTGGACAGAGGTTGCGGCGAGCTGACGCGGCACCTGACGGGTCTTTCAGCTCGCTGAAAGCGGACCGCTAATCGCTGATCGCTATCCCCGGCAGGAGCATCGCCTCGCACAGGAAGCCGGCGGGCAGCTCGCTCACCACCTCGGGAAGGATGGCGAGGGCGTTGGCCCCGACGAGGCTCCGCAGGTCGGCGCTGCCGTGGTATTCGAGCAGGCTCACCTGGGTCGTGCCGTTGGCGTCGCGCCGGACCCGAGCGGGAACGTAGTTGCGCCGGCCGGAGCGGTTCACCACCGCCTGGCTGAGGCGCGCCGCCACCACTGGATTGTCGAGGGTCGCATGGCCCTGCATCGCGCGGATCATCGGCCGCACGAACAGCTCGAAGGTCACGAAGGCGGAGACCGGGTTGCCGGGCAGGCCAAAGATGCGGCGGTTGCGGCCGTGGAGGCCGAAGACCACCGGCTTGCCGGGCTTGATGCGCACCTTCTCGAAGACGAACTTCACCCCGGCATGGCGCAGGGCCGCCTTCACCAGGTCGTACTTGCCGACACTCACCCCGCCGGAGAGCAGCAGGATGTCGTGCGCGAGGCTGCGGGCGAGGGCGTCGCGCAGGGCGGTCTCGTCGTCGCCGACGGCCGCCACCAGCTCGACCTCACACCCGGCGAGCCGCGCCTGGGCCGCCAGGGCATGGGCGTTGGAGTTGCGGATCTGGCCCGGGCCGGGCACGCGATCGATGGGGACGATCTCGTCGCCGGTGGCCAGGATTGCCACCCGCGGTGTGGGGTGGACCCAAGGCTCGGCGATCCCCACCGCCGCTAGCACCCCGACCACCGCGGGGGTGATCACCGTTCCGGCCTCCGCCACGGTCTGACCCTCCGTGATGTCCTGCCCCTTGGGACAGACGTGCTGGCCGGGCCGCGCCGGGCGCTGGAAGGCGACCTCCTCTTCCAGCGCCTCGGTCTCCTCCACCATCACCACCGCATCCGCCCCCGCCGGCACCGGGGCACCGGTGAAGATGCGCAGGCACTCACCCGGCCCGACGGCATGGTCGGGCGCCGCGCCCGCCGCCACCTCACCCGCCACACGCAGCCGGAGCGGGGCCTCCGGCGTGGTGCCGGCCAGATCGGCGCTGCGCACCGCGAAGCCGTCCATCGCCGACTTGTTGAACGGCGGCATGTCGATGTCGCTCACCGCCGGCCGCGCAAGGACGCGCCCGAGGGAGCGGTCGAGAGGCACGCGCACCGGCTCCAGGGTGAGGAGGTGGCTGCGCAACAGCGCATGGGCTTCGCTGAAGGAGATCATCGAGAGCGATCCTGCGGCGACGTGACCGGTCGCGGGTTGTGGAGGCAAAAGC
This sequence comes from bacterium, assembly GCA_036393335.1. Classification (GTDB taxonomy): domain Bacteria; phylum CG2-30-53-67; class CG2-30-53-67; order CG2-30-70-394; family CG2-30-70-394; genus DASWHD01. The sequence goes on from DASWHD010000055.1 coordinate 14,209, forward strand.
CATGGTGCGGGTCAAACGTCACATAGCTCTTGTGGAAGATCCAGTCGCCCGCGTTGAGGTAGCGGCCGTGGCGGCCGTCGACCTCGATCGCCTCGTCCCCCGGGACGTGGGCATGGCCCATCACCACCACGTCGTAGCCGCGCGCGATGCAGCGCCGGGCGTGAGCGTGAAAGCAGGGATGGGCCTTGGTCCGGCGGCTGTAGTCGGCGGGGGTCGTGACGCGGTCGAGCCAGCGGCCAAAGGTCTGCAGGCGGCGCGGGCCGAGGCGTTCGGCGAGCCACGCCGCCGCGCCGCTGCGGGCGAAGCGGCGCCAGGTGCGGTGGAACACCTCCTCGGGGTTGGCGAGGTCGCCGTGCTCGATCCACACTCGCCGGCCGCCGAGGGTCAGGGTGGTGCCCTCCGGGTAGATCCGTACCCCATAGCGCGCGGCGAAGTAGGTGCCGAGGCAGAAGTCGTGGTTGCCCTCGACGTAGTGGATCGCCACCCCGCGGTCGGCCAGGCGCCGCACGGCGGACAGGATGGTGTCGTAGCCGGCGAACTGCCGGTCGCGCAGTCCCATCCAGAAGTCGAACAGGTCGCCGACGATGCACAGGTGGGTGAGCCCGGGAAAGCCGAGGAGGAAGGTCGCAAGCTCCTCCTGCCGCTCCCGGTCGTCGGGCGCGAGGTGAACATCGGAGACGAACAGCCACTGCTCGTTCGGCATCGTGTCAGTCTAGGGCGCCCCCGGCGAGAGATCGACGCCGCAGCCACCGGCTCGTGCCACATGGCGGGTCCGGCACCGGTGGGGTGGGCGGCGTTGCCCTGGTACGCTGCCGACCCATGATCGCAACTCCCCTACGTCTGGGCCGTGACCCGTGGCTGTGGCTGGCCACCGCCGGTGGCATCGGCCTGGCCCCGGGCGCGCCGGGCACCTGGGGGAGCGCGGTGGCGGCCCTCGCCTACCTGTGGCTCGGCGGCCACGGCTGGGCCGTGCAAGGGCTTGCCGTGATCGCCGTTACCCTGGCCGGGGCGCGGGCCGCGGGCCGCGCCGAGGCGGCGTGGGGCGGCAAGGATCCGGGTGCCGTGGTAGTGGACGAGGTGGCGGGGCAGTGGCTCACCCTGGTTCTTCTGCCACCGACCTGGCCGGTGGTCCTCGCCGGCTTCGCCCTCTTCCGCCTCTTGGACATCACCAAGCCACCGCCGTGCCGCTGGCTGGAGCGCCACCTGCCCGGTGGCTGGGGGGTGATGGCCGACGACCTCGCCGCGGGCGTCATCGGCCGGCTTATTCTCGCCGGCGCCGGCGCGTTCCACCTCTTTTGATCCTCCGTGTCGCTGCGCCGCATATCCTCGGCGCGCCCGTTCGGGGACAATGGCACCATGGCCTCTCCCACCGCCGCCCCAACCGAGGCAGGCCATATACCCGCTCTTGCGCAACGCCTGGTCGCGATGCTCACCGCACGACACCGGTGGCTGGCCGTGGCCGAGTCGTGCACCGGGGGGTTGCTCGCTGCGACCATCACCGATGTCCCGGGGGCGTCGGCAATCTTCTACGGTGGCGTGGTCTCCTACGCCAATGCCGCCAAGGAGGGGTGGCTCGGGATCGACCCACGCCTCCTGGCCACCTGCGGTTCGGTGAGCTCGGAGGTGGCGATGGCGATGGTCGAGGGCCTCCTCGCCGTGCCACCGGTGGGGCTGGCGTGCGCCATTACCGGTATCGCCGGCCCGAGCGGCGGCACGCCGAGCAAGCCGGTGGGCACGGTGTACATCGCGGTAGGGGATCGCAACGGGGTCGCGGCGACGCACCACCACTTTCCCGGTGACCGCGCCGCCGTGCGCGGGGCGGCGGTGGCGCAGGCCCTGCACGACCTCCTTGACCGGATCGCCGGTGGCGATGTCGCAGCTTGAGGTCGGAATGGCCGGGCCCGTGGAGATCTTTACCGACGGCGGCTGCCGCGGAAACCCGGGGCCGGGCGGCTGGGGCGCGGTGCTGCGCTGGCACGGCCACGACAAGGAGCTGTCCGGCGCCGAGCCCCAGACCACCAACAACCGCATGGAGATGATGGCGGCGATCACCGCCTTGGAGTCCCTGAAGCGGCCGTGCCAGGTGGTCCTCACCACCGACTCCATCTACCTCAAGCAGGGCATCACCGAGTGGCTGGCGCGCTGGAAGCGCAACGGCTGGCGCACCGCCGACCGCAAGCCGGTCAAGAATGAGGACCTGTGGCGCCGCCTCGACGCGGCCGCCGCGCGCCACCGGGTGGAGTGGCGCTGGGTGAAGGGCCACGCGGGCCACCCGGAAAATGAGCGCGCCGACGCCCTGGCCAACCAGGCGATGGACCAGCTTATTCAACGGTAGCCGAGCGCTGGCAGGCGCTCACCGCGGCCACTTGCCGGGAACACCCGGCGCCGCACATAGCGCGGCGTCACCCGTGCGACTGCTCGGTGAAGCCTGCGGTGGCGCGGTAGTTGGCCACGTAGCGCAGGTAGTTGGGGACGGTCCGGGCGATGCGGCGGCGCTCGTCGTCGGTGAGGGGGCGGACCGACTTGGCCGGGCGGCCCATGATGAGGGTGCCGGGCTCGTAAGTCTTGTCTGGCGGGAGCAGGGCGCCGGCGGCGACCAGGGCGCCCTCCGGGACCTCGGCGCCGTCGAGGACGATGGCGCCGATCCCCACCAGGGCGCCGCGGCGGACGGTGCAGCCGTGCAGCAGCACGCCGTGGGCGATGGAGACCTCGTCCTCGATGATCGTCGGGTGGGTGTCGTGGGTGACGTGGATCATGGCGTGGTCCTGGAGGTTCACCCGTGCCCCGATGCGGATGTAGTTGACGTCGCCGCGCACGGTGGCGCCGTACCACACCGACGAGTCCGCGCCGATCTCCACGTCGCCGGCCACCACCGCTGTGGGGGCGAGGAAGACCGTCGGATGGAGACGCGGCCGGTGGTCCAGGTAGGGGAAGAGCTGCGCTGCCACCCGCCCAGCATAGAAAGGGGGCGCCGTCTGGGGCAATTGGCGGTGACGATCCCTGATCGTCGGCGCGAATTTCTCCGCTGCGGGAACACAGTCCTCTCCGATTCCTGCCTTCCTGCTTTCCTTAGCGGAAAAGGGTGAATCGCCGCCTTCCGCTGCGTTTCCTGGTTTCCTGGTTTCCTGGGTTCCCGCGTTCCACAGGCCGCTCCCGGTTAGAGCCCAGGGGGGAAGCGTTCGTGCGGTTCCCCGCTTGCGGCCGGCGGGCATCTACGGGAACCTGTGCGGCGATGCGCAGGTTCCTGAAACGTCCGATCGTGGGTCTCCTCGTCGCGGCCGCCGGCACGGTGGTCGCTGCACCGGCAGTCGCCGCGCCGGTCGAGCAGGAGGTGAGTCTGGACCAGGCGGTGGAATGGGCCGTGGGGCGCAATCTGGGGGTGGCCCTGGCGCGCCTCGAGGTGCCGATCGTCGCGGCGGGGATCGACGCGGCGGAGGGGGAGTTCGATCCCACGTTCACCGCGGGTACCGCCTTCGATCACGAAGAGACCCCCACCACATCGGCGCGGTTCTTCGGCTCCACCAGCGAGTCGGTGGAGCTCCAGGCCGGGCTCGCGAAGCGCTTCGCCCTGGGCACCGAGACCAGCCTGGCATTGACCGGCGGGCGCACCCGGGACAATTCGCCGATCACCGACACCGAGTTCAATCCGCGCTACGACGCCGACCTTACCCTGAGCGTGGAGCAGCCCCTCCTGCGGGACGCGGGACCCGGCGTCAACCTCGCCACCGTACGCCTGGCACGGGTCGCCTCGGAGGTGGAGGGGCTGCGCCTGAGGGGGGCGATGGAAGACGTGGTCTTGGCGACGGAGGAGGCGTACTGGGATCTGGTACGGCGCGTGGAGGCCCTCAAGGTGGCCCAGACCGCGCTGCATCTGGCGGAGGACCTGGAGGCCAACATCCGCGAGCGGGTCCGGGTGGGCAACCTCCCGCCCCTGGAGAGCCTCGCCGCAGAGGCCGACGTGGCCCAACGTTTCGAAGGGGTGTTGCTCGCCCAGCAGGCGGTGGAGGATGGCCGCGACACCCTCCTGCGGGTGACCGGCGTCGCCGAGGTGGATGCCGCGACCTGGGACCTGCGGCCGGTGCCCACCGCCCTGCCGTCCTTCAGCCCGGAGGCGCCGGCGCTGGCGCCCGCCCTGGAACGGGCGCGCGGCGGCCGGGCCGATCTGCGCATCGCCCACCTCGCCCTGCGCCAGCGGCGGATCGAGCTGCAGCGCGACGACAACCGCACCCTCCCCGATCTCCGCCTGGCGGGTAGTACGGCGGTCCGCGGGCTCAAGGGCGACCACGATGTGCAGGAACTGGGCGACCAGTTGAGTCAGGGCGACTTCCTCTCCTACCGCGTCGGCCTGAGCTTCACCTATCCCCTGGGGAATCGCACCGCCGAGGCCGCCGCCCGACAGTCCGGGCTGCGCCGCTTCCAGGCCCAGCTCAGCCTGCGGGACCTCGAGGTGTCCGCCACCCAGGCGGTGCGCGGCGCCGTGCGTGGCGTGGCGACCCAAGCGCAGCGTATCGCCACCACCGCGAAGGCGGTCACCCTGGAGGAGGCCCGCCTGGCGGCAGAGGAGGAGAAGTTCCGGGTGGGGATTTCCACCAGTCACGACGTCCTGGAGGTTCAGGACGATCTCACCGCCGCCCGGCAGCGCCACATCGACGCCCAGGCGTCGTACCTGGCCTCCCTTTCCCGCCTGCACTACGAGGAGGGGAGCCTCCTCGACCGGTACCGGATCGAAATCGAGGCGGGGTCGGAGTGATGGTCCCCCGCGTGTGCGGGGCATCCGTTCTCGCGCGAGAACGCGACGCTGGTGAGGATGATGGTCCCCGGCGTGCGCGGGGCATCCAGGGTCGTCCCGGCGCGACACTAGACGGCGGCACATTTCGTGACGGTGGTCGCTGTCAGTTTTGTCAGGCTGGCACCTCCATTCCACGGCAATGGGAGGGGCAACGGTGTAGGGTGGCCTGTGGATAATGCGTGGACAAGGTCGATAAAGTGCGGTGATTGCACGATGTGAAAACTGTCCCGGCGTAACACCACTGTCACGTAGCCCAGACTACACCTTGAAAAATCAATACGTTATGTTTGTGTCAACGAGTTAGCGAAGAGATTTGAAGGAGATCTGCACCACCAGGACACTTTTCCACATCCATGGCTGCGATGTTCCGTCTGCTATCGTCGTTTCCACCCTTTCTGTCCCTCCCGCGGTGGTGTCTTTGCGAGCCACCCGCTGCCCTCCCGTAACTCGGTCGCCGGCCGGCGATGGCCAAGATCCTCCTGCGCCTCCTCTCCGCCCTCGGGGTCGTCCTGCTGGCGGTGGCCTACCTCCTATCGTGGGAGGAATTCACCGGGCTGTTCCGGGAGGAGATCACGGCGCGCATCGGCGCCCAGCTCGGGGTTACGATCGACTTCGACTCGGTACGCCTCAACCTCCTGCGCCTGCGGGTACAGGCCGAGGGGGCGCGCCTGGCGCTGCCGGCGGTGGGTGAGGTCGCCGTGCGGCGCATCGACCTCGATGTCGCGCCGCGCCCCCTGATGCACGGCGACCTCCAGATCCGGCGCCTGCGGCTGGTCGAGCCGCGGGTAGCGGTGGCAGAGGTGCGTGCCGTGCCGGCGTGGTTCGCCGGTGCCGGCAGGGAGGGAGGCGGGCTGCCGGTAACGGTGGTCGAGGTCGAGGATGGCGCAATCACCCTGTTCGATTTCGCGGGGGCCAACGCCCTTCTGCTGGAAGGGGTCGACGTGGCCCTCCACGCCGGCGCGCCGCCCGCGCTCGACCTGGCGGGGACGATCGCGCGCGCCCAGGTGACCATCACCAACGTCGCCCTGCCCGTGGTGGAGGTGAGCCTCGACCTCGGCCTCACGGCCGGCCATCTCCTGGTGCGTGACCTGACAGTCGCGAGCCGCGGCAGCCGCTTACGCGGGGAGGGCGAGATCGTGCTCGCCGGCGCGCTGGCGGCGGTCCGCGGGGACTGGCGGCTGGCGGGAACAATCGACCTGGCGGAGCTGCGCCACCTGCCGGGCGAGCCCGATGACCTGCGCGGCACCTTGCACGTCAAGGCCGGCGGCACGGGGGCCGTGACCGCACCGACCGTGACCGCCCGTCTCGGCCTCTCCGACGCGGTGCGCGGTCCCCTCCGAGTCCAGTCCCTCGCCGCCAATGTGACGGGGAGCCGCGGAGCGTGGCACGTCACGGACGTCGACGGCGTGGTCGCCGACGCCCGGGTCAAGGGGTCGGTCGACCTGCGCCTCCCCGCCGGTGAGGTCGATGCGGAGGTGCATCTTACCGACCTGCAGTGGGAGCGGTTCCGCGGCGAGTACCAGCGGTGGAGAGGCCATGAGCTCCCGGACCTGCCGTTCACCATCACCGCCAGCCTCGCTGGCGGGCTGCGCTACCGCAGAGCGACCGGCGTCACCTTCGACGGCGAGCTGGCCGGCGACATCGCCGGCCTCGGCCTGCCGGCGGAGGCGATCGCCGAGCGCCCGGGAGCGATCCTGAACCGACTGCCGCCGGCCACGTTCCGGGTCGGCGTGACGCGCACCCCGGCCGGCGAGGTCCTGGTGCGCGACGGGATCGGCACCATCGTCGACGGCACGGCGCGGGTCTCCGGCCGTATCCTGCCCGGCGGCGAGATCGATCTCGCGGTGGCCCTGCTCAACGCCGACAGCCGCGCGCTGGCAGGGCTCCTCGGTATCGAGCTGAGCGGCCGCTCCTGGGCCGAGGGGCGGGTGTCCGGCACGGGTGCTGCGTGGCGCTTCGACGGCGACATCCACGGCACCGGGGTGTCGATCTACGGGGAGCAGATGGCGCGGGTGGAGGGGTGTCTGCACCTGGACGCCCACGGGGCGCGTATGGCCGAGCTGAACGGCCTCCCGGCGGCGCCCTCCGCCGCGGGCCAGTGGGTGCATGGCGAGCTGGAGGCGGGACGAGACCGGTTCGAGCTGGCCCTGGCGGCCGACGATCTGCCGCTCGACGCGGTCCGCCATCTCGACCCATGGCCGTTCCTCACCGGCCGTGGCCGGGTGGAATTTGCGATCCACGGCCCGGCCCCCCTGCGCTTCACCATCGCGGGGAGGCTGTCGCAGGCGAGGGTCTGGGAGATCCCGCTGGAGCCCCTACACATCGCCCTGACGGTGGCGAATGACACGGTCACGTGGCGGGCCACCGCCGTGGACGGGGCCCTGACCGGGAGTGGCGAGGCGCACCTCTCGGGGGCGCACCAGGTGCGTGGCGAGGGACGGTTTCAAGACCTGCCCCTGGCGCGTCTCAGCCACTTCCTGCCGCGGGTCCTAGCCGAGCGCGGGCCGGAGGGGGTGGCCAGCGGTCACTACCGGGTGAGCGGCGACCGGCCGCCCGAGGGGTTGGTGATCGAGGCCGCGGTGGACGGCGTCACGGTGTCGGCCGAGGGGCGGCGGCTCACCGCCGCCCGGACGCCGGTGGCCGTGGCGTGGCGTGCCATGGGGTTAGAGATCGAGGATCTGAGCCTCATGGGGGATGGCGTCACCCTCGATCTCTCCGGCCGCGTGGGGGCCGGTGGAGATCTACAACTCGCGGTCCGTGGGGACGTCGCGGTGCACACGGTGGCGGAGCAGTTGCCTTGGCTCGGCGAGAGCGGCGGCAGCCTCTCCTTTTTCGCCGATGTCGCCGGGACCGCGGCGACCCCGGACCTCTCCGGCGGCGCCGTGGTCGACGGGCTGGAGGTCCCGTTACCGGGGCTCGGTCTGCGCCTTACCGACCTCAGTGGCGAGGCGGTCTTCTCCGGTGGCCAGGTCCTGATCGATCGGGTGCACAGCAACGTCGGTGGCGGCACCCTGACGGCGGAGGGGTTCGCGCGTCTCGACGGGGCGCGGATCACCCACCTGGTGCTCGACGGCCGGATCACCGACGTCACCGTCGAGCGGTTCGGGGCGCGGGCCTCCTTAAGCGGTGAGCTGCAGGTGCGCGGCAAGCCGGAGACCCCCATGATCAGCGGTGACCTGTTCGTGGGCGAGCTGCTCTACGACCAGCCGATCAAGCCCGGCACCCTGGGGCGGGGGCTGCTGCCCCGGGGATCCCCGCCCGGGACCGGCGCCGCGGCCGGCGCCCGTCTCGACCTGCGGCTGCAGGCCCCGGAGACCATCCAGATCGACAACAATCTCCTCGATCTGCGCCTCGGGGGCGAGGTCAACCTCGTCGGTCCCGTGGCCGCCCCGGGCCTGCTCGGTACGCTGACCGGCAGCAACGGCACCTTCCATCTCCGCGATCGCGATCTGCGCCTGAACGCCGTGTCGGTGACCTTCATCGATCCGGAGGGCATCGCACCGATCCTCGACGTGCAGGGGGAAACGGTGTTGCGCGGCCTCTACGCCACCGCGTTCCAGTCGGGCGAGAGGCCCGACCGGTTCGAGGCCGGCGGGGCGCGCAACTACTATGTCACCTTCATGGTCAGCGGCCCCGCCGACGACCTGACTATCCGCGCCACTTCCAACCCGCCTCTGGAGGAGAACTTCCTCCTCGCCGCCCTGATGGGGGGCACCATCGGCGGCGAGGTGGGAGAGGCGGCCACCGACCGGATCCTGTCGCTGGTCACCGGTGGCCTGCGCAAGGGGCTCGGGGCGACGCCGGTGGCGAAGCTGGTGGAGGAGCCGATCGAGCGGCTCTTGACCTTCGACCGCATCGACATCGACCCGTTCGCGGTCTCGCGCAGCAACGTAGTGAGTCCCCGCCTCACCCTCGGCAAGGACCTGTCGGAGCGGCTCGCCCTGATCTACTCCACGAGCTTCATCGCCAACGAGGAGCCGCTGATCGAGCTTCAGTACCGCCTGTCGGACGCCTGGCAGCTCCTCGGCAACAAGAACGAGATCGGTTCCCTCGGCGCCGACCTGCGCTACCAGTTTCGCTTCTGAATCGGGACCGGGTCGATCGGGACCCCGACGCATCGGGGGGCTGTGTCCATCCGTGTGGATCTGTGGTCCTATTTTCCCCGCCCCCGAGCCTTCCTCGTGATCGACGCTCTCCCCTCCGCCAGCCACCGCCTTGTGCCGAGCCTGTGGGCGACCGTCGCCCTCCTGTGGCTGGTGGCGGGCGCATCGGCCGTGAGCGCCGGCCCGATGCCGCGGGTGGTCGCGGTCGAGGTGGAGTCGACACGCCGGCCGTCGGAGACCCTGGTCCACCTGCTGCGACTTAGGGTTGGCGACCCCTACTCCGCCGATGCCGCCGATCGCGACCTGAAGCGGCTCTACGCCACGGGCGCCTTCGACGATGTGCGCCTGGGGGTGAGCCAGGTGGAGGGGGGGTTGCGCCTGGTCTACCGGTGCGTGGATCGCACCTTCGTCTCCGCCCTGCGGTGCACCGACCGCCTGTTCCCCATCCAGGTGCTGCGCAACACCGTGGGGATGGCGGCAGGTGAGCCCCTCGACCGGTCACGCCTCGCGGACGCCCCGGCCCGCCTCAAGGCGGCCTACCAGATGAACGGTTTCCCCGATGCCCGGATCGCCGTCGAGGTGGAAGAGGACCCGGCGCACAAGACGGCGGCCATCACCCTTCACATCGAACGCGGCGGCGCGCAGCGCGTCGTCGGGCGACAGTTCACCGGCGACCTGCCGGTGGCGCAGTGGCGCCTGCGCCGCCAGCTCGAGATGCGACTCTTCGATCGCCTGCAGCCCACCACCCTGGAGCAGGAGCAGCGGCGGATTCTCGACTACCTGCGCCGCCTCGGTTTCGTGGAGGCGGTCGTCGGTCAGCCGTGGACCGAGGCCGAGCGCGACTCGCGCTGGGTGCGAGTGGTCATCCCCGTGGAGGCCGGGGTACGTACTCGTTTCACGATGCGGGGCAACCGCGCCCTCTCGGACGGCGAGGTCTTGGCGGCGTGCGACCTGGCACGGCGCAGCGACCTGGAGGAGGCGACCCGGCGCGACATGGCGGCCGGCGTGGTCGCGGCCTACCGCGAGCTGGGTTACGACCAGGCGACGGTGAAGATCTCCCCCCCGCGGCCCACCCGGCATGCGGGAGAGCAGGAGGTGGTGGTGCACGTCTACCAGGGGCGGCGCCTGGCGGTGGCGGCGATCCACGTGGAGATCGACGGCGACGTCGACCCAGACGCGGTGCGTGCGGCCATGGCCCTGGCCCAGCCGCGCCTCTTTGGCCGCCCGCCTTGGTTTCGCCAGGACCTCTTCGAGGCCGACCGCGAGGCCATCCTCGCCATGCTCCGCGAGCGCGGCTACTACGCGGCCGATCTCTACCGCTACGAGACCCAGCCGGTAGACGACGGCGTGGCGGTGGAGGTCGGAATCCACCTGGATGGGCGGTCCCTCCTGGTCGCCATCGATCTCGACGGCGTCACCCGGTTCGCGCGCGACGAGCTGCTCGCCGGCATGGAGACCGACGTGCCCCTGCGCCTGGAGGAGGTGGACGCCCTGCGCCGCCGGATCCTCGACACCTACCACCACCGGGGCTACCTGGCGGCCCAGGTCCAGACCCACCTGACGCCCCTCGGCGGCGGTCGCTGGCGGCTGGAGGTGGCGGTGGAGGAGGGGCAGGAGGTGCGCATCGGTGGCACCCAGATCCAGGGGCTGGAGCACACCCGTCCGCGGGTGGTGAAGCGAGAGCTGCGCTATGCGCCGGGCGATCCCCTCGACCCACGGCGTCTGACGGCCTCCCGCCAGGCCCTCTCCCGCCTCGGCCTGTTCGAGCGCATCGACCTCCACCCCGACCCCCTCCTGGCCGGGGCACCGGTGCAGGACGTGGTGGTGGACGTGGACGAGGGGCCGGCAGGCGAGGTGGCGATGGCCATCGGCTTCGGCACCCAGGAGAACCTCCGCACCTCGCTGGAGATCTCCCACCGTAACCCGCTGGGCTTCAACCGGCCGGTCGCGTTTCTCACCCAGCTCTCGTCGCTGGAGCGGACCTTCTCCCTCAGCGGGCGGGAGCCCTACCTGTTCAACACCCGCACCAGCCTGCTCCTGAACGTGGTGGACACCACACGGGAGTTCGAGAACTTCACCAAGAAGACCATCGGCACCGCGGCCATTCTGGAACGCACGCTCACCGACCATCTCGACGGCTCTCTCGGGATCCAGTACGACAACGCCAGCCTGTCGAACATCACCGGCGACGTGGTGGTGACTGACGCGGAGACCGGGCGCATCGGCATCTCCAGCTTCATCGGCTCGCTGCTCTGGGATTTTCGCGACAGCCCGCTGGATCCGACACGCGGCGTGCTCATCGGCAGCGACGCGCAGCTTGCCACCGACCTGCTGCTCTCGGAGCGGAACTTCCTGAAGATCGGTGGCCAGCTCAGCGGCTTCCTCACGCCGTGGTCCGACTGGACGACCGCCGCCGGGCTGCGCATCGGCACGATCATGCCCACGGTCGCCGGCGAGGAGGAGCCGATCCAGGTGCGGTACTTCCTCGGCGGCCGCTCGACCATCCGCGCCTTTCGCCAGGACGAGCTGACCGGCGATGACCCCAACCAGCTCGGCGGCTCGTCATTCCTGCTGTTCAACCTGGAGGAGCGCTTTCCCCTCTACCACCGGCTCAAGGGCGTGGCATTCACCGACATCGGCAACGTCTTCACCACCAACAACCCCTTCCTCCACTTCGGCGACCTCCTCTACAGCGTCGGTCTCGGCCTGCGCGTCACCACCCCGGTGGGACCCCTGCGGCTGGACTACGGCCGCAAACTCAACCGCAAGGGCGACGAGAGCCCGGGCGAGCTGCACTTCACCATCGGGCATGCCTTCTGATCAGGAGATAGGAGTCAGGGGTTAGGAGGTAGTGGGTGGATGGCCGCTTCGCGGTCAGCTTTTTTTGGTGTCGGCTCCCCCGGCATCTCATCCGGCCCCCAAGGCCGACCTTCCCCTAACCCCTACCTCCTGACTCCTAGCCCCTAGCGATACACGGGCATCTCGCCGGCGCGGTGGCGGTGCCAGTAGTCGGCGGTCATGGCGCGGATCTTGGGGGAGAGGATCACCGCCCCGACGATGTTGGGGAAGGCCATGGAGAGAATCATCATGTCGGAGAAGTCGAGGACGTTGGACAGGCTGGAGACGGTGCCGAGGACGACGCAGGCAAGGAACACCAGGCGATAGGTGAGGGCGACCCGATAGGTGTGGCCGAAGAGATAGGCGGTCGCCTTCTCGCCGTAGTACGACCACGAGATCAGGGTCGAGTAGGCGAACAGGAAGACGCACACCGCGAGGATGTTGGGGAACCACGGGAAGACCGTGGCGAAGGCGTAGCTGGTCATCGCCACCCCCTCGCCTGCCGCCGGATGGTTCCACGCGCCGGTGACGATCACCACCATGGCGGTCATGAAGCAGATGACGATGGTATCGACGAACGGCCCGACCATGGCGACCATCCCCTCCCGCACCGGCTCCTCGGTGCGCGCCGCGGCGTGAGCGATGGCCGCCGAGCCGATGCCCGCCTCGTTGGAGAAGACCGCGCGCCGGATCCCCATCACCGCCACCCCGACAAACCCGCCGAGGCCCGCCTCGAAGGAGAAGGCGTGGGCGAAGATCAGGTGTACCGCGTCCGGCACGGCGTGGAGGTGGCGCAGGAGGATCGACACGCAAGTCAGGCAGTAGAGCAGGGCCATGAAGGGGACGAGGCGCACCGTCACCTCGCCGATGCGCCGGATGCCGCCGACGATCACCAGCCCGACCAGGAGGGCGAGGGCGAGGCCGAACAGCCATGGCAAGCTCGGGTGGCCGGCGAGGGCGGGCGGGAGCTGGCCGGCCACCGCCTGGAAGCACTGGTTCGCCTGGAACATGTTGCCGCCGCCGAACGAGCCACCGATGCACAGCACCGCGAACACCACGCCCAGGGCCTTGCCGAACGGCGCCATGCCGCGCTCGGCGAGACCGATCTCCAGGTAGTACATGGGACCGCCATACACCGTGCCGTCCGGCTCGATGCGCCGGTAGACGTGGGCGAGGGTGCATTCGACGAACTTGGAGGTCATGCCGAGGGTGGCGATGAGCAGCATCCAGAACACCGCGCCGGGTCCGCCCATACCCACCGCCACCGCCACCCCGGCGATGTTGCCCAGGCCGATGGTGGCCGACAGGGCCGCGGTGAGGGCCTGGGCGTGGGTGATCTGCCCCGCGTCCTCCGGCCGATCGTAGTGACCGCGGATCACCGCGATGGCGTGGCGGAAGGCGCGGACGTTGATGAACCGCATGTAGACGGTGAAAAACGCGGCGCCGGTCACGAGCACCAGCACGATCAACGGGATGCCGTTCTTCCGTGGCTGCCCGGTGGCCGCATCGCGGGCCGGTGCGCCGCCGGCATCGGTCACCGTGGCGGCGATCGGCTCCCAGAACAGCACCGCACTCAGCCCCGCCACCACGCCGGCGAAGGTGGCATCGATCCGCTCGACCACGGTGGGCGGGGGCTGCGCCGCGCCAGCCGCCACCGGCCGGAGCAGCGCGGTGACGCACAGCATCAGCACGGCCCGGTAGATCCGCGAGCGTCCCAGATGCATGGTGAGCGATGCGGGCTACCGCAGGGCGGTGACCTCGGCCTCCAGGGTGTCGACGAATTGCTCGATCGCCGCGCCGGTGACCACCACCGCGTGGTCGGCGGTGGCGCCCCCTTCCTCGACGGTGAGGGTAAGGGTGAAGCCGGCCGTGGCCGGCTCGCCGCGCAGGGTGACGCTCCAGCCCAGCGAGAGACCCGCGAACGGCTCGCCCGCCCGCACCAGACGGCGCAGGCCGCGTCCCAGGCGGGCCAGCTCCGGCGGCTGTAGGGCACTGCGCAGATGCAACCGCGGGGCGCTCCCTTCGGCCGCCAATCGCAGGAGGTAGAGCACCGCCCGCGCGTCGGGTCCCGCCTGCCGGGCCTCCGGGGTGAGGACCAGGGTACCCGGGGAGGCGATGGCGGTGGATCCGGCGGGAAGAGTGGCGTGCATCTCGGCCACGCTGGGTCTCCTATGAAGTTCCAGTGACTTGGGTAGCCTAACGGCCCCGGCGCCCGCTTGTCAGCCCGAGGGCACCCCCCACGATCGCCGAGTCTCCTATGCGGTTGTCTTGGGCACGTACGGGCGCGACCCTTGGCACCTTTTAATAAGGAATGCAGGAAAGTAAGGAAGGCAGGAAGTTCTGCCCCATGCCCTGTGCACCTCCATCCCTTCCTGCTTTCCTGGCTTCCTTAGAGGGGAGTCGACCATGGCCAACAGGTCGAGTGAGGGCTAAACTTGCTCTCCCGATTCTCCTGCGTCGACCCCACCATGGCCGTTACCCCCCTCGTCGACCTGCATCGCGCCCTCGATGCCCGTTTCACCCAGATCCGGCCCGACCACGTGGTGGTCAACCACTACGGGGATCCGGCGGCGGAGCACCGCGCAGTGGTCGCCGGTGTGGGGCTCATCGATCGCTACTACCGCAGCAAGCTGAAGGTCAGCGGGGCGGACGCCCTCACCTTCCTCAACAGTCAGGTCACCAACGAGGTGGCCAAGCTCGCAGTGGGGCAGGGCACCTACGCCACCGCCGTCGATCGCAAGGGCAAGGTGCTGGGGGACCCGTACATCTACCGCTTCCCCGATTCCCTGCTGGTGGATGTGGAACCGACCGCCACCGCGGGGATGGTGGCATCGTGGAACCACCACATCATCGCCGACGAGGTGCGCATCGCCGACCTCGCCGGGGACATGAACACCCTCAGCCTGGTGGGGCCGCGCAGCCACGACACCCTGCGCGCCGCGTGTGACGGGGAGATGCCGGCCATCGAGCCCTTGCACTTCGCGGGGCTCCAGATCGCGGACCAGCAAGTGGTGTGCGCGCGCAGCGACTTCGCCGGCATCGAGAGCTATGACCTCTTCCTGTGGACCCAGGCCCTGATCCCGGTGTGGAGCCACCTGATGAAGGTCGCGAAGAAGGTGCGGCCCCGGCCGTTCGGCGACGCGGCCCTCACCACCCTGATGGTGGAGGCGGGCCAGCCGCGCTACGGGCGCGACCTCACCGACCACAACCTGCCCCAGGAGGCGGGGATCGAGGAGCGGGCGATCTCGTATGCCAAGGGGTGTTACCTCGGCCAGGAGGTAGTCTGCCGGGTGCACAACTACGGCCACGTCAACCGCTCCCTCGCCGGTCTGCTGGTGGACGGAGACGGGCTGCCCGCGGCGGACGACAAGATCCTCGCGGACGGTGCGGAGGTGGGGTGGATCACCCAGGCGGTGGACTCCCCGAGCCTCGGCCGGGCCATCGCCCTGGGCTATGTGAAGCGCGACTGGCTGACCCCCGGCACCGAGCTCCAGGCCCGCAACCGCAAGGGGCGGGAGTGGCGGCTGGAGGTGGTCTCATTGCCCTTTGCCACGGTGTGACGAGATGACCAAGCGCGTCCTGCTCCCCCTCGCCGAGGGGTTCGAAGAGATCGAGGCCCTCGCCTGCCTCGACCTCCTGCGTCGCGGCGGGGTCGAGGTGGTGACCGCCGGCCTCGCGCCGGGGCTGGTGACCGCCGGCCACGGCCTGCGGGTCGCGCCCGACACCACCCTCGACGCGGTGGCAGACGAGTCCTTCGACCTGGTGCTGCTGCCCGGCGGCAGCCCGGGCTACGTGAACCTCGCGGCGGACGAACGGGTGCGCGCCCTGGCGCGGCGGCAGGTGGCGGCGCAGCGGCCGGTGGCGGCGATCTGCGGTGCGCCGTACGTGTTGGAGCAGAGCGGCCTGCTCGCGGGCCACCGGGTCACCTCCTACCCGTCGGTGCGTCCCAAGCTCACCTCCGCCGCCGCCGTGGTGGAGGACCGGGTCGTCACCGACGGCCAGATCATCACCAGCCAGGGGGTGGGCACCGCCATCGAGTTCGCCCTGGCGCTGCTGGAAATGCTCACCGACCGGGAGACCCGCGACCGGGTGGCACGGGCCACCCTGGTGGAGGCATGACATGAACGACCCCGAGACGATTTTGCGTGCGGCGACCACCATCGCCGTGGTGGGGATCTCCGCCAAGCCCGACCGTCCCAGCAACGACGTCGCCCGCTACCTGATGGGGGCGGGATACCGGGTGGTGCCGGTCAACCCGGTGTTGGAGGAGGTCCTCGGCCAGCGCTGCTATCCCAGCCTGACGGCCATCCCCAAGGAGATTGCGGTGGACCTGGTCGACGTCTTCCGCACCCCCGAGCACGTGGGGCCGATCGTCGACGAGGCGATCGCCATCGGCGCGCGGGCGGTATGGATGCAGGAGGGGGTGGTCAACGAGCCGGCGGCGGACAAGGCACGGGCGGCGGGGCTGGACGTGGTCATGGACCGCTGCACCAAGAAGGTCCATCGCGCCCGGATCGCGGGCGGCTGATGGCCGGCACGGCCGTTCCCGTCCGGCAGCGGGTACTGGCGGCCCTCTCCGGTGTCCACCTGCTGGTCGTCGGGGCGATCTTCGGCGGGATGATGGTCACGGGGCCCATCCTGCCCCAGGTGATGTTCTACAAGCTGGGGCTGGAG
Organism: bacterium; assembly: GCA_036393335.1. Taxonomy (GTDB): domain Bacteria; phylum CG2-30-53-67; class CG2-30-53-67; order CG2-30-70-394; family CG2-30-70-394; genus DASWHD01. The sequence continues at coordinate 30,613 of DASWHD010000055.1, forward strand.
CCCCTCACCGCGGCGCGCTACATGGGGGTGATCTTCCAGCAGCTCATCGTGCCGCTCTACCTCCTCGCCGGCGGTGCCGTGGTGTTGGAGGCCCTGCGCCTGGCGCTGGGCGAGCGACCCCACTGGGCGGTGGCGGGGGTGCGCTACGCCGCCGCGGGGGTGGTGCTCGCGGCCGTCCTGATCTTCGGCCGCCACTACATCCCGGCCGTGCAGGCGTACCAGACGCGCGGTGCCGACGCCCTCGCCAGTCCCGCCTTCCACGCCCTCCACGAGGGATCCCGGCGGGTCTTCGCCATAGGTCTCCTCGCTGCCGGCGTCGCCCTGGTCCTGGTGCCGCGGCGATAGGCGCCGAATCGCCTTCGGCGACTCAGGCCCGCAGGGCCTGCCGCGCCGGTGGCGCGGGTCGCCGGTGCAACCGGCTCCTACCCTCGGTTGGGAAATCGCGGCGTACTCCCGGAAACCCGGTAGGCGCCGAATCCCTGCGGCGATTCCGGCCCGCAGGGCCTGCCTGCAGCAAGGCCTGCCGCGCTACAGCTCGTTCAGCCGGTTGATGAGCTGGCGCAGGCGACCGAAGCTGGCGCGGTTGAAGGGCATGACTAGGCGGCTGAGACCGTCGGCCTGCTCGAGCTCTTCCTCGGGATAGGGGGCCGTGACCCGGATGGTGCGATCGCGCACCAGCATGTCGGAGAACTCGCTGGTCAGCCGGGCGACGCTGGCCGCGTCGATCGGCTCCGTGAGGCGTACCATGAAGTCGTCGCGGATGAAGCGCTGGGAGTGGTAGCGCCGGTAGAAGCGGGTCACCTCCTCCACCGCCTGGTCCACGTCGTCCGTGACCAGGAAGAGGTTGAGATCCTCCGGCGAGATCATCCCCGCTTCCAGGAGGGTATCGCGGATGAAATCCAGCCAGCGCCGCCAGTAGTGACCGCCCGGCGCGTCGAGCATCACGATCGGGATGGTCTCGCGCTTGCCGGTCTGGACCAGGGTGAGGGCCTCGTTGCCCTCATCGTGGGTGCCGAAGCCACCGGGAAAGCAGACTACCGCGTCGGTCTCCTTGATGAAGGCCAGCTTGCGGGTGAAGAAGTACTTGTAGCTGATCAGCTTCGGGTCGGAGGCGATGATCGGGTTGGCCTCCTGCTCGAACGGCAGGCGGATGTTGACCCCGAAGCTGCGCTCCGGTCGCGCCCCCACGTGTCCCGCCTCCATGACCCCGGAGCCGGCACCGGTGATGCCCATGAAGCCGTGGTCGGCGATCCGCTGGGCGAAGACCCTGGCCTGCTCGTAGATGGGATGGCCGGCCTTGATCCGTGCCGAGCCGAACAGGGTCACCTTGCGCACCCGCCGGTAGGGGGCGAAGACCTTGGCGGTGTAGCGCATCTCCTTGAGGGCCGCGTTGATCACCTTGAGGTCGTAGCGCGACGCCCGGTCGTCGATCAGCTTCAGGCCGCTGACCAGGATGTCGCGCACCAGGTCGGCGTGGGGGCTGCCGCCGCGCAGCTCGATGAGCCGGTCCAGGAGGCGTCCCACCTCGCCGTTGGTGCCGCGGTAGGAGATCGGCTCGATGTGGTTGGGGAGATCGTCCATCGGGTGAGCGGGGACTCACGACGCACTGGCGGCCCCGGCCTCTAACGAGAGGCTACCCTACGTTTCGGCGATCTTGAAACGCCCGACCTCGTTGCGCATCGCCCGCGCCTGGTCGCTCAGGTGGCCGGCGCTCCGCGCCACCTTCTCCACCAGGGCGGCGTTCGCGCGGGTCACCAGGTTCATGGTAGTGACCGCCTGGTTGATCTCCTCGATGCCCGCGGCCTGCTCGCGACTGGCGGCGGCGATGTGATCCACCGTCGCCACGACTTCGTGCACCGCGCCCCGGATCTGCGCCAGGCTCTCGCCCGAGGCGTAGACCAGCTCGGTACCGCTGTTGACCTTGGCCACCGTATCGTGGATCAGGTCCTTGATTTTGCTGGCGGCCTTGGCCGAGCGGCGGGCGAGGTTGTGGACCTCGGCGGCGACCACGGCGAAGCCCCGGCCGTGCTCGCCGGCGCGCGCCGCCTCGACGGCGGCGTTGAGGGACAGGAGGTTGGTCTGGAAGGCGATCTCGTCGATCACCTCGATGATGTCCCGGATCTTCTTGGAGGCCTCCTCGATCTCGCCGATCGCCGCCACCGTCTCGCAGATCACCACCGCCCCTTCGTCGGCGGCATGGTTCGCGTTGCTGGTCAGGTCGTGGGTGTGCACCGCGTTTGCGGCGTTGCCCTTGACCGTGGCCGCGATCTCCTCCATGGCGGTCGCGGTCTGTGCCAGGGAGGCGGCCCCCTCCGCGCTGCGGCTGGCGATCTCCTGGTTGCCGGCGGCGATCTCTTCACACGCCTCGCTGACCACCGCGGTGCGCTCGATCACCTGGCGGAAGCCGGCCTCCAGATCGGCCAGCGCCTGGTTGAGGGCCTCCTTGATGCGGGCATGGTCGCCGGCATAGTCGCCCTGGACCCGCGCCGTGAGGTCGCCGGCGGCGAGCCGCTCCAGGACGGCCGCCGCAGCGTCGATGGGCGCGATGGTCGCGTCGAGGGTGTCGTTGAAACCCTGCACCAGATCACGATACCCACCGCGGAAGCGGCGCGCGTCGCCCCGGCGCCCGAGCTCTCCGGCCTTGGCCGCCTGCAGCAGGCGGCCGGTCTCCGCCACCAGATCTTCGATCGTCGTCTGCAGGCGGTGGGCCGAGTTGCCCAGGTGGTCGTCTCCATCGCGGCACGGTGCCGGTACGTCGAGGCGCCCTTCGCTGAGGGCTGCGGAGTGGTGCGCGAGGGCCGTGAGATAATCGATGGCCGCGCGAAAGGCCTCGGCTAGGTCGCCGATCTCGTCGTTGGAGCGGTAGTCGACGGTCTGCTTGATGTGACCCGTGGCGATCTCGCCGGCGACTCGGGCGAGGCGCCGCAGGGGGATCACCACCCGCATGCGCAGGAGCAGGGAGATCAGGGCCAAGCCGACTGCGAACAGGCCGATGTTGACCCGGATGCCGGCCCACAGGTCCGCCATCATGGCGGCCTCCAGGGTCGCCAGGGAGTAGCTGATGCGCGCCGCCCCGAGGACGGTTCCTTCCTCGACCCGGTGGCAGAGCGTGCAGTTGACGTCGCTATCCGACGCCGTCGCGCGCAACGGGAGGAGGACGGTCAGGGTCTCCCCGGTCTCGGTCTGCGCGACGTGGCTGATCTGCTCGCCCGCCAGCGCCCGCCGGTCGAGGTCGTCGACCGGCGGGTTCTTGGCGCCCTGGGCGAAGTCCTTGTTCACCGCCGCGCCGCGGACGACCCGCGCCTCCAGGATATCGGGCCGCGCCTGGAGGCGCCGGGAGAGCAGCTCCCAGTCCGACATGTTGCCGGTGAGCATCATGATGTTGAGGCTCTCGAAGTAGTCGGTGGCGAGGTCCAGCGTGCGGCGCTCCGCGCTGGTGAGCAGACGGGCCCGTTGCTTGCGCACCTGGTAGAGGGTGGCCGCGGACACCGTGACCAGAAAGACCACTGCCATGACGAAGGTGATCTTGGCCTGCAACGAGACTCGACGCATCTGCGCGACACCCCTACCCACGACCGAGAGGCCAACCGACGGCGTTTTCGCAGTGGCCTACCTGGAACTGCCGATACTTAACGGTACAGCCGCGGTCAAGATTGAATGGTGAGCGGAAAATTCGCCGAGCCGGAGGGGAACCGACTACACTGCGCCCCCTTTTCCGCACACCCGGGAGATGTGATGCGCCACGATGGACGCCATCCCGACCAGCTCCGCCCGGTGGAGATCGAACGCGGCTACCTGCGCCATCCGGCGGGATCCGCCCTGATCCGCTGGGGCAACACCCACGTGATCTGTGCCGCAAGCATCGACGAGAGCGTGCCGCGCTGGCTGCGGGGTAAGAAGCAGGGATGGCTGACGGCGGAGTACTCCCTGCTCCCCTCGTCCACCAACACCCGCACCGAACGCGAGGTGAGCCGCGGCCGGGTGAGCGGACGCACCTCGGAGATCCAGCGCCTCATCGGCCGCAGCCTGCGCGCCGTGGTCGACCTGGAGGCCCTGGGCGAACGGACCCTGCTCGTCGACTGTGACGTGATCAACGCCGACGGCGGTACCCGCACCGCCGCCATCACCGGCGCCTTCGTCGCCGTGCGGCAGGCGATCGACACCCTCTTGAAACGTGGCCTGTTGCTGCGCTCCCCGCTGAAGGGGGCCCTGGCGGCGGTGAGTGTCGGGGTGGTCGGCGGCGTGCCGGTGGTCGACCTGGACTACCAGGAGGACTTCGCCGCCAGCGTCGACATGTGCGTGGTGATGACCGACTCCGGGCGCTTCATCGAGGTCCAGGGGACCGCGGAGGGCCCACCCTTCAGCCGCAGCGAGCTCGACGCCCTCCTCGCCCTGGCGGACGGGGGGATCCGCGAGCTTCTCGCCGTGCAGCAACGCGCAAGCACCGCCGGCGATGTGGACCGGTGACGGGAGAGGCAGGTGCATCCCCCGCTCGACCTCGTGGTCGCCACCGGCAACCCGCACAAGATCCGGGAGATCCACGACCTGCTGCACATGGAGTGGGTGCGGTTGCGGCCGTGGACCGACTTCGCCCCCGTGCCGGAGGTGGTGGAGGATGGCGACACCTTCGCCGCCAACGCCCTGATCAAGTCCCGCGCCGCCCACGCCCACACCGGCCTGCCGGCGATGGCGGACGACTCGGGGATCGAGATCGACGCCCTGGGCGGCCGGCCCGGCGTCTACTCCGCCCGCTTCGCCGGTCCCGCTGCGACGGACGCGGAGAACAACGCCCACATGGTCGCCTTGCTCCAGGGCCAGCCCGAGCCCCTCACCGCCCGCTACCACTGCGTCATCGCGGTCACCGGCCTGGACGGGGGTGATCACCTCTTCGACGGCGTCTGCGAGGGCACCCTCACCCTCACCCCGCGTGGTGGCGGCGGCTTCGGCTACGACCCGTACTTCATCCCCGCCGGCTACGAGATCACCTTCGGCGAGATGACCCTGGCCGCCAAGCAGGCCCTCTCCCACCGCGGCGCCGCGGTGCGCAAGCTGGCCGAGTGGTTGGCCGGCAGGAGGTAGGGGCTCCCTCCCCCGGCGGGGAAGGGCCGGGGTAGGGACGCCCGGAAGGAGCCCGATCGACAGCCGTCGCAGCTCCCCCTCCCTCCGGGAGGGGGCCGGGGGGAGGGCGCAGGGAAGCCACTCCGTCGGTTGCCCGCCACGCCCAAGCGCTCGTTTACCGCCCCCCCATCCCCCATCCCGACATCTTGCTTCCCTGCGTCCTACCCACCGCCTACGTGCTGACTCCTAGCCCCTCACCACCAACCCTCCTATACTCCCCGCCCTTTCGGCCACGGGGCGTAGCGCAGCCTGGTAGCGCACCTGCTTTGGGAGCAGGGTGTCGGAGGTTCAAATCCTCTCGCCCCGACCACTGCCCACCTGTCTCACCGGGCCCTGGGCGCCCGTAGCTCAGCCGGATAGAGCAACGGCCTTCTAAGCCGTAGGTCGCTGGTTCGAATCCAGCCGGGCGCGCCAGTTACTTCACCGGGTCGCGAAAGCCCTGGCCCTGCGACTCCGCTAACAGCCGGCCCTTGACAGGGCGCAAGAACCTTTTCGCCCTGCGTAAGGTCGCCGATGCTCGTCTCCGGCGGCATATCACGGCTCGCCTCCGTTACGGCGCTCCTGGTTCCGACTTCTCCAGCAGCGGGGTGATCAATCGTGCAGCGGAAGGCGAGGCTGCCTTTACCTTCTCCGGATCCAGCCCGGCGAGGGTGTCGAAGGAGTGCCTGCCCTTGCCGTACTCCCCCTGGGTCCGGGTGGACCGGGTTGCCTGCCTGAGTGCAGCGAACAGATCGGCCTTGGGGATGCTCTCCACGTCGGTGCGCGCCGGCAACGCCCCAAGGCTGAAGCCCTGGCCGTAAAATTCCGCCAGCCACCCTCGATCCGCGATGAACCACGCCTCCATGCACTGGACCCTGAGGTGGGCGTTGTCGTCGGTGGCGGGGGGGGTCTCACCCATCCGTCGCGGTTCGCGAGACAGAGGAAACGCAGGGTGTAGCTCTGGCTATGGGTGTACAGGACATCGATGTGCCCATTCGGGTTGAAGGTCAGCGTTGAGACACCGTAGCCTCGCACGTCGTCGATGATGAAGGCCCCGCAGGGAAAGTCGGCCGCGGCGGCATGGCTGGGCAGGACCAACGGCGCCGCCGCGAGTCAGGCAGCCGTGGCGAGACGGAGCCAGACCCGGCGTGCCCCGGCCGCCCGCTACTCCGCGGCCGGTGGAGTTGGCACCGCCTTCGTTTCGGCAACGGACGGGGCGCGGCCCGGCGGCGGCCCGGCGCGCAGGCATGACCGTTGCCCGACCTCCCGCCTCAGTCGTTTCCCTGCGTTCCCCTCGTCTCGCGATCACGATGTCTCCTCCATACCCTGACCTAGCCCATCGCGCCGAGGTGGCGCGGCCGGCAACCCACCCACGGCCTCGGCACCGCCAGGACTCCATGGCGAACAAGTCCTCTGATTTACGATAGACGGGGATTCCGCAGACGGGGATTCCGCCAAAAACCTTGCACCCCCGGCCAAAAAAATTTGCCCGCCACAGGGGGGCGGGGGCCAATCTCGCCCTCCACCCTTCTCCATCCCCCGTCCCGCACCCCTCATCCCCCGCCCCCAACTCGATGATCCTTGCGGATCCCCTCGCCGGGGGTGTCTAATATCCGACCCCCCTTTTTTCGTGCGGTTGCATGAGGAAAGTGGACCTTCGGGTCCACTTTTTTCGTTTTGGGCGCCCATTCCCGGGGGACCGACACCTATGGTCAGCCAGATCATCACCCAGCTCGAAGCCCTCGCCGGACCGGTGCTCGACGACCTCGGGCTCCGGCTGTGGGACGTCGAGTACCGCCCGGCCGGCAAGCGGGCCCTCCTGCGTCTGACGGTGGAAGGGGCGGGCGGGGAGGCTGTGACCCTCGACCAATGTCAGGCGGTTAGTCGCGAGATCTCGGTGCTGCTCGACGTCGAGGATCCGATCCACACGGCCTACAACCTGGAGGTCTCGTCGCCGGGACTCGACCGGTGTCTGAGCCGGGATTGGCACTTCCAGGAGTGCAACGGCCAGCGCGTCGAGGTCAACCTCTACCAGGCGGTCGGCGGACGCAAGCACCTCACGGGAATCCTGGCCAGCCGGGACGGTGAGCACCTGCAGATCGATACCGGCGATGGCATCGTCGAGCTTACCCGTGACCAGATCAGCAAGGCGCGGGTCGTCCCCGATTACGACTATCTCATGCGGAATGTCGCCGGTTAGCAATGGAGCGAGCCATGCTGCAAAACGTCGTCCAGATGATCAATCAGATCAGCAAAGAGAAGAACATCGACAAGACCATTCTCCTGGAGGCGGTCACCGAGGCGATCTCGCATGCGGCGAAGCGCAAGTACGGTGAGAACGATAACGTCGAGGTCGAGATCACCGACAGCGGCGAGATCGAGGCGTACATGTACCGCACGGTGGTCGAGGAGATCGACGAGGAGATGGCGGATAGCCAGATCCTGCTGGAGGAGGCCCAGAAGCTCGACCCGGACCTGGAGATCGGAGACGAGATCGCGGTGGCGATCGACGTCGACGACCTGGGGCGCATCGCGGCCCAGACCGCCAAGCAGGTCCTGGTGCAGAAGCTGCGCGAGGCGGAACGCGACGTGATCTTCACGGAGTACCAGCAGCGCGTCGGCGACGTGGTGAACGGCAACGTCATCCGCTACGAGAAGGGCGGAGACATGGTGGTCGAGCTGGGTCGCACCGAGGCCCTCCTGCCGCGCAAGCAACAGATCCCCAACGAGCGGTTCCGCCGCGGGGAGAGGGTGCGCGCGATGATCATGGAGGTGACCGACGACCTGAAGGGGCCGCAGGTGATCCTCTCCCGGATCCACCCGGAGTTCCTCAAGGGGCTCTTCGAGTACGAGGTGCCGGAGGTGTACGACGGCATCATCGAGATCGTCCGCGCGGTGCGCGACCCCGGCGAGCGCGCCAAGATCCTGGTGGTGTCGCGCGATGCGAACATCGATCCGGTCGGCGCGTGCGTCGGCATGAAGGGCTCGCGCGTCCGTGCCGTGGTCCAAGAGCTGCGCGGCGAGCGCATCGACATCGTCGAGTTCTCGGAAGAGAGCGCCACCCTGCTGCAACGGGCGATGAGCCCGGCGGAGCTCACCCGGATCGTGGTGGACGAGGCGAACAAGCAGGCAACCGCCATCGTCGAGGAGGGGCAGCAGGCCCTGGCGATCGGCCGCCGCGGCCAGAACGTGCGCCTCGCCTCCAAGCTCACCGGCTACAACATCGATATCATCACCGAGGATGCCTACACCCTCCTGGAGGCGCAGGACAAGGCGCGGGAACAGGTCCTGGCGGAGCTCGGCTCCCTGCCGGTGGGCGAGCTCAAGGGGGTCGGCGCGCAGCTCGCGGCAGACCTCGCCACCCTCAAGCTCGGTACCCTGCGCCAGATGCTGGACGCCAATCCCCGGACCTTCGCCTCCCTGCCGGGGATCGAGCAGTCCGAGGCCCTCACGGTCTACACCAAGGTGGTCCAGCGCCTCGACGCCCGGTACGAGGAGATTAAGCCCAAGCCGGAGGAGATCCTCGCCAAGCCGGAGCTGGTCAACCCGTTTGCCTCGCTGGAGGGCCAGGGGGAGGCGGGCGCAGGGGATGAGCCACAGTCGGTGGTCGGGAGCGCCGGAGAAGGCGATGCCGGCGGCTCCGACACGGAGGGCAACCGACCCTGAGCACCCGCACTTGCCGACATGGAGCCCCTCACCGTGACTGCCGGCGGCCCCACGCCGGAGCGCCAGTGCATCGTCTGTCGCAGGCGAGCCGCCCGCGATGCGTTGCTGCGCCTGGTTCGCGCCCCTGCGGGGGAGGTCGTGGCCGACCTGGGCCAGAGTTTGCCGGGTCGCGGCGCACACTGCTGTCCTGCCCGCCGCTGCCTGGAATCGGCGATCCGGCCGGCGATCCTGTCGCGGGCGTTTCGCACCCAGGTGACGATGCCCGACCGGGCGGCGTGGCTGGGCTCCCTTGCCGTTCAGACGGAGCGCGCCGTGCACGAGTTGCTCGGCCTGTACGCCAAGGGCGGGGTGGCGATCGCCGGCGCGGAACGTCTCAAGGCACGACTGGCACACCACCCCTCCCCCTCGGGTATGCTGTTGCTCGCCCCCGATGTGGGGCAGAACACGGCAATCCAGTGGCGCGCGTGGGCGGCGGAGCATGAGGTGAACATTTGCCAGGGACTCGACAAAAACCGTTTGGGCAAGGCCCTGGGGATGGCCGAGTGCAGTGTCGTATGGCTGACCAGCCCCAAGGCGGCACGCCGCGTGGAGTGGCTGTTGGGGCTCCTCGGGGAGGCCGCGGCCTTCCGGCCACACGGATGACGCCGCGCCGGTAGCAACGAAAGGACAAGGAATTTGCAAATGGCCATCAGCGTACACGGACTCTCCAAAGAGCTCGGCGTCGACCCGAAGAAGCTCATGACCGAGCTGAAAAAGCTCGGGGTCGAGGTGCGTACCGAGCTGACCGCCGTCCCGGAAGAGGGCGCGGAGGAGATGCGCAGTCGGTTCGCTGAGGCCGGTGCCAAGGAGCCGAGCAAGATCAAGGTGCGCAAGCGGCGCAAGGCAAAGTCGGCGCCCGATGAGGTAGCCGAGGCTGGAGAAGAGGCGACGGTGGTTGCCGAGGAGCCGGCCGCGACGACGGCAACGGTGGCGGAGGTCGAGGCGCCACCGGCCGTGCAGGAGGCGCCCGCGGTGCTGCCCGAAGAGCCCGCTCCGGCGCCCGCCGCACCGCCCACCCCGGAGCCGCCGGTTGAGGTCGCCCCGGTGGCCGCAGAGGTCCCCGCTCCCGAGGCCCCGACCGAAGCGCCACCCGCCGCCACTCGTCCCCCGCGGCCGTCCATGGCGCCGGCCCTCACCGGCCGCAAGATCGACGCGGACATCGGGCCCGCCATGGCGAAGCGCTCGGACCTCGGCGAGGTGGTGGGGCACATCGACCTCGCGGCGCATCGCACCATCACGACCCGCGCCGGCGGTGGGGTGGAATACGGCGAGCACGAGCGGCGTTCTAAGGTCGAGATCTCGAAGCATGAGGGGCGGCGGCCGGGCGTGCACGTGGTGTCGATCGCCGACGAGACGGAAAGTCCGCTGCCGACCACCGGCCGTCCCACTACCGGCCGTCCCACCACCGGGCGCGGCAAGAAGGTGGTGACCACGGTGGTCGCCAAGAAGGGACCCAAGGGCAAGAAGGGCGCCAAGCCGTCGATGGCGGAGGCTCTCGGCCGGGGTAGCCGCCAGCGTTACAAGGCGCGGCGGAAGCGACGGGACCTCCTCGTCCAGGCGGAGGCGGATGCGGCGAACGAGGTCATCGACCTCACCGGCGAGACCGGAGAGGAGCAGCGCATCATCTCGTGGGACGAGGCCGCGACCGTCGGCGACCTGGCGAAACAGATGGAGGTGCCGGTCAACGAGGTGGTGCTGAGGCTGATGGGTATGGGAGTCATGGCCTCGGTCAACCAGGCCATCGACCAGGACACCGCGGCCCTGCTGGCGGCGGAGTATAGCTTCAACCTGAGCGTCGGCACCGCAATCACCGCCGAGGTGGAAGAGGAGCTGATCGAGAAGATCGGAGAGGAGGAGATCCCGGAGGAGGACCTCGTACCACGGCCGCCGGTGGTCACGGTCATGGGCCACGTGGACCATGGCAAGACCACGGTCCTCGACTACCTGCGCAAGTCGCATGTCACCGCCGGCGAGGCGGGGGGTATCACCCAGCACATCGGCGCCTATCAGGTGCACCTCGACCAGGGCGCAATCACCTTCCTCGATACCCCGGGCCATGAGGCGTTCACCGCCATCCGTGCCCGCGGCGCCAAGGTCACCGATCTCGTGGTGCTGGTGGTGGCGGCCAACGACGGGGTCATGCCGCAGACCGTGGAGGCGATCAACCATGCCCGGGCCGCCGGCGTGCCCATCGTGGTGGCGATCAACAAGATCGACCTGCCGGAGGCCAATCCGGACCGGGTGAAACAGCAGCTCACCGAGTACAACCTGATTGCTGAGGAGTACGGCGGCGACGTCCCGATGGTGGCGGTCTCCGCGAAGACCGGCGCGGGCATCGCTCAGCTGCTGGAGATCATCTTCCTGCAGGCGGAGGTCATGGAGCTGGTCGCGTCGCCGAAGGCGACCGCGCGCGGCGTGGTCATCGAGGCGAAGGTCGACAAGGGGCGCGGCGCCGTCGCGACGGTCCTGGTGCAGTCCGGTACCCTACGGCGTGGCGACGTGTGCGTGGTGGGCAGCCAGTATGGCCGGGTGCGGGCGATGGCCACCGACCGCGGCGAGCAGGTGCAGGAGGCTGGCCCTTCGGTGCCGGTGGAGATCCAGGGGTTGGCTGGCGCTCCCGAACCCGGCGACGACCTCATCGTGTTGGAGAGCGAGCGCGAGGCCCGGCAGGTGGCCGATGCCCGCGCCGACAAGCGGCGCAAGCTCGACCTGACCCGTGGCGACCGCAAATCGACCCTCGAAGCGATGCTCGCGGCGGCGATGCAGGAGGGCGGCGAGACCAAGATCCTGCCGGTAGTCATCAAGGGCGACGTGCAGGGGTCGGTGGAGGCCGTCTCCGACACCCTGCAGCGGATCTCCACGGAACGGGTACGGTTGCAGGTGATCCACGCCGCGGTCGGTGCCATCAACGAGACCGACGTCGATCTGGCGCGCGCCTCCGAGGCGATCATCATCGGCTTCAACGTGCGGCCGACCCCGGCGGCGCGCAAGGCCGCCGAGGTGGAACACGTCGACATCCGCCTGCACGACATCATCTACAAGCTGGCGGAGGAGATCCGCGAGGCGATGGAAGGGCTCCTGGAAGCGACGTATCGGGAGAAGGTCATCGGCCGCGTCGAGATCCGCGAGGTGTTCAACATCAGCAAGCTCGGCAACATCGGCGGTAGCTACGTCCTCGATGGCGTGGTGCAGCGCAACGCCGAGGCGCGGTTGCTGCGTGACAACGTGGTGGTGCACACCGGCAAGATCGGTTCGTTGCGGCGCTTCAAGGACGACGCCAAGGAGGTGGCCGCCGGCTTCGAGTGTGGCGTTGGCCTCGCCGCTTACCACGACATCAAACCCGGCGACATCCTCGAAATCTTTGTCATGGAAGCGATTGCGGCGAAGCTGTAAGAGCTCACTACGCTCGCAGGGGCTAGGGCCTAGGGGTTAGGGCCTAGGGAAGGACGGCCCTTCGGGCCGGCGGAGGCTGCTCACGAAACAATCGGCTGGCCGCGCAGCGGCCAACCACGAACTAGCCCCGAGTCCCTAACTCCCAGCCCCTGATTAATGCGCTACTCCACCGACTTCTCCCGCCGGGAGCGGCTCAATGCCCTGCTGGTGAAGCTCCTCTCCGAGCTTATCCAGACGCGCACCAAGGATCCACGCATCACCGGCGTGACCGTCACCGGGGCCGAGGTGTCCCCGGACCTGCGCCACGCCCAAGTCTACGTCAGCCTACTGGGCGATGCGTCGGTCCACGAGGTCGCGCTCACCGGGCTGGCGTCGGCGGCGCCGTACTTTCGCACCGCCCTCGGCAAGATGATGCGCGTCAAGCGGGTGCCGGAGCTCCACTTCCGCTTCGACAGCTCCCTGGAGACCGGCGCGCACATGGAGGAGCTCCTCGCCTCCCTCGACATCCCCGCGGCCGAGGGGGAGAGCGATGGTTAGGTCGAGCATCGCGGCGGGCGTGCCGGCGCTCGTGCCGTGCCGCCGCTGCCGGAGGTGAATGAGAGGCATGACGTCGAAGTCCACCACGCAGCAGCACAGCGGCTCCGCCAGCCGAGTCCTGGGCATCCTGGTGATCGACAAGCCGCCGGGGATTACCTCCCATGGGGTCGTCCAGCGAGTGCGCCAGATCACCGGCATCCGCCAGGTGGGCCACGTCGGTACCCTCGATCCGGCGGCGCGCGGCGTGTTGCCGCTGCTCATCGGCCGTGCCACCAAGATCAGCCGGTTTGCCACCGGCTGGGGCAAGACCTACCACGCGACCCTGCGCCTCGGT
>DASWHD010000056.1:0-22467 GCA_036393335.1 bacterium
CCGAACTCGCCCACCGTGTGGGCAAAGCCCAGGACGGCGGCGGTGAGGAAGCCGGGCCGGGCCAGAGGGACGGCCACCGTGAAAAATCGGTCCAGGGGCGCGGCCCGCAGGGTGGCGGCGACCTCCATGGGGCGCGGGCCGATCGCGGCGAAGGCGTCGCGCAGGGGCTGCACAACGAAGGGCAGGGAATAGCAGACCGAGCCCACCACCAGTCCGGCGAAGGTGAAGGCGAGGGGCTGCCCGCCGAGGGCCTGCATCGCGCCCCCGATCGGGCCGTGGGGGCCGAGGAGGATGAGCAGATAGAAGCCCAGCACCGTGGGCGGCAATACCAGGGGCAGGGCGACCGCCGCCTCCACCCAGGTCTTGCAACGGCAGCGGGTGTTTGCCAGCCACCAGGCCAGGGGCGTGCCGAGGAACAGCAGGATCACGGTGGTGAGCCCGGCCAGCCGGAAGGTGAGCGCCAGGGCGGTGAGGTCGGCCTCGGTCAGCATGATGCGGTCGGTAGCGGTGCCAGAAGAGAACCACTCACCAAGGAGACCCGGAGGACACAGAGAGTCTGCACGTCACTGTGCGGTCTCATTGGAGTCGTCAGGGCTGTGGCGGGCTCCCTCATACGAAGGCTGGTAGCCTGGCAGTCAGGAAGAGGCGCAGTGAGCGGTGATGTTGGGGGTGGCGGTTCCTGCCTTCCTGCCCCCTTTCCTGGATTCCTTAGAGGGAGTGCCGGTCGCCGCCTTGCCGCCGACCGCCGCATTCGCCGCCATGGCCGGGCATCTCCCCACAGGTGAGACGGCACGGCCTCCGCAAGACGGCGGCAATCCTGTCGCGACGACATTTATGTAATCCCCAGTCACCGGGGCGCCGGTCATGGGAGTATACGCACCTACTCACGGCAGGCCGTAACCGAAGTCCGCGATGATCGCCCGGGCCTCGCTGCCTTGGAGGAACGACAGGAAGGCGCGGGCCACGGGGCTCTCCTGGAGGAGCACGGCCTGCTGCTCGATCGGCCGGTAGAGCGCCTGCGGCACCTCCCACCACGACCCCTGGGGCGCGCGCCCCGGCCGCTTCACCTGGGAATACGCCACGAAGCCCAGCTCGGCGTTGCCGCTGTGCACGAACTGGAGGGTCTGGCCGATGTCTTCACCGCGGACGAGCCGGCCAGCGAGAGACCCCCATATCCCACGGGCCCGCAATACCTCTTCCGCCGCCCTGCCATACGGCGCGAGCAGTGGATTGGCGATGGCGAGGTGGCGATAGTCGCCCTCTGTCAGGACCTGCCCTTGGGGATCGACGTAGCCCTCCCGCGGGCTCCACAGAACGATACGGCCCACGGCGTAGGTAAATCGGCTGCCGGCCACGGCGATCCCTTCCTCCTCCAGCAGCGCCGGCCGCTGGGCGTCGGCGGCGAGGAGGGCGGCAAACGGTGCGCCGTTCTTGATCTGGGCGTAGTGCTTGCCGGTGGAGCCAAAGACCAGGGTCGCGCGGTGGCCTGTCGTTTCCGTGAAACGCGCGGCGATCGCCTGCGCCGGAGCGGCGAAGTTGGTGGCCACCGCCACGCGAAACTCGCCCGCCGCCGCCGCGAAGGAAAGCAAGGACACGAAGATCGCGAAAACTGCGCCCAGACTCCATTTCATTGTCAATGCATGTCCTCCGCCGGAGGCCTGGGTCTTGAATTAGGGGCGGTCGAGGAGCTCACACTCGCGGATGGAGAAGCAGGAGTCGCCCATCCCATTGTCCGCAGGCGATCGATGTCGTGACAACACTACGGCATCGTGGCCTCCTTTCTCCCAAAGGATCCGCTGTCCACCAAACCGGGGGCAACTCCAGTCCGGCGCAGCACGTTGCGGTCTGTGGCGTGCCCGATGCCTGTGCCGGAATCTGGGTTTCCGGCGGGCGATGGGGAGGCCGCCGTCTTCCTGGAATCGACCATGCCGATCGGGCTGAACCATCCTGCGATCCAGTCGGGGGTCGCACCCTTTGTGGCGGCGGTTGTGGTCGCGCTCGCGCTCGGTCGGGTGGGGCGGGCGGCTGGGGCAGTGGCGGTCCTCACCGGCCTGTGCGTCACCGTCGGCTGGGTGACCGGCTTCGGCCTGACGCCGATGACCGCGACGCGCAAGATCATCCTCCTGGGCTTGGCGGTGGCGCCGGTGGCCGTGGTCCTGGAGTGGGCGGCGATCGGGGTGCGGGGACGGGTCGCCCTGTGGTTCGCGGTGGGGGTCGCGGCGATGGTATGGGTCGGGTGGCCGGTGCTGGCGCGGCGCGGGATTGGGGAAGCGCTGGCTGTGGGGCTGCCGCTCGTCGGGTACTGTGGCTGGGTATTGGCGGTGGCGGGGCGTGGCTCGGCCGACCTGCTGCGCACGGCGAGCGGCGCGGCGGCCCTCGGGCTGGCGACCGGAGGGGCGGCGCTGTTCGGCGCCTCGGCCCTGCTCGGACAACTCGCGTTGGCGGTGGGGAGCGCCGCCGGCGGGGTGTTGGTGGCGCATCTGGTGCGGGGCGGTGGGGACGGGTCCGGGGCCCTCGGTGCGGCGGCCGGGTTGCCTCTCGCCCTCCTCGGTGCGGCGGCCACCCTGTACGCAAAGATGCCGGCGCTCGCCCTGCTCCCCCTGGCCCTCGTGCCCCTCGCCCCCCTCCTGCCGGTGCCCCAGGGGTTGCCACGGTGGCGCCGGGCGGGGATCCTGTTTGCCTTGGCCATGGCGCCGGGGGGGGTGGCGATCTTCCTCACCTACCGGGTCGCCGGCCCGGTGCCATTTTGACGAACCCCGAACCATCGATCGCAACGAAGGAGACTCCCATGCGTTACCTCCTCCTCACCCTCGCCGCCCTCGTCCTGCCAGCCACCGCCCTGGCGGAGAGCTACACCATCGACCCGAACCACACCTCGATCTACTTCGCGATCAACCACCTGGGTTTCACCACGGTCTACGGCCGCTTCGATACGTTCTCCGGGAAGATCACCATCGACTGGCAGAAGGGAACGGGGGCGGCCGACGTGACGGTGGACGCCGCCTCGGTCGACACCAACGTGGCCAAGCGCGACGACCACCTGCGCTCCCCGGACTTCCTCAACGCGGTGGAGTTTCCCCAGATCACCTTCGAGTCGACCGCGTTGCAGGTGGGCGAGGGCGGCACGACCGGCACGGTGGAGGGGCGGCTCACCGTCAACGGCGTGACCCGGCCGGTCTCCCTGGAGGTGAGCCACATCCACTGCGGCACCAACCCGTTGAACCAGAAGGCCACCTGCGGCTTCGACGCCACCACCCGCCTGATGCGCTCCGAGTTCGGCGTCAACTACGGTCTGCCGGCCCTGGGGGACGAGGTGCGGCTGATGTTCGGCGTGGAGGCGACCAAGGACTGAGCGAGCCGGAGGTCTGCGCGACGGCCACCGGCGGGCACGCAGGCAGCCGCCGCTGCGTGCGATCGTCCCCTGTGCTTTCGGCCAACGCGGGGAATTATCGTGTGACCCGTGGGGGAAAGACGCGGGAAACCAGGAAGCCCGGAAAGGCAACGTGAAAATGGGATCACGCAAGCACGCACGGGAGAGGGCATCTTCGCCGAAGGTTGCCGCCGCGCTGCCGGGAAAGAACGACCCTTGCAAAGCCGCAAAGCGCACGAAAGCTGGACCCGGCTGGCCGATAGACCGCCCCTTCCTGGTTTCCTGGGTTCCCGCGTTCTCCTGTCCCGGGACATTCTCTTTGTCCGGCCGGTCTCCAGGGGGAGATGGGTGATGCAAACCCCTGGCGGGACGGCTGGGTGAGGGCTGGCCGTCTCGCCGATTGCTTGGTCACCCGCCGGGCTGTTTCTCCCGGGCGAGGATGCGCTGCCACTCGGCGGCGGTGACCGGTTGGACCGAGAGGCGGCTGCCCTTGCGCAGGAGCACCATCTCCTCCAGGCCCGGCGTGGAGCGCAGCTCGTCGAGGGAGAGGCGGCGTTGGAGGGGGCGGACGCAGCGGATGTCGACCATGTACCATGTGGGGTTGTCCGGGTCGGACTTGGGGTCGTAGTGCTTATCGTCCGGGTCCCAGGCGGTGAAGTCCGGGTACCCTTCCCGCACCACCTCGGCGATGCCGACGATCGCCGTCGGCGTGCAGTTGCTGTGGTAGAAGAAGACGCGGTCGCCTCTTTTAAGCTCATCGCGCAGCAGGTTGCGCGCCTGGAAGTTGCGCACCCCGTCCCAGTGGGTGGTCTGGTCCGGTGCCTGTGCCAGGTCGGCGAAGGAAAAGGCGGTCGGCTCCGACTTCAGTAGCCAGTAACGGCGGGCCATGGGGCTCCCTCCCTCGGGTCAAGGGTAACGGTGGCGCGGCCACCCACCGGGCGCCGCCGTGTGGATACGCGATCGCCGGCCTCTGCGCGATCCGCCGGGGTCATGTGAGCGGTGCGTCGTAACGAAAGAGTGGCAGCGGCGCCGTACCGGGTGCCCCAGGGTCGGGCGCGATCGCCCGGTTATACCGCGTTGCGCTTCCTCTCATCCTCTCCTGGGTTGCCGCCCCCGGCCCCGCTTCTCGCATGAGGCGCCCACCATGATCGATGACCCCGCCGTGCGCCGCGAGGACCTCCTGCGCGAGCTGCACGCATTGCGCACGAGGGTGACGGAGCTTCTGGGCCGCAATCCGGGCGACAGGTGAGCGATGGAGGAGGCGTTACGAGAGAGCCGGCGCGAGTGGCAGACCCTGGTGAGCAACCTGCCGGGCTTCGTCTACCGTCGCCGCAATGACCCCGACTGGACCATGGAGATGCTCAGCGACGGGTGTGAGGCCCTCACCGGATATCCGCCCGCCGACCTCCTCCACAACCACCACCTCGCGTACCTGGACCTCATCCACTCGGATGACCGGGAGCGGGTGCGGGAGGCGGTGCAGGGCGCCTTGGATCAGGGTGCGCCCTACCGGCTCCAGTACCGGATCACGGCCCGGGACGGGACGGAGAAGTGGCTCTGGGAGCAGGGCCGTGGGGTCTACTCCGCGGCGGGCGAGGTCGTGGCCCTGGAGGGCTACATCACGGACATCACCCCGGTCCGGCAGGCCGAACAGACGGCCACCCAGCTCGGCCACATCATCGAGGACTCGTTGAACGAGATCTTCGTCTTCGATGCCCAGACCCTGCGTTTCCTGCGGGTGAATCGCGGTGCCCGGGAGAACCTGGGGTACTCGACAGAGGAGCTGCTGGGGCTGACCCCCCTGCACCTGAAGCCGGACTTCACCCCCGAGACCTTCGCCGCGCTGATCGAGCCCCTGCGCACCGGCGAACTCCAGAAGATCCGGTTCACCACCGTGCACCGGCGCAAGGATGGTTCGCGCTACCCCGTCGAGGTGCATCTGCAGCTCTCTCTCTTGGGGTCCGCGCCGGCCTTCGTCGCCATCATCACCGACATCCGCGAACGGAAGCGGGCCGAGCGGGAGCTGCAGCGCGTCAACCGGGCGCTCCAGACGGTCAACGAGTGCACCCGGGCATTGGTGCACGCGGTGGATGAGGCGGACTTCTTGCAGGAGGTGTGCCGGATCATGGTCGACACCGGCGGCTACCGCCTGGCGTGGATTGGCTTCGCCGCGGACGACGCGGAGCAGAGCGTCCGGCCGGTGGCGCGGGCGGGCCACGACGCGGGCTACGTGGACGGGGTCGCGATCACCTGGGCGGACACCGAGCGGGGGCGCGGTCCCACCGGCAGCGCCATCCGTACGGGCCGGCCGTGCGTGGTCCAGGACATGGCGCAGGAGCCGGCGTTCCAGCCGTGGCGGGCCGAAGCAGCCCGGCGCGGTTTCGCCTCCGTTATCGCCCTGCCCCTGCGCGGCGCGGAGGATCGCCCCCTCGGGGCTCTCAATATCTACGCGGGGGAGCCCCACGCCTTCGACGCCGACGAGGTGGCGCTCCTCACCGGCCTGACGGACGACCTGGCCTACGGCATCCTGACCCTGCGGGTGCAGCGGGCGCGCCGGCAGGCGGAGGAGATGCTGCGCAAGCTGTCCACGGCGGTGGAACAGAGCCCGGTCTCGGTGATCATCACCGACGCCCGCGGCGCCATCGAATACGCCAACCCCAAGTTCACGGGGGTGACCGGCTACCGGTTGGAAGAGGTCCTCGGGCGCAACCCGCGCATCTTGCAGAGCGGCGAGATGTCCCCCGAGACCTACCGGCGGCTGTGGGAGACCATCGCTGCCGGCCACGATTGGCAAGGTGAGTTTCACAACCGGAAGAAGAGCGGTGAGCTGTTCTGGGAGCACGCCTCCATCTCGCCGATCCGGGACGAAATGGGCGCGATCACCCACTTCGTGGCGGTGAAGGAGGACATCACCGCCCGCAAGAGGATGGAGGAGGAGACCCGGGCCTTGGAGGCCCAGCTCCGGCAGGCGCAGAAGATGGAGACCATCGGCACCCTGGCCGGCGGCATCGCCCACGACTTCAACAACCTGCTCCAGGCGATCATCGGCTACGGCGGCATGGTGCTGGAGGACACGCCGCAAGACAGCCGGCCCAACCGCTACGTCCGGCACATCATGAAGGCGGCGGAGTCGGCCAGGGACTTGGTGCGCCAGATCCTCACCTTCAGCCGGCAGGTGAACGTGGAGCGCCGGCCGGTGCGGATCGCTCGGGTCGTCCGCGAGGCGACCGCTTTGCTGCGTGCCACGTTGCCCGCGTCCATCACATTGCGCCAGTCGATCGACCCCGAGTGTCGTCCCGTGCTGGCCAACATCAGTCAGATCCATCAGGTGGTGATGAACCTGTGCACCAATGCTTCACACGCCATGCTGGCGGGCGGCGGCGTGCTGGAGGTGAGGTTGGAGAACGTGGCGGTCACGCGCGACCTCGCCGCCGCCCATCCCCGCCTGATCCCCGGGGAGTACGTGCGCCTGCGGGTGAGCGACACGGGGGTCGGCATCGACCCCCGCGACCTGGAACGCATCTTCGACCCGTTCTTCACCACCAAGGGTCCCCAGGAAGGCACGGGTCTGGGACTCTCGGTGGTGCACGGCATCGTCACCTCCCAGGGGGGCGAGATCGTGGTCCATAGCGAGCGCGGCCGGGGCACCACCTGCGACATCTACCTGCCGCCGGCGGAGAAGGCGGCGGAGGCCGGCGAGACCGCCGCGCCCCGGGATGCCACCGGCGACGAGCGCATCCTGTACGTCGAGGATGACGCAGAGGTGGCCGGCCTGGTGCGGGAGATGCTGGAGCGCCTGGGCTACCGCGTGACCCTGAGCGGCGACGGCGCCGAGGCGCGGGAGGCGATCCTCGCCGCGCCGGCAGACTTCGATCTGGTGATCACCGATCAGATGATGCCCCACCTCACGGGCCTCGGCCTGGCCGAGGAGGTGCGGGCGGTCCTCCCCGACCTGCCCATCGTCCTGGTCACCGGGTTCGGCGACGGCGTCCCCGCCGAGGAGATGGAGCGGCTCGGGATCCGCGCGATCGTCCACAAGCCGGTCCTGGCTGGAGAGTTGAGCCGCGCTATCCGAAGAGTCATGGACAACCCCGTCCGCCCCAGGCGGTGAGACGAAGATGGCGCGGATTCTCCTGATCGAAGACGACCAACAGGTCCGGGAAGTGTTCTCGGAGCTCCTGGCCCGTGCCGGTCACGACGTGGTCCCCATGGTGAACGGCAGGGATGTGGCGAAGTTGCGCGATGCGGTGGCGGCGGATCTGGTGATCACCGACATCCTCATGCCGGAACGGGACGGCCTGGAGGTAATCTGCGAGCTGCGCCGCTGCGCGCCCGAGGTGAAGATCATCGCCATCTCAGGCGGCCGCACCATCGGGCCGGCCCTCTACTTGGAGTCGGCGGAATCCCTCGGTGCCGACCGCGCCTTCGCCAAACCCGTCGAAGGTGCAGAGCTGCTCGCCGCGGTGCGCGAGCTTCTCGGGGAATAAGGCCGGACGGCGCGTCTGCCGCGGTGGCGCGCGCCCTCATTGGCGCGTTCTGGCAACGGGCCGCAGTCTTCGCGGTAACAAGCCTCGGATCACCGAGACAGGCCCCACGCGGACGCTTCGTGGGTCACGCGCCGGTGGCGCGGTGCGCCCGGTAGCGACGCACCAGGGCGTCATGAAGGCAGAGGGCATGGCACATCACTCACTCCCCGTGAGTGGCATAGAATTCCGCCATGGCTCCCGCCAAGCCGATCGATCTCGATGACCTGCCGCACCGCCCGGGCATCTACCTGATGCGGGACGCGGAAGGTACCGTGCTCTACGTGGGCAAGGCGGTGGACCTGGCCAAGCGGGTGCGCAGCTACTTCACCCGCGGCAGCCAGGCGGTGAAGACCCGCACCCTGGTGGCCAGGATCGCCGCGGTGGAGACCATCGTGGTGGAGAACGAGGTGGAAGCCCTGCTCCTCGAGTCCAACTTCATCAAGGAGCACCGGCCGCGCTACAACGTCCTGCTGCGCGACGACAAGCAGTACCCGTACATACGCCTGTCGGTGCAGGAGGAGTTCCCGCGCATCGACGTGGTGCGTCAGGTGGCGGACGACGGCGCCCGCTACTACGGGCCGTACGTGGCCGGCGTGTCGATCACCGACACGGTCAACCTGATCAACAACCACTTCATGGTGCGCAAGTGCCTCAACCGCGAGTTCAAGGTGCAGCCACGGCCCTCGTTGCAATTTCAGATCGGCCGGTGCTACTCGCCGTGTACCGGCCAGATCTCCCCGGAGGAGTACCGGCGCAAGGTGGTGGAGCCGGTGCGCCACTTCCTGGAGGGGCGCGACCGGGTCTTGCTGCGTGACCTTCACCAGCGCATGGCCGAGGCCGCGGCGGCGGAGGACTTCGAGGAGGCGGCGCGCCTGCGCGATCAGATCCGCCGGGTGGAGAAGGTCGTCGCCCGGCAGAACATCGTCGATCCCAAGGGGGGCGACGAGGACGTGGTCGGCGTGGCGCAGGTGGGGACCACCACGGCGGTCGCCATCCTGGTCATCCGCGCCGGCAAGCTCCAGGGGCGCCGCGACTTCGTCTTCACGGACGAGGACCAGCCGCTCGCCGAGCTGCTCGATCAGGTGGTGCGACAATACTACGGCGCCGGCAGCCTGGTGCCGGCCGTGGTCCTCGTCCCCGATACCCTCCCCCACCAGGCGCTACTCGCGGAGTATCTGAGCGCGCGCCGCGGCCAGCGCGCCGCGCTGCTCGTGCCCCACCGCGGTCGCCGAGCACAGCTCGTGCAGATGGCGGCGGACAACGCACGCCAGGCGTTGGAGGAGCACCAGGCGAAGCGCACCCGCGCCACGGACCTGCTGGCGGCCCTGAAGCTTGCCGCCGGCCTGCGCCATCTACCGCGGCGCATCGAGTGCTTCGACATCTCCAACGTCGCTGGCCAGCACGCGGTCGGGTCGATGGTGGTCTTCGCGGAGGCGCGGCCGGCGCGGCGCGACTACCGCCACTTCAAGATCCGCGCCGTGGAGGGCCCCAACGACTTCGCCATGATGGCCGAGGTGATCGCCCGCCGCTACGGCGGTACCCTGGCGCAGCGGTTGGCCCCGCCGGACCTGATCCTGATCGACGGCGGGCCGCCACAGCTCGGCGCCGTGGCACCGGTGCTGGAGCGGCTAGGTCTGGTGGACCGGGTCGACCTCCTGGGGATCGCCAAGGCGCGCTCGGTGGACGGCCGGGGCAAGGGGCGCGGCGAGGCGGCGCGCGGTTACGAGCGGTTGCACCGGGCCGGCGGGGGGGAGGATGGAGCGGAGGGGCCGGTGGTCCTCGCCCCGGACGACCCCGTCTCCCACCTCGTGGCGCGGATCCGCGACGAGGCACACCGCTTCGCCATCACCTACTACCGCAAGTTGCACGGCGACAAGCTGGTGGCCAGCGGCCTGGACGACGTCCCGGGCGTGGGCCTGGCGCGCAAGGTGGCGCTGCTCAAGCACTTCGGATCGCTGGCGCGGGTGCGCCAGGCGAGCCTCGACGAGCTGGCCGCCTGCCCCAAGATCGACCGCCGCACGGCCCAGGCGGTCCACGACCACTTGCATGGGCTGCGGCCCGGCCGGCCGGCCGGGTAGCCCGTGGTTCTCACGCGGGATCGTCGCGCGCGCGGATGTCCGCACCCACGGGCGGGTTGCGGCGGTACCTACTTGCCGTTGCGGAGACGGGCGTCGACCTCCGCCTCGGAGGCCAGCCAGTCCGCGTCCTCGTGGCCGCTCGCGAAGCCCCGGGCCTGGGCGCGCAGGTAGGCGGCGTCGGCGATCATGCGCAGGCGCTCCTGCTCGTCGACCTTCTTGGATTTGGGCTTGTTGGGGGTGGTCGCCTGCTTGGCCATGGCGGATTCTCCGGGGAGGAAGGGGGAAGGGGAGGGGCCGAGGCAGGGGTTCCCAAGGCGGGATGGCTCGGTCCCTCTGTGGGAACCTGGAGAATGGTTTAGCCTGGTTCACGGCGATTGGCAAGGGAAGAACGCGCCCCATAATCGTCGGTGGAGCTCGCCACCTTGCAGTATGTCGAGGACTCGGACGAGGACCCGGCTAGGAGATGCGGGCGGTTGCACCGTCGCAGCAGATTCATGGTGAGAAATGCGGGTTAGCCCTCGGCGGCGGCCTTGAGGTCCCGCAACAGGGCGACGGAGAGCGCCCGGATCCGCCAGGCCGGGAAGAAGGGCCCCGCGGCGCGCACCGCCGGCCCGTGGAACTGCGTTCGGCTGATCACGCGCACTTGGCGGTAGCCCTCTTCGCAGAGAAACGTGTGGCGCGCAGTAATCCCCGGCATGCGGCTCTCCCACACGACATAGGTGGGGGGCTGGGCGTCGGTCACCACCGCCGCGCAGGGGATCGGCACGCGAAACGGCTGGATGGTGCAGGTGAAGGTCGTCCCCGGCGTGAGGTGTGCGTCACCCCGGTAGGCGACGCCGCGCAGGACGGAGTTCCAGCGGTACCACGACGAGAGATCGGCGACCGTCTCCCAGATCCGCCCTACCGGTGCGGCGATCTCGAGCGATGCCTCGACGATCATTTCCTTACCCCCGGCCCGCGTCGTCCGGGGTTCAGGTACGCATAAGAACAACGACCGCCCGTGGCGCAACTATATAACGCAGTTCCGAGAGCAACGCCTCCTGGCCGGGCTCGGCGATGTCCTGCGGGCTGGCGAGCGACGTGTCGACCAGCCGCCGCCACTCCCCCGCGGCACCCTCTTGGACCCGGAACTCGAGGGGCTCCCAGTAGGCGTTGATCATGACGTAGAGATCCGCGTCGCCCAGGGCGGCGCCGGCGAGGTAGAAGGCCAGGCTGCGCGACGCAAAGCTCCAGTCCGGCTGACCGCCGACGCCGGCCCAGCGTACCGCCTCGCGCCAGAACCGCGAACGCCCGAGGGACGGGTGCGCCTTGCGGAAGGCGATCATCCGCTGGAAGAAGCGAAAGATATCTCCATAGAGCTGGCGCCGCCCCCAGTCCAGCCAGGTGGTCTCGTCGTCCTGGTTGTACGGGTTGTTGTTGCCGCCCTGGGTATGGGCGAGCTCGTCGCCGGCCACGATCATCGGGGTGCCGTTGGCCAGCATGAGTAGGCAACAGAAGTTCTTGATCTGGCGCCGGCGCAGGTCCACGACCGCACCCGGCACGCCGGCGTCGCCCTCCCAGCCGCAATTCCACGAGCGGTTGTCGTCCGTGCCGCCGTCACTGCCCGCATTGTGCTTCTCGTTGTAGGACACCAGGTCGTAGAGGGTGAAGCCGTCGTGGGCGGTGATGAAGTTGACGCTCTGGAAGGCGTGGTAGGCGTTCTCCAGGTCATCGGGGAAGAGATCCACCGAGCCGTAGAGGCGGGTCGCAAGGGCCCCGACCAGGCCGGGGTCGCTCTTGACGAAGGAACGCACCTGGTCGCGGAACTGGCCATTCCACTGCAACCAAGTGATGCCCGGAAAGCTCCGCCCGAGCTGGTAGGCCGAGATGTCCCACGCCTCGGCGATCAGGCGCACGTCGGCGAGCACCGGGTCGCTGCGAATGGCGGAGATGATGGGCGGGTCCTCGAGGTTGATGGACCCGTCGCTGTTGCGGGTGAAGATCGAGGCGAGGTCGAAGCGGAAGCCGTCGACGTGCATCTCCTGTACCCAGTAGCGCAGGCTGTCGAGGACGAAGGCGCGCACGTAGCGATTGGCGGTGTGCAGGACGTTGCCGGTGCCGGCGTCGTTGCGGTAGCGGCTGCGGTCGTCTTCGAGGAGGTAGTAGGTGGTGTTGTCGATGCCGCGCAAGCCGTAGTTGGGCCCGTCCGCGTTGTTCTCCGTGGTGTGGTTGTAGACCACGTCCAGCACCACCTCGATGCCGGCCTGGTGCAGGGCGCGGACCATCGCCTTGAACTCGGTGATCGCCGCGCCCGGCTCGGTCGAGACCGCGTAGAGATGGTGCGGGGCGAAGAAGTTGAGGGTCATGTAGCCCCAGTAGTTGCCCTCGGCGGGGTCGAACTGGAACACCGGCATGAGCTCCACCACCGTCACCCCGAGCTCCTGGAGATAGGGGATCTTGTCCACCACCCCGGCGAAGGTGCCGCGGCGCTCGGCGGCCACCCCCGAGCTTTGCCGGCGGGTGAAGCCGCGGACGTGCAGCTCGTAGATCACCGTGTCGTGGCCATGGCGCGGGCACCGGTCGTCGCCCCAGTCGAAGGGGAGCGGCTCGGGTCGCAGCACGCCCAAGGGCGCGCGGCCGGCGTTGTTCCCCGGCCGGCTGGCCGCCTCGCGATTGTGGCCGGGCGGGAAGAAGACCGCGCGGGCGTAGGGGTCGAGCAGCACCTTGTCGCGGTCGAAGCGATGACCCTGGGAGGGCTCGAACGGCCCGGCGACGCGGTAGGCGTAGTAGCGCGCCTGTTCGACCACCGGCGCCGCCACGCGGCAATGCCAGACCCGGGCGCTCTTGTTGCGCAGGGGGTCCAGCACCGTGGTATGGATGGGTGTGGCCGGGTTCCCCTGGCCGTAGAGCTCCAGGGTCACGCCGGTGGCGTGCTTGGTGTAGAGGGCGAAGTTGTAGGCCGCCTCCTCCGGAATGGCGGTCACGCCGAGGGGATAGGGGCTGCCCTCGGTGCGGGTCCAGAGCGGCATCGGTGGTCTCCTGGCGCGGTATCCGGCGGTCTCGGGTACCGCCGCGGGGTTCAATCGTAGCCGCCGAACATGAACAGGGAGAGGTCTTCGTCGGACGGGTTCATGAGGCCGTGGAGCTGGCCGCCCTTGAGCATGGCGAAGTGGCCGGCGCGCAGGGTGCGGATCTCCAGGCAGCGCTCGCGGTTGACCATCTTCAGCCAGTCGCCCACCACCATGTAGCCGCGCCCCTCCATCATCAGGAAGACCTCCTGGTTGTCGCGGTGGCGGTGCAGGCCGATGCCGCACTCGGGCTTCATCACGTGCAGGTCCATGTACTCCACGCCCATGAAGGGCTCGTAGGCGTTGCCGTGGGCCTTGGTGCCGTAGCCGTTGAGGTTCCAGGGATTGAGCTGGCGTCCCAGCTCGCCGGCGCCGCGCTCGGCGTAGCGGCCGTACTTGGACAGCAGATTGCGGTACTCGAGGAAGCCGACGCCGCCGTGCGGGTGGGGGCTGACGCCGACCCCCAGATAGTGATCCCAGCCGCGCACGATCATGTTGAACTCGTAGTGGTAGTTGGCCCCCTCCCGGGAGTCCCACACCGAAGCGCTCGCGTCGGCCCAGGCCACCTCGAGGTGCAGGGGCAGGATCGGGTGCATGGCGTGGCCGGGGACGACGTTCACCAGGTAGAGGTCGTTGAGGCGGTCGCGGTCGAAGTCCGCCGCCGCCCCCGGGATCAGGTCGGGGCGGACCTGCAGCTCGCCGCGGTCCAGGGCGTCGCGGCCCTTGGCGTCGAGCAGCGGGCGCAGATCGCTGCCGGGGTAGCCCCACAGCTCGACCTCGTAGCGATCGCTCAGCTCGTTGTACGGCACGCGGATGAGCCCGCCGCTCGCGGTGCTGCCGACCTTGAGCCAGAGGCGGATGTCCGGCCCGAGGCGGCCGCCGCTGCGGCGCGACAGCTCGGAGTCCGGCCCGCCGCGGTAGGACAAGCGCAGAAAGGGCAGGGCCGCCCCGCCGGCGCGCACCCAGCCGCGGATCAGGTGGCAGTCGGTGGCGAGGAAGTCGCGCAGGTTCTGCTTCTGGAAGTCGGTCTTGTTGTCCTGGACGGTGGGGTCGAGGATGTCCGCGTCGGCCCCGGCCGGGCCGTACAGCTCGAGGACCTCGAAGGGGAACAGGAACTGCAACTGCTCGGAGAGGTAGCGCTCGCGCCCGGCGGCCAGGCGCACCCGCTCCATCTGGCCGAGCAGCTTGAGCAGCGAATTGCCGCGGTCGTAATCGGGCGTGCTGGCGGGGTCGACCCGGAACACGGCGTCGGCGTGGACGATTTGCATGGTGTGGACCTCGTCAACTGCTGTGGTAAAGGACGGAGACGAACTTCAGGGGTTGGGTCCCGGGGTTGCGGATGCCGTGGATGCCGCCGCTCTTGGTGTAGATGATGCTGCCGGGGCGCACCGGCACCTCGCGGCACGGGCGCGGCCCGAGGCCGAAGATGTCGCGCTCGACGAGCGGCAGGTGGGCGATCTTGGGGTCGTCACCCTCGCCCAGGTAGGCGATCCCCGCGCCGGAGACGATGTAGTACAGCTCCTCGGTGCCAATGTGGCGGTGGGTGCCCTCGACCTTGCCCGGCGGGATGGTGACCTCGTGGAAGAACACCAGGGTGCCGCCCAGCTCGCGCTGGAGCATCCAGCGCATCTCCACCAGGTTGCCGGGGCTCCGCTCGGGGTTGTCCGGGTTCATCAAGGCGTTCTCGTAGCGCACCGGCTCGACCTCGTCGGACTGGAGGTACCAGCCGCGCTGGAAGTCGATCAGGTAGTTCTGGTCCGCCACGGTGTTCTGGTCGGAGTTGGGCTGCGGGACGTTGGGGACCTGGTGGGAGCGCAGGTAGTTGTTGTCCCACTCCGGCTCGTTGATGGCGTAGCCGAAGGGCAGGTCGCGGTCGTTCTCGCGGCAGGCGATCTCGACCCGGCGCAGGGCCTTGATATCCGCCAGGGCGGCGTCGAAGGCGGCGACGTGGGTGATGTCGCCATCGGCGCCCATCAGGTCGAGGACCTGGAGGTCGTGGTGGTTGTTGGCCGGGGCCTCCAGGGTCTGCCACAGCTCCACCTGGTAGGCGTCGATCCAGCGACAGTGGCGCAGCTTGACCGTGGCCTCCACCGCGTCGGGGGTGTCGGGGTGGAGGCGCAGCCAGGCGAGCAGCTCGCCGCGCAGGAAGCGCCCGCGCTCGCGCGCCAGCTCCACCAGGCGCCCGGCGCGGTACTCGATGCGCAGGAAGTTGGAGTAGGGCAGACCGTCCATGAACACCTGGCCCTTGAGCAGGGTGATGTCGGCCTGGCTGCGCACCTCCTGCACGTTGTAGCGGTAGCGCGGGCTGCGGGTCGCGTTGAGGTATTGCGCGTGATAGACGCGGTCGGGGTAGAACACCACCTTGAAGATGGCGTTCTCCGGGTGGGTGAAGAGGTCGTCAAAGCGGGTATCCATTAGAGTCTCTCCAGCAGCCGGTCGGCGACACGGAAGGCGTTGGCCTGGATGGTGAGTGTGGGGTTGGCGCTTCCCGAAGTGGGCATGCAGGCGCCGTCGGTGACGTACAGGTTGTCGAACTCCCAGGCGCGGCAGTCGGGGTCGAGCACCGAATCGTTGGGATTGCTGCCGAAGCGCGCCCCGCCCAGCACGTGGTTGGCGATGCGCGCGCGGGCGTTCTCGGCGAGGTAGATGCCGCCGAAGCCCTCCACCGGGTAGTTGCCCCGGCCCTCGTCGCCGCCGAACCGCAGCACCGCGGCGCATTGCGCGGCCAAGGTGTTCATCAGGTGGATGTCGTGGCTGTGCCAATCCTTGATGATGTACGCCGCCTTGCGGTTCCACTTGTCGCGCACGGCGGGGTGCAGCTCGATGCGGTTGCTCGGCAGGGGCAATTGATTGGCCATGAAGCTGACCGAGAGGCGGGTGCCGAAGTCGCGGTCGAAGAACTCCACCAGGGCCTGGCCGGTCAGCCCGGTGTCCTCGACGAAGGCCTTCCAGATCGTGTCCAGGTCCTGGCTGCCGTGGGTGCGCGCCAGGGAGATCGGCAGGGCCTGGTCGGAGGTGTTGTTGTACATCGCTCCGCCGGCCCACAGGCCGTTGGCGCGGATGAAGTCCTCGCCGGCGCAGAAGTCGGTCGCCCAGTCCGAGTCCAGCGACACCGACTTGTCGTAGCGCCCGGGCATGGCGCTCTCGGCGCCGCCGAAGCAGTGGGTGAGGAAGTACTTGCCGAGCAGGCCACTCTTGTAGATGCGGCCGGCGAAGTCCTGGCTCTCCTCGGCCGACAGCATCAGCAGGCGCACCGACTCGATGGCCGAGCAGGCGACGACCACGAGATCGCCCTCGACCGTCACCGGCCGGCCGGCGGGGTCGCGGTAGCGCACGCCGGTGACGCGGCCATTGCTCTGGCTCAAGTGGGTGACCACGCAGTTGCAGCGGAACTCCAGGTTGGGCCGGCCGGCGAGGGGGGCCAGCAGGGCGACCCAGGTGTTGGACTTGAGCCCCAGGGGGTCGCCGTAGCGGTTCACATAACCGGTCTTGGCCGGCTCGTCGCCGGCGGGTATGCGCCGCCCGCTGGGGGAGTGATCCGCGGTGATCACCGCCAGCGGAGTGCGGTAGCGCGGCATGCCCAGGGCATCCATGCCCACCTCGACGAACCGGCTGATCGCGTTGGGGTTGAGCGGCGTTTGGTAGTGCTCGGCCGAGAACGGCTTGGCCTGGTTGGTGGCCGTGCCATTGATTCCGATCAGGCGCTCGGCCTGGCCGTAGTACGGCTCCAGGGCGTCGTAGTCGATGGGCCAGTCCCGGGCCTCGCGCTGGACGTCACCGGTCGGGTCGTCGACCAGGTCGGTGCGCCCGGCGTTGAAGCTTTGCAGGCGGAAGTCCATCGGCGCGAAGCGCAACGAGACCGCGCCGTAGAGCTGGGTGCCGCCACCGATCACCTGGGCGGTGTACCCCTCGATGGTGGCGCGGTCCCGGCCGTCGCGGCCGACGTACACGTGCGGCTCGTCGTTGATGTCCGGCTCCACGTGCGAGCCGTAATAGGATTCGCCCTGATTGGCCATGCCCGGCACGGTCAGGCGCTTCTCCGGGCCGGTACCGTACAGCTCGTCACGCTTGAAGTCCGACAGGCCGCGTGGGTCCTGGTCCTGGGTGCGCAGCAGCGGCCCCTTCTCCAAGACCAGCACCGACTTCCCGGCAAGGGCCAGGGTATGGGCGATCGGCGCCCCCCCGGCCCCGGAGCCGATGATCACCACGTCGAATTTATCCATGGAGTGCTCCTCCCAAATGGATCCGTGAGAGATGCGGGCTAGCCGCGATAGGCGGGGTTCCGGCCGTAGGGCGGTTCCAGGGCGCGCCCCCAGTCGAATAGGGTCTCGCCGTCGCCGTCGCGGTAGCGTTCGGCGAGCCACGCCCAGGCGGCGGTACCGGCGTTGCCGCCGTACTTGGGATGGGCGAAGGCGCCGGTAAAGGTATGGCGGCGCAGTAGTTGGAGGAAGTAGCGCGGGGTGCCGTAACGGCCATAGTCCCAGCCCGGCACGTCGTTGCGGCCCATCTCCTCGTACAGGGTGACGTACAGGTCGCGCGCCATGCGCGCGGGGTCCGGGAAGGGGTTGCGCTGGCGCACGACCTGGTTGATGAGGTCGAGGCAGATTCGGTAGTCGGCCTGGTGATGGCTCTCCTCGCGTGCCAGGAGCTTGTCGATGTAGTTCACCACCCCGACCGAGGCGTCGAAACGGTAGGCATTCGGATACTGGGCGTCGCGCGCCTGGCGGTCCAGGTAGTCATAGAACCGGGCCAGGAAGTTCTCCGCGGTCGGGGTACGGAACGGCAAGATGTGGTCGCACAGTCGCTCCAGCAGCCGTCGCTCCCAGTGCTCGAGCACCAGGGGGATGGTGCAGTCCTGGGTGAAGAACCGGGACCAAACCCGGCCGTTGTCCAGGGTCATGCGCTGCGGGTTAATCGGATCCAGGAGCGCTTCGCCGCCGACCAGGAAGCGGTAGGAGTGCGCCTCGCCGCGCGGCACCACGGCGGTGAGGGTGAAGTAGGGGGTGTCGCCCACCTGGCGCATCGCCAGGGGCTCGTAGAGGTTGGCGAAGCTACCGATCACCGCGACCTCGGTCGGCAATGCGCCCGGCGCGGCCAGATAGACGAAGGTCACCTCGTTGAAGGCCTGGCTCGCGGCCTGTTCATCAGGATCGCGGTGGCCGTCGATGATCGGGAACCGCCACGCCTCGGCGATGCGCGCGACCTCTATGCCTGCGTCCGGGCCATACACGTGGCGCGGCTCGGGATTCTCCCGGGCGAGGTACTTGGTGCAGTGGTTGAGGACGTATTGATCGTCTTTAGCGATGAGGCGTACCGCCATCTCCTTACCCCCTTTATGCCTTGCGTTCGATCATGAGAGCTCCGCGCGCGCCGTCCGCGCGCTCACTGCGGTTCGGCGGACAGGGCCTGCCATACCGCCGGCAGCCCGAGATTGAGGAAGTAACTGTTGCCATAGCCCGGGTACTGTCCCTCGATTTCCTCGATCAGGGCCTGCTTCGTGGCGCCGTCCAGCTCCCCTGCGGGGTGGCGGGCGGCCACGCGTGTCTTGACCAAGCGCAGGTAGTCGATTTGCCGGTCCAACAGCTCCGGACCTCCCTCATAGCCGCGCCCGGGATGGACATGACGCGGTTGCAGGGCCTTGAGCCGTTGCAGGATCTCGATCCAGGGATCGAGCTGGCCCAGCTCCAGCCAGGCATGGTGACGATTGGCGACCAGATCGCCGACGAAGAGATGGCCGTCCAGCTCCGCCACCACGTGGGCTTTGCTCGCCGCCGGGCCGAGCACGTGCAGCTTGAACTCGAGGCCCGCCAGGTTGCGCGTGGCCGTCGCGTCGCCGAAGGAGTCGGGCAGGACCAGGTGGTCCGGGTAGTCCGGCCGATAGCGCGCCTCGAACCAGGAACGGCGCAGGGCATCCACCCCGGGGATGAGGGCGCGCACTGGGGCCGACGTCAGCACCTCGGCGCCGTGCTCGGCGAGCACGGCGGTGCCATTGAACTTGTCCGGATTGGCGTGGAGCACCAGCGCCGCGGTGACCTTCTTGCCCGTGTACGACTCGGCGACGGCCACCGCCTCGCGCGCCGCCGAGGGCAGGAACTGGGTGTCGATCAAGACCACGCCCGCCGGGCCCTCGACCCAGTAGCTGTTGGTGGAGAAGCCCCAGGGGATGGAGGTGTAACGGCCGATCGCGTAGTCGGAGCAGGGGGTGGCCGCGGCCGGGAGGGGCAGGCACGACGCCCAGATGAGCCAGAGCAGGAAAGGAGGGAGCGCGGACCAACGGCTGCGAGACGGGTCGGTCACGGCGGTGAGACGAGGTGGCATCCTGCGCAGCCTCCCTGAAGACGATCCATGCCCAGCCCTGGACGGCGGCGCGCAGCATCGCTCGGTCGCGCCGCCGATACAAGGTGTCGATGCTCAACTGCTTGTTTCCATGAGACCGGGGGCCACTGTCGCAGGTTCCATGGGGAGCCGCCGTGGCGCTCGGCTCCGCGCAGCCGCCTGGGGGAGGAGGCCGTCGGTTCCCCGCGCCGCCCCGCGAGCCGCGGGCGGTTCCGTTGCCGACCCGGGTCGGGCAGAGTCCTGCGATGCTCTGTCTGGGGATCGAGACGTCGTGTGACGAGACCGCCGTGGCGGTGCTGCGGGGGCGCCAGGTGCTGGCGGAGGAGGTGGCGAGCCAGGTGGCGGAGCACGCAACCTTCGGCGGGGTGGTGCCGGAGCTGGCCTCGCGGCGCCATCTGGAGGGCCTCGACGGCCTGGTCACCGCGGCGCTGGGGTCGGCGGGGGTCGGGCTGGTCGACCTCGACCTGATCGCCGTGACCCGCGGCCCGGGGCTGCTGGTCGCCTTGCTGGTGGGGATGCAATACGCCAAGGGGCTCGCCGCCGGCCTCGGGGTGCCGCTGATCGGCGTCAACCACGTCACGGCCCACCTGGAGGCGGTGCACCTGGACGCGCCGGTGGCCTATCCGTATCTCGGCCTGGTGGTCTCCGGGGGGCACACCCACCTGTTCCGCGTCGCCGGCTCCAACGCTCTCACCCTGATCGGCCACACGGTGGATGACGCCGCCGGCGAGGCGTACGACAAGGTGGGCAAGATGATCGGCCTGCCGTACCCTTCGGGCGCCGTGCTCGACGGCCTCGCCCAGGAAGGGGATCCGGCCGCGATCGCCCTGCCGCGGCCCATGCTCGACCGGGACAACCTCCTGTTCTCCTTCAGCGGCCTGAAGACCGCGGTACGCACCTACCTGAGCCGTGCCGGGCAGTTGCCGGAGAGCGGCGGCAGCGCGCCCACCGGGGCGGCCCTGCGCGACCTGGCGGCGAGCTTCCAGGCGGCGGTAGTGGAGACCATCGTGACCAAGACCGTGCGTGCCGCCCGCCGAGAGGGGCTTGAGCGGCTGGTCGTGGGCGGCGGGGTGGCGTGCAACGCCGGCCTGCGCGCGGCCTTCGCCGCCGGCGACGGGCCGGCGGTGCACTTCCTGCCGCCGCGCTACTGCACCGATAACGGGGTGATGGTGGCGGCCCTCGGCATGGCGCAGTACGCGGCCGGGGTGCGCCACGACCTGGACCTCGCCCCCGTGCCCAACCTCGCGGCGCTCCTCGAACAAGAGTCGGCGACCGCGGCGGTGTCGTAGAAGCGGCAAGCCCTCTCTGATCTCTGTGAGGATCAGCGAAAATATATCATTGAATATCTTGATATTAATGTCGCTGAGGGGTAATAGACGGCATGCGAACCTCCCCTGAGTCTTGCCCGGTCCCCGCCGCCGGCACGCCGCTCTTGACCCGGCCGAAGGTGGTTCCGGATGGCCCGTCGTCGCTTTCGCTCCAACCGTCGGCTACCCCTCCGAAGCCCCGAATGCGACGGGGACACCCCGCGCCGCGCTTTCGCGAGGACCACACCCATCAACTCGACCCGCTGCGGGGCTGTCCGGAGGAGATGGTTCCCGAAGGCCACCTGGCGCGACAGGTGCAGGCGTGGGTGAGGGCGCTGGATACCCGCGCGCTGGAGGCGGAGTATTCCTCCCTGGGTCGTCACGGCATCCACCCCCGCAATCTTCTCGCGGTGTGGGTCTACGCCAGCTTGGTCGGCATGCATTACGCCACCGAGGTCGTGCGCGCCTTGGCGACCGACCACGCCTTCTGGTTGCTCTCCGGGGGCCACACCGTCAAGGAGACCACGTTGCGCACCTTCCGGCGCGAGCACGGCGCTTTCTTGGCGCAAGCGGTGGGACAGACGGTCCAGATGGCGCACGAGCAGGGGTTGCTGGATCCGCAGCAGTTGGCGGTGGACAGCGTCCGCCTCCAGGCCGACGCGTCGAATGCGAGCCTTCGCACGCGCACGCGCTCCACGGCTCGGCTGGCGGCCCTCGCCGAGGTGGACACGGCCACGCTGAGTCCGGAGGCACAGATGGCCCATGCCGAGAAGCTCGCCAAGCATCAGGTGGCGATCGAGCACTGCGACACCGAAGGGTGCAGCAGCTACAGCACCACCACCCCGTCGGCGGCGCTGCTCAAGTTCCCCAGCGGGGCCGCGTGGCCGGGCCATCGACTGACCGTCACCGCGTGTCGCTCGGACCTGCGGATGGTGGTCAGCGTCCTGATCAACGCCACCCCGAACGACTTCGGGTTGCTGGAAGCGGCGGTGACCCAGACCCGAGCGAACCTGAGCGCGGCGGGGCTTCCCGAAGAGACCCGCCTTCAGGTGGCAGCGGATGCGGGGTACAGCTCCAAGGCGGATCTCGCCTTTGCGGAGGCGAACGAGAGCTGGGTCGATCTCCTCGTCGCCGAGCCGCCCGAGCCGGCGCGGGGGAAGAAGGCCCGGCCGGGCGGGTTCTTCGGCCGGGATCGGTTCCAGATCCACGACGACGGCAGCGCCACCTGTCCGGCGGGGCGGGCGATGCAGGGTCCCTCCAAGCAAGGCAAGCACCGGCGGATGTGGACCGGCGAGGGCTGCGCGAGCTGTGCGCTGAAGGCGGCCTGTACGAACGCGAAGGTGCGCACGCTCAACCAAGATCCGGAGGCCGACCGGCTTCATCAGGCGATGCGCACGCGCCTGGCTGCGCCCGGGGCCCAGGCGCGCTATCACCAGCGCATCGCCATCGTCGAGCCGGTCTTCGCGTACCTGGAAGACGTGATGGGCTACCGTCGCGCCAGCTCGCGGCTGACGGCCACGGTGCAAGCGGAGATCTGGCTCAAGATCCTGGCCTACAACCTGTTGCGGTTGCACACCGTGGGTGCGGTGGTGTCCGTTTGCGTCAGCTTGGCTGCCAGTCCGGCTGGGATCCGCATCCTCGCCGCGTGGATCCCGCTGTGGCCGAGCGCAACCACTCCCGAGCACCCTCGTGCCGTTCTTCTTCAAACGCTCTCCTAACCCCCGTACCGCTCCCCAATCCGTTGCTCCACGGCCCTCAACTCCAAATCCAGCAAGCAAATCTTATTTGTGCTGCTGCTGTGTG
>DASWHD010000057.1:0-20959 GCA_036393335.1 bacterium
ATGGAGGCCGGCACGCCCCGCCGGGCCCTGGAAAAGGTCCGGGCCGGCGTGGAGCTGCTCACCCGGGCCCAGGCCGTGAACCAGTTCCCATATTTCTACGCCACGGTTTTCACCTGGGTCCTGAGCTGGCTGGTCGAGGGGGCGGGGAAGCGGGACCACGGGGAGTTCCTCGCATTGCTCTCCGGCAACGGCCGGAACGTCACCGTCGAGATGGAGCAGGCGTTCCGGCGGATCGCCGAGAAGATCTCCGCCCACCCGGAAACGGCGGCGCGGTTTCGCTCGGGAGAACCGGTGTCCCTGGCGTCGCTGCCCGCGGACATCCGGTCCATGGTCGAAGACTTGTTGCAGCGGTACGGCTGCCGCGCCCGCCACCGGACGCTCGCCGTGCCACGCTGGGCCGAGGCGCCGGAAGAGGTCTGCGGGATGCTCCGGGGGCTGATCGCCGTCGCTCCGCAGATGGCAGGAGCCCGGCAAGATCGGGGCGCGGACGCCGCGCGCGCCCGGCGAACGACGCGGGCGATCCTGTGGCGACTGCCCCCGATGGTCCGCCCCCTGGCCTGGATATGTCTCGGCTCCACCCGGCGCTTCCTGGACCTGCGCGAGGACCTGCGCTTCTTCCTCGACCAGGTCTTGTTCCTGCTGCGGCGCTCGCTCCTGGACCTCGGGCAACGGACGCGGCTTGGCGACCTGGCCTTTTTTCTCACCGACGCGGAGCTGGAAGACACCGTATCCGGCGGCCTGACGATCGACGCGGCGCAGGCCCTGGCGCAAAGACGCCAGGCGCACTTCCGGAGGCCCGCCGAGGCCGCGACCTTCCTGATCGATGGGCGGAAGGTCGAACCGCTCGCCTCCCTGGACGGCGTCCTGCGCGGCGTCGGGGCGAGTCCGGGGCGGGTCTCGGGCCGGGCGCGGATCGTCGCAGACCCGACGAAGGACGAGATTCAGGCGGGCGAGATCCTGGTCGCCAGGAACACCGATCCCGGCTGGACGCCGATTCTCTCGCAGGTGGCGGGGATCGTGGTCGAAGAGGGCGGCCTCCTGAACCATTGCTCGATCGTGGCGCGGGAGCTGGGGATCCCGGCGGTGGTGGGCCTGCGCCACGCCACGCAGATTTTCAAAGACGGCGACCGGCTGCTCATCGACGGCGGTCTGGGCCTGGCGCGGCGGGAAGAGGGATAGGGTCGCCCTCTCTCACCATGACCCTGCTGCGCCCCCTGGCCGTCGGCCCGGGCCGATCCCCCGTGAGAAATGGGGCTACCCCCCTTCCACCAGCCCCAGGTGGTCGCCCCAGAGGCGCAGGGCGCGGGCGATCTCGTCGCCGGTGATGCCGCCCTCCAGGCGGTGGGCGGCGGTCTGGCGGGCGAGGAGGAAGTGGGCGCGGTCGCGGATCGGATCGGCGAAGCGCAACCCCATGTCGCCCCATTGGCGGGTGCCGGTGATCTCGCCCGGGCCGCGGTGGGCGAAGTCCGCCTCGGCGAGCTTGAAGCCGTCGCTCTCCGCCTCCAGGATCGCCAGCCGCTCCCGGGCCTCCTTGCCCTGCTCCCCCTCCCCCACCATGAAGACGCAGTAGCCCGGGGCGTTGCCGCGCCCGACCCGGCCGCGGAGCTGGTGGAGCTGGGCGAGGCCGAACCGCTCGGCGTGCTCCACGATCATCACCGTGGCGTTGGCGACGTCGACCCCCACCTCCACCACCGTGGTGGCCACCAGGACCTGGATCTCGCCCGCGGCGAAGGCCGCCATTACCCGTTCGCGCTCCTCGCCGGCGAGGCGGCCATGGACCAGCCCCACCCGGAAGCCGCGGAACGGCCGGGCCTCCAGCTCCTCGGCCATGCGCGTGGCGGAACGCGCCGACTCGTCCGTCTCCTGCTCCACCGTGGGGTAGACGAAGTAGACCTGGTGGCCCGCCTCGATCTGGCGCCGCACCCCGGCATAGAGCTTGGTCCGCGCCGGCTCGCGCCGCACCACGGTCTCCACCGGTTTGCGGCCCGGCGGCAGCTCGTCGAGGAGCGACAGGTCGAGGTCGCCGTACAGGGTGAGGGCGAGGGTGCGCGGGATGGGGGTGGCGGTCATGGCCAGGAGGTGGGGCGCGACGCCCTTCTCCACCATGCGCAGCCGCTGGTGGACGCCGAAGCGGTGCTGCTCGTCCACCACCGCCAGGCCGAGGTCGCGGAAGGCGACCTCCGCGGAGAACAGGGCGTGGGTGCCGACCACGATCCGGGCGTCGCCCGCCGCCACCTCCGCCAGCACCGCGCGCCGCTGAGGCGCCGGCAGCCCCCCGGCGAGCCACGCGACGCGCACGTCGAGGGGCTCCACCAGGCGGCGGATCGAGTCGAGGTGCTGGCGCGCCAGCAGCTCGGTGGGGGCGAGGAAGGCCGCCTGCTCGCCGTGCTCCACCGCCCGCAGGCAGGCGAGCACCGCGACGATGGTCTTGCCCGAGCCCACGTCCCCTTGCAGGAGGCGGCCCATGGGGGCGCCGCTCGCCAGGTCGGCGTCGATCTCCTGCACCACCCGGCGCTGGGCCGCGGTGAGGGTGAACGGCAGGCGCGCGAGCAGCCGCTTGCCGAGGACCGCCGGTCCCCGGAACGGCAGCCGCCGGCCCTGGCGCCGCAGGCGGCGCTGCCACAGGAGGGCGAGTTGCAGGAAGTAGAGCTCCTCGAAGATCAGCCGGTGGTGGGCGGCCGAGCGGGCGGCGTTGAGGGCGTCGAGGTCGGCGTCGTCGGGCGGCCGGTGGAGGTAGAGCAGGGCCGCGGCGCGGGTGGGGAGGCCGTGCTGTTCGCGCACCGCGGCCGGCAGGTGCTCAACCGCCTGCCCGGCGAACTGGCCCGCCAGGTCGAACAGGAGCTGGCGCAGGGTGCGCTGGGGCAGGCCGCGGGTGAGGGGGTAGATGGGGACGATGCGCCCGGCATGGGCGCCGCCGTCGGCGGTGGCCCCCGCCTCGAACTCCGGGTTCACCATCATCAGCCGCGGCCGCCGGCCCCCGACCCAGTCGACCCGGCCGTGGACCACCGCCGCGACGCCGTCGGGGAGCTGGCGGGAGAGGTAGATCTGGTTGTACCAGCGCACCGGGCAGGCGCCGCTCCCGTCCACGATCAGGCACTCGAAGTATCCCTTGGCCCGGCCACGGCGCTCCTGTACCCGGGCACTCGCCACCCGCCCGGCGAGGGTGTTGACGCCGGGGACTACCCGCGCCACCGGGCGCAGCTCGCGCCGGTCCTCGTAGCGTGCGGGCAGGTGGAAGATCGCGTCGGCGAGGGTGCGGATGCCGAGGTTGGCCAGGGGCTCCACCATCCGCGGCCGCACCCCGGGGCACTCGCCGATCGGGGTGGCGAAGCCCTGCGCGAGGGGCGGATCGCCGGCCGTCGCCCTTTCTTGCCGGCCTCCGACCCCCGTGCTAGCATCCGCCCCCTTTCGGGTCTGCCACGCCACCCTATCGCGCGAGGATGCAGTCATGGCACGGGTTTGCGAGATTTGCGGCAAGGGTCATCAGGTCGGGATGAAGGTATCCCACGCCCACAACCGCAGCAAGAAATGGTGGCGCCCCAACCTGCAACGGGTCCACGTCCTGGTCGACGGCACCCGCAAGCACCTGCGCGTCTGCACCCAGTGCCTCAAGGGCAACCGGGTGGTGAAAGCCGGATAAGCCGGGGTTGAGCGGCCGGCCTTCAGCGCTAGCCTGCATTTCTCACCAGGGATCGTGGCGAGACCGTGCAAACGCGTGTAGATCCTGGCTGGCCCGCGGTAGGAGCCGATTCTATCGGCAACCCCATGTGGCAGATCGCCGAAGGGATTCGGCTCCTACCCCGGACTCGGACCCGGCCAGGAGATGCGGGGGGTTGCGCGGGCGCAGCAGATTCATGGTGAGAAATGCGGGCTAGCACCGTAGGGGCATGGCATACCGTTGCCCCCCACAGTGACGCCCCGACGTGGCGGCTTAAGCAGCCCAGCGGGTCTGGATCGCCGATGCAATCGGCTCCTACCCCATGTCCGCAAGGTCGGCGTCGAAGGTGAGGAGTTCCAGCTCAAGGGTCGCGGCCAGCCACAGGTAGGCGGCGTCATAGACCGTCACGTCCTTCTCCAGGGCGAGGTCGGCCACCTCGGCGACCGGAACCGGCGTCAGCTCGATGCCAAGGCGCAGCCCATCGACCAATCCCCTGCGCAACCCCTCACGCTGAGCCGGCACGACGAGTGACTTTTTCCGGTAGACGCTCGCCATCTCATACGGAAGGAGATTGGGCGCCAGCAGGCGGTGTCCTTCCAAGAGCTGTGCCGCCTCCTCGCCACGCGCCTCGCCGAAGACCAGTGCCGCCACCACCGAGGCGTCCACCACCTTCTCAGCCACGCCGCCGCGTCTCCCGCAAAATCTCCACCGAGTCGGCAGCGGTCTGGACGCCCCTTTGCCGCACACGGGCCAGGACTTGGGTAGGGCTCAGGGGGCCCCTCTCCGCCAATGCCTCCTCCAGGAGCGCCATCAACTCCCCCTGAAGCGAGCGATGGTTGGCTGCGGCGCGCTGTCGCAGGCGGGCCGCGAGGTCGTCGGGAACATCCTTGATAGAGAGGTTCACGGGCATGACGAATGGTTCCTTTCTGGAGCCAAAATAGATCCGCCACACCCACGGGTCAATCCGCGCCCAACGGGCGGGCAAGGGCAGGAGCCGGTTGTACCGGCGATCCGCGTCACGGGATCGAGGGGATCTGGCCGGAGACCGAGCCACCCCTCGCAGGCGATCGCCTGCGAGTACGGCCCCACCGCTGCCGGCGCCTGGTCGGTGACGATTGCGCGTATCACGCAGCGTCCAGCGTTCTAACTCGCGGTTCGATGGCAGGCCATGTGGTTCGCCTGGCGATGCGTAGATCGTAGTCCGCTTGCAAGCCTAGCCATACCTCCGGCGAGACGCCGAAATACTTCCCGAGCCGCAGCGCCGTGTCGGCCGTGACGCTGCGCTTCCCGTTGACGATGTCACTGATGCGCCCTGGCGGAACATCGATCTCACGCGCCAGCCGATTGATACTAATACCTAGTGGGCGCATGAACTCTTCCAACAAGATTTCGCCTGGATGAATGGATTCTAGCGGCTCGCCCTTCTTCGTCATGGTGAACCTCCTTTCAGTGGTAATCCGCGATCTCCACCTCATAGGCATCCCCCGCCTTCCATCGGAAGCAGATGCGCCATTGATCGTTGATGCGGATGCTGTGTTGACCTTTTCGATCTCCTGAGAGCTTTTCCAGCCGATTGCCCGGCAGCGCTGCCAAGTCTTCCAGGCGCCTTGCTTGATTCAAGAAGAGCAACTTGCGCCGGGCACTTCGTTCGATCGCCCCGAAGCGACGGGCCGGGCGCTCCTCGAACAGCGCCTGCGTGTCCTTGTCTATAAATGACGCGATCACGACGCCAACGCTATTACGCGCGGCGTAATACGTCAATCGTAATGGCAGGCATTTCTGACGGCCACAACCCCCGGGGTTGCGGCGGAGACCTCCCCCAGCGCCTCCACCAGGGCGGCGGCCTTGTGGAGGGTCTCGTGGTACTCGCGCTCCGGGTGGGAGTCGGCGACGATGCCGCCACCGGCATGGAGGAACACGCGGCCCGCGCGCACGGTGATGGAGCGGATCAGGATATTGACGTCCATCGCCCCCGTGTCGCTGAAGTAGGCGAGACCACCGGTGTACGGCCCGCGGTAGAACGGCTCCAGCTCGTCGAGGATCTCCATGCACCGCACTTTGGGCACGCCGGTGATGGTGCCGCCGGGGAAGCAGGCACGCAGGCAGTCGACCACGTCCTGCTTGGGATGGAGGCGGCCGCGGACATTCGAAACCAGGTGGACGACGTGGGAGTAGACCTCGGTGGCGAGCTGCTCATCCACCGCGATGGTGCCGTAGAGGCAGACCCTCCCCAGGTCGTTGCGGATCAGGTCCACCAGCATCAGGTGCTCGGCGCGCTCCTTGGGGTCGGCGCGCAGGGCGGCGGCGGTCGCCGCCAGGTCGGCGGCACTGGCCGGCCGGCGAAAGGTGCCGGCGATGGGGCGGCTCTCCACCACCCGGCCCTGCACTCGCACCAGGCGCTCCGGCGACGAGCTGACCACGGCAAAGTCATCCCCGCGCAGGAAGCCGGCGAACGGCGCCGGGTTGATCGCGCGCAGGCGCAGGTAGAGCCCCCACGGGTCGTCGCCGTCGGCCACCGGTGCGGTGAAGCGCTGGGCAAGATTCACCTGGAAGACGTCCCCGGCCTGGATGTAGCGCTGCACCCGCGCCACCACGGTCAGGTAGGTGGTCCGGTTCCAGTGCGGCGTGACCGGCGCGGTGATGTAGAACGGACGCTCGACCGTCGGCCTGGGCCCAGCGGCGAGCCGTTCCATCACCGCCGCCACCCAGGCCCGGGCCTCGCCATCGCCGCCCGCCTCCTGGCGTAGCGGGGCGGGGCGCGCCATGGCCCAGACCCGCCCTGCCAAGTGGTCGACCACCACGCACCGGTCGCACGAGAGGAGGTAGAGGTCCGGCACCCCGGCGTCGTCCACCGTAGTCGCCGGCAGCCGCTCGAGTTGGCGGACCAGCTCGTAGCCGAGCAGACCGACCACGCCGCACTGGAAGGGCGGCAGGCCCGGCACAGCGGTGGCACGGCGCCGGCGCAAGTGGTCGCGCAGGAGGCGAAACGGGTTCCCCACCACCGGCCGCTCCACCCCGTCGTGCGGATAACGCCAGGTAAGGTCCTGCCCCTTCCCCGACAGGATCGCTGTGGGGTTGGAAACGAGGATTGAGTACCGGCCGGTACGAGGGTGGACC
The DNA here is from genome assembly GCA_036393335.1 of bacterium. Lineage (GTDB taxonomy): Bacteria > CG2-30-53-67 > CG2-30-53-67 > CG2-30-70-394 > CG2-30-70-394 > DASWHD01. The sequence goes on from DASWHD010000057.1 coordinate 6,776, forward strand.
TGGGCGCTGTCCAGCAGGCACGCCGGCCCCACCTCCGCCAGGGCCGCGAAGAGCCGTGGCGGGGTCCACGAGGCCAGCGGCCGCGAGGCGTAGATCAGTCGCCCCGTACCGGTCTCCGCGACGACGATGGCCCCCGTCAATGCGCCGTCTCCGCCGGACGCAGGGCGTCGGCGATCCCGGCCACCCAGCTCGCCGCCAGCAGGCCCACGGCCAGCCGATAGCCCCAGGCGGCGTGCCGGTAGAGGTCGGGCAGGAGCTGGCGGACCTGGTCCGGGTCGGTCACCGCGGCCAGATTCAGATGGCTCGCCGCCACCGCGGTCGCCCCGACAAAGGCAACCACCGACGTCGTTGCGGCCAGGATCAGCACCACGCCGAGCACCCGACGTCCCAGGTAGACCTGCCCGAGGCCGGGCAGCACCAAGGCCGACAGCACCAGCGCCACGCCTCTACTCTTGGTCGCGGAAGCCGTCACCGGGGCGGAAAAGAAACGGGAACCGATCGGCCGGCTCCCCGGAGATTTTGGTGGAGGATAGCGGGATCGAACCGCTGACCTCGGCATTGCGAACGCCGCGCTCTCCCAGCTGAGCTAATCCCCCATTTTTGCAGGGTTGAGAATCGCGCCCGGTGCGACGGCAGTCAAGGTGGCGGGGCATGTGGGATGGGGGGCGGGGGATGGGGGGAAGGTCGACCCTTGGGGCCGGATGAGATGCCAATGGGGGCACCTCCGGCAGCAATGATCTGGCCGCGGTAGCGGCCATCCAGCCTCCCACCCCGCATCCTCCAACCCCCATCCCCTGTCCCCCGACAGGTGCCATCTACCCGCAAACCCCGTACCCTTCGGGACCATGAAGTTCGAGACCCCCAAACGGTTCCGCCTCACCCGCTACAGCGACTGCGCGGGTTGAGCGTCGAAGGTGAGCCCGGCGGCGCTGGGCAAGATCCTCCCCGGCTTCAGCCACGAGGCCGGGGGCGACGTGATCGTCGGCCTCGATCATCCCGACGACGCCGGGGTGGTGCGCCTGTCCGCGGACCTCGCCCTCATCCACACCGTCGACTTCTTCACGCCGATCGTCGACGACCCATACATGTACGGCCAGATCGCGGCGGCGAATTCCCTGTCCGACGTCTACGCCATGGGCGGGACGCCGCTCTCGGCCCTCAACCTCCTGTGCTTCCCGGTCGGCAAGCTGGACGGCGAGGCGCTGGAAGGGATCCTCGCCGGCGGCCGCGACAAGGCCCACGAGGCCGGCTGCCCGATCATCGGCGGCCAGACCGTGGAGGACCGGGAGCTGAAGTACGGCCTCGCCGTCACCGGCCGCGTGCACCCCGATCGCATCCTCCTCAAGAGCGGCGCGCGACCCGGTGACCTGCTGGTCCTGACCAAGCCCCTGGGGGTCGGCCTCCTCACCTCCGGCTTCAAGGCCGGGGTGGGCGACGAAGCCCTGATCGCCACGGCGAGTCGGACCATGGCCACCCTCTCGGCGGTGCCGTCCCGCCTCGCCGAGCGCTTCGCCGCCCGCGCCTGTACCGACGTGACCGGCTTCGGGCTTCTGGGCCACGCCTCGGAGATGGTGCGCGGCGGCCCGGTGGGGTTCCGCATCCACGCGGCGGCCGTGCCGCGGTTTGCCGAGGCCGAGAGCCGGCGCTACCGCAAGCTGCGCACCAAGGCGGACCGGACCAACCGCGAGTACACGGCCGACATCGTCACATTGGGCGAGGGCGTGCCCGAGGCCCTCGCCGCCGTGCTCTATGACCCCCAGACCTCCGGCGGCCTGTTGCTCGCCCTGCCGGCGGAGCAGGCCACCGCCTACCTCACCACCCTGCGCCAGGAGGGATACGACCTGCCGGCGGCGGTGATCGGCGAGGTGCGGGCCGATCTCGCCGGACGGATCGTCGTGGAGTGAGCGGCCCTGTCCCGTATTTCTCACCATGACTCTGTTGCGCCCGCACCATTGCCCGCATCTCCTGGCCCACCTCGTCCGCGGTAGGAGCCGAATCCCTTCGGCGACTTGTGCCCATTGGGTCGCCGATAGAATCGGCTCCTACCGCGGGCCGGCCAGTACCTGCACGCATTTGCTCGCGCTCGCAACGATCCCTGGTGAGCAATGCGGGGTACCTGTGAGCGACGGGATTTCCCTACGGATCTTGGCGATCGACGACGAGCGCGCCATCCAGTCGTACTGGCAGCGGCTGCTGCCAAAGTTCGGCCATCAGGCGGTGATTGCTGCGAACGGCACGGAAGGGTTGAAGCTTGCCCGTAGTCAGCACTTCGACCTGGTGATTACCGATCTATCGATGCCCGGCCTGCAAGGGCAGCAGGTCCTGGAGACCATCCGCGCAGAGTCACCCGACGTCGACGTCATCGTGGCCACGGGGAACGGCACCCTCGAGTCGGCGGTCCATGCACTCCGCGCGGGGGCTCACGACTTCCTGGTCAAGCCCTTCACCGTGGACGACGTCCGTCGGATTCTGGACCGACAGGTAGAGAAGCGCCGCCTCGGGGTGGAGAACCGGGAGCTGCGCCAGGCCAACGAGCGCCTTCGGGAGCTGAGCGTGTTGAAGGAGAAGTTCCTCGCCATCACCAGCCACGAGCTGAAGACGCCGGTCACCATCCTCAGCGCAATCACCGACCTGCTGGCCAGCGATTGCGAAGGGATGTCTCGGGAAGAGCGCCGCGAGATGGTCGAGAAGCTGGCCGAGGTGAGTCGGTCCCTGCGGGAGATCGTCGAGGGAATGCACGATTTGTCGGAGGCCCGTCAGGGCGGGACCATCTTGCACACGGCACCCACCGACCTCTACGGCTTGCTTGAAGAGGTGGTGGGGGAGATGCGGACGCTCACCGAGGCACGGCAGGTGGCACTGTCCGTCGCCCCGGCGGAACATCGCTGGGAGGGGTATCCGTGCGATGCCGCGAAGCTGCGCCAGGCGGTGCGAGCCCTGGTTCGCAATGGCATCCAGTACACAGAGGACGGTGGCTCGGTGACCCTGCACCTCGATGCCTGGCAGGCCGGCGGTGCTCCTGAGCTTGGCCCCATGATCCTCGTGGCGGACACTGGGATCGGCATCGGTGCGGAACAGAAGCGGCTGGTGTTCGACACCTTTTACGAGACCGCAGACACCGATCACCACCATACCTCGGCCTCGGCATTCCTGGGCGGCGGGCTGGGGATCGGCCTCTCCATCGTGCTGGAGGTGGTTACCGCCCATGGCGGGCGCGTGGACCTGGAGAGCGAGCCCGGCGCGGGGACCACGGTCTTCCTGAAGCTACCGCCCCCCAGCGCCGTCGCTGGCTAGCGGCGGCGCGGCGGGCACCGCCAGGGGCGCCGTAACCTCCGGCTTCACCCCCATGGGGTCGATGGCGCCGAGCTGATCGCGGCCGGGGTAGGCGCGCTCCCGGGGCGGAAGATCGGTGGGCGCGCCGGCAATCAGCCGTTTGCCCGGTGCGCCGGTCAACAGCCACCCATAGATCAGCGTCGTGAGCACGACCACGATCGCCGGAAGCCAGCGCGCGACTCGGGAGAACATCGAGTCAGTTTACGGCCGCGTGGCCAAGAAAGCTTGCACCCAGGGCGAACGCAAATCGCGCTGGATGTGGTGGCCACTGCCCCTCGCCGAGGTCGGCCCGGGCCGTTGGCACGGGGCCTCACCTCCCACTCTCGCTCACCCGGCGCGGGGGAGTAGCCACGAGACCTCGCTCACGGGCTCGTTCGCTCTCCCGGATCGGGAGGGGATGAGGGAGGGTGGAGGGCTACTGAGTCTCTTTGGTGATCTCCGCCAGGGCGTCTTCGTACACCTGCAGGTCGCCCGCCGAGAAAAGGCAGAAGCGCACTTCCTGAAATCCTAGGGGCGGGGCCTCCGCGAGCACGGTGCGGAGGGCGATGCGCGCCGCCTCGGCGATGGGGTAGCGGTACGCGCCCGTGCTGATGGATGGGAAGGCGAGGGTCTCCGCACCCTCGGCGCGCGCAACCGTCAGAGACTGCCGGTAGGCAGAGGCGAGGGTCTCCGCCTCCCCGCGGGCGCCGTCGCGGTACACCGGACCCACCGTGTGGATCACCCAGCGCGCCGCCAGCGCGCCGCCGGTGGTGGCCACCGCCTGCCCGGCCGGCAGCCTGCCTTGCCATGCGACGATCGCCTTGCACGCCTGTAGGATCACTGGGCCACCGGCCCGGTGGATGGCGCCATCGACGCCACCGCCGCCCATCAGCGAGGAGTTGGCCGCGTTGACGATGGCGTCGACCTCCTGGCGGGTGATGTCGCCCTGCACCAGGCGGATGGTAGTGGCTCCGACTCGATGTTCCATGGTGCCGGCTCCCAGATTGGGGCTCCAACCATAGTTCGCTACACGATAGCACTCCCTGTGGGCAGGGGAGCACGGTCTCCGCGCCGAGTCAGTACGTGGAGCCCAGCCGGATCCCAAGCGAAGCCTCCATACCCCTGCATCGACCCCCGGCCACGACCGTGGCGACCTCCTGGTGACAAGTTGTGTCATCCCATTACCTGGGTAGCGGGGCGGGTGTCCCCCTGGAAGGCCCGGAGATCACCCTGCCCTGGCGCGCCGCCAGGGAACGGTGGCGAGTCGCCGATCAGGGGGGACCGGGGGAGTCTTGACTCCCTCTTTGACCATCCACAAGATTTGCCTCCCGGGCCGGAGTGGTGAAATTGGTAGACGCACTGGTTTCAGGGACCAGCGGGGGCAACCCCATGCCGGTTCGAGTCCGGCCTCCGGCACCACACGCTTCGCTTCTTTGGCAAATCACGTCGCCCCCACCGCGGTGCGACTCCGCTGCGACCCTTCCTCGACCGCCCCCCCCTCCCGCCGTCACCGTCCCCTGACGTGCCGCGTGGTGATTAGTGGTTCAACGGACGTGTGAACGCCGCGATCGTCGGCTCCACCAATCCCCGGAAATCCTCGAAGGCCATCTCGAAGGCGATCTGATGGGAACCGGCGTTGAAGACAATCTCCGGGTCCTCGGCGAGGGTGTTGGAGACGACCACCGGCATCTCGAAGAGGTTGCCAAATGGTGGCATGGCCCCGAGTTCACAGTCCGGGAAACGGCTCTTGAACACCTTCTCCTCGGCCAGCCGCACCATCTTCACGCCGAGCACCTTGGCGAGGGCGTCGACGTCCACCCGTTCGGTGGCGGGGAGCACGGCCATCATCAGCTTGCCGTCGGCCTCGACGATCACCGTCTTCGCCCACGCCCGTCCCGAGATGTGAGTGGCGGCGGCGAGCTCCTGCGAGGTGTAGGCCGGAGAATGGTGAAGGGTAAGGTAGCGAATCTGTTTTTCGTCCAGGAACGCCTTGAGCTTCTTGGAGAGGGGCATGGCTCACCTCCTGAGAGAGTAGGGGATTCCCTCTCAGAATAGCGCACGCCCTGTCGCCCTGCCGGCGTGCTACGGTGCCGGGAACAATTTATGGTCCACCTAACGCAATCATTGAGCATGTAACCCGCGGACGAGGCAAGCGTACATGGACCGTTCGCCTAGCAGAACCGACATCCGCCGATCAGAACCATGGCCGAATTCACCCGTGACGAGCTGATCGCGCGCCTGGGTCTCGACCCGCGGCGACCGCACTTCGCCGGTCTCGACCTCTCCGGCCATGACCTCTCCGGTCTCGCGTTCCCACGCACCGTCTTTCGGGCGGCGGTGTTAGTGGAGGCAAATCTATCGGCGATGGTCCTGACCGAGGCCGATTTCTTCCGTGCGGACCTGCGCGGCGCGGACCTCCGCGAGTCGGACCTGACCCGGGCTGACTTCGGCTGGTCCCAGCTCCAGGAAGCGAACCTGAGCGGCACCCGTCTTGACGGGGCACAGTTCATGGACGCCGACCTCACCGAGGCCGACCTCCTTGGCGCCTCCCTCACCGGGGCTAGCCTCAGCATGACAAACCTCACCGGCGCCAACCTGGTCGGGGCCAGCCTTGCCGAGGCCGACCTTTCTCGCACCACCCTGCGCGCCGCCGACCTCACCTCGGCCATCCTGTGCGGTGCTGACCTGCGCCTCACCGACCTCACCGGCGCCAGCCTCGCCGGGGCGAACCTTACCGGTGCCAACCTGCGGGGCGCGAACCTCACGGGCGCCAACCTCGAGGGGGCGAACCTGTCCGGGGCCAATGTAACCGCCACCCGCTTGCACCGGGCGCGTCTCACCGGCGCCGACCTGCGCGGCGCCGGCCTGACCGGCACCGACCTCAGCCAGGCAGAGACCGGGAGTGCCATCTTCTCCGACCCGGATCCTGGCCCGTAAGACAGTGCCACTGGTCTCAGGTCTTCAACCATCCCTTTGCCCTTCGTCCCCTTACTCACGGTGGCGAATGCAGCCCCGTCCCTCGTCTTTCAAAGCCAACCCAAGAAACACAGCACTCCATCGAGTCGGCTTCGTAAAGGTGTCTCCAGTGCCGATGGCCCGGCGGCTAACTTCCCGGTGGCCGGGTACAACCGCGGTCGCTCTGCCGCGTAGTTTCGGCACTGCTTGACACCGGCTCTGGATACAGTATGAATGTCTCACGTGGCCCTTTGATGAGGGGTATGACCATCCCCCGGGGGGACCCCGGGAATATCGTCGTCATCGACAACGCTGCCAGCGCTTAGCGCCCGCATCCCATCTCCCCATGATCGCCACTGACGGCGACTGCGGCGCGACCCGCAGTCACCCCGCGGTCCCCCACCACGCTCGAGCAAACGGGTGCAAGCGGCAACAGCCAATCCCGTGGCGACCGCAAAGCGCCGGCTTGCGTCTGTGTTGGCCGCGCTCCACGGCTCCTTCTCCCCTTCTCTCAACCCACCCCCCGGGATCGACCCCTGGCACCCCCCCGCGGGACGGTAGGCAGCAGGGGTTGCCCGTGAATCCCGAACGTCGGAGCGGGCCATAGATGCGGGGCGTGTTCCTCCCGTGCACACCCACCCGGATAGCGACTCAAGTGTCCTCGGCCCTACGGAGTGCGCGACCACACGACTTCCCGTCGCCACGTCACCACGGTAGTCCCACCTCCTTTTTTCTCAATCAAGGAGCCCCACCATGTTCGAAGAGCTGATCGCAGTCGACGATAGCGAACCTCCGGGTAGACCCGTACCACGCCTCGCCCTCTTCACTGGCCCACCCGCCACTCCCCTCCCCCTAGCCCTCGCCAAGCAACCCACCCGCCGGCCCGTCCAGCGCCTCGTCGTCAGCGAGCGCAGCCTCGCCTTCCTGCGTCGCTTCTACCGCGGCGTGACGGTGCAGGAGTGGCGCGACTGGCACTGGCAGGTCCGCCACCGCATCCGTTCCCTGGACGAGCTCGGACGCCTGATCCAGCTCACGGCGGAAGAGCGCGACGCAATCCGCCGCCACCAGGGGCCGCTACCCGTGGGAATCACCCCGTACTACGCGACTCTGCTTTCTGAGCACGACCCGGACCAGTCCCTGCGCCGCACGGTGGTGCCGGTGTCCGGCGAGTACCTGCGCACCCCCGGAGAGGCGGACGACCCCCTGGGAGAGGAACACGACATGCCGGTGCCCGGCGTGGTGCACCGCTATCCCGATCGCGTCCTCTTCCTGGTCACCGGTTTCTGCTCGACCTATTGCCGCTACTGCACGCGCTCGCGCATGGTCGGGGCAGAGGGGGAGAAGAGCGTGAGCAAGGGGGACCTGGAGCGGGCGATCGCTTACATCGCCGCGCAACCGGCGATCCGCGACGTGCTCATCTCGGGCGGCGATCCCCTCACCCTCGACGACGATCGCCTGGAGTGGATCCTGTCGCGGCTGCGAGCAATCCCGCACGTCGAGTTCCTGCGCATCGGCACCAAGCAGCCGGTCACCCTGCCACAGCGCATCACCCCGCAGCTCACGCGCATGCTGCGCCGCTACCACCCACTGTGGATGAGCATCCACTTCACCCACCCGGACGAGCTCACCCCGGAGGTGGCGGAGGCATGTGGGCGCCTTGCCGACGCAGGCATTCCTCTGGGTAGCCAGACCGTTCTCCTCAAGGGGGTGAACGACGAGGTGCAAATCATGCGCCGCCTCATGCAGGGGTTGCTCAAGATCCGGGTGCGGCCGTACTACCTCTATCAATGCGACCCAATCTCCGGCTCGGCCCACTTCCGCACGCCGGTAAGCAAGGGGCTGGAGATCATCCGCGGCCTGCGTGGTCACACGACCGGCTATGCGGTGCCCACCTACGTGATCGACGCCCCCGGGGGCGGCGGCAAGATCCCGCTGCTCCCGGACTACCTCCGCGGCCGAGACGGTGACGACCTGCTGCTGGCGAACTATACCGGCAAGACCTACCGCTATCCCGACCCGCCGGAAGATCAGGCCCCGTGCGGCGCTACGCGGGAGGCGCTCTACCCGTAACCCGTCGGGCGTGCCGTGGCGCTGGCGCGTCCTCCGCACCGGTGATCACCCGCCCGCGGTCGCCGCGGGCGGGTGATCGACAACGCCGGCCTCTCTCCCGAGATCGGGGGAAAGACGAAGCCCCCGGCGGGTTCGGCGCCGCGAGTAGGGCTGCCCCCGGTTTTGCGACGATCCCTGGTGAGAAATGCGGGCGAGAAGCCTGGCCGAGAAGGGGCGGTTTTGCGGGGCGCCGTTCGCCAAGGAGGATCGACCCGGTCATGCGGTGCGAGTGGATCGTGGACCGTCGGCGGCAGCGGTGGGAGGTCAGACAAGCGAGCGGATGCGGGGCCGGGGGGCGGGGCGTGCGGGAAGCCTAGACGGCCCGCACGAGGGTCAGGTCGGCCAGCGCCGCCGCCCAGGCGATCGGGCAGGCGCGCTTCGCTTGGCGAAAGATAGCGGGCCTGCCGGTACCCCCCCGACGTCCATAGAAGCCGAATCGCCTTCGGCGACCCAGGCCCGCGAGGGCCTGCCGCGCCGCAGGCGCGGATCGCCGGTGAAACCGGCGCCTACCCTGTCGAGGACACGGCCAGGAGAGCGACCGGCCGGCGCCGGACTGCCGGAACCAAGGTGTCCGGCGGACGGAAGTCCGCCCTGATCTGGCGGGGGACGCCACGCGCCCCCCCGCGCCACCCGGCATGGGTCCGGGTGGCTTCACCCCCCGTGGATGGCGGGCTCGCGCCCGCCATCAGACCGTAGGTCGCGTCCCGCGACCTACGGTCGACACACGGTGCTCACCCCAGCGGCTCGATGAGCCGCACCTCGGTGGCGGCGAGGGCGGCGGCGAGGAGGTCGTCGAGGGCGAGGTTGCGCTCGAGGGCCGCCAGTCTGTGATCGGTGGAGCGGGTGGTCGGGTCCTTGGGCTCCAGGAAGGAGCAGCAGTCGTCGTGGGGCTCGATGGAGAGCTCGAAGGTGGCAATGCGCTGGGCCTCCGCGATGATCTCCTCCTTGTCCCAGCCGAGGAGGGGGCGTAGTACCGGGATGGGCGAGGCACGGTCGACCGCGGTGAGGTTGGCGAGGGTCTGGGAGGCCACCTGGCCGAGGGACTCGCCGGTGACCAGGGCGAGGGACTTCTCCTGCCGGGCGATCGCCGCGGCGAGGCGCAGCATGGCGCGGCGGTAGAGGAGGACGCGAAAGGTGGAGGGGGCACCGGCGACGATGTGGCGCTGGATCTCCACCAGGGGCACGAGGTGGAGGGGCGCCGGCCCCTGGAAGCGCCCGAGGATGGCCGCTAGCTCCGCCACCTTGGCCTGGGACGCCGGGTTCGTGTACGGGAAGGAGTGGCAATGGACGAAGCTCACCCGGCAGCCGCGCCGCATCATGCGCGCGGCGGCGACCGGCGAGTCGATCCCGCCGGACAGCAGGCAGACGACCCGGCCACCCACCCCGACCGGCAGACCGCGCGGCCCCGCCACCCGGTCGGCATAGACCAGGGCGCGGCGGTCCACCACCTCGATGTGCACCGTCAGATCGGGGGCGGTGAGGTCGACGCGCCGTTCCGTGACGCGGCGCAGGTGGGCCCCGACCGCCACGTTGATCCCCTGGGAGTCGACCGGGAAGGACTTGTCGGCGCGCTTGGCGCGCACCGCGAAGGTGGCGAACGCCCGATCCGCCACCACCTGCGCCGCGGCGGCCTCGATCGCCTCCAGGACCGCAGGGACGGCGAGGGCGTGGGCGAAGTAGGCGATGCCGAACACCCGCTTGAGGCGCTCCTCGACGAGCCGCGGTGGCGTGCCCGCCGGAACCTCCACCAGGTAGCGGCCGAAGAGCCGTCGCACCTCCACCGGCGCCTCGTCGCCGAAGACCCGGCGGATGTTGGCCGCGAGCTGGCGCTCGAAGAGCGGGCGGTTGCGCCCCTTGAGGCCGATCTCGCTGTAGTGGACCAGAACACACGGGGTGGCCACGCCGTGCTCGGCCGAGGTGGATTCCGTGGAGGAGGCTGGGCTGGGCATCGACAACTCGCCGAAATGGATCATCCCCGCGGTGAGTGCGCGGGTCGCAAGGGTGCATGGTACCGCGGCGACCGCCACAGGTCTCGAAGGTTGCCGCCACGCGGCGGCGGACCGCATGTCGCGGCGCTGGTCACGCCCAGTAGGTCTCGGCGTGCCGGCGGTAGAATGCCAGGGTGCGCTCCAGCCCCTCGGGCAGCTCGATGCGTGGCTGCCAGCCGGTAAGGGCGGCGAACTGCGAGTAGTCGCCGTAGTAGTCGCCGATGTCGATCAGCTTCTGGTTAGCCGGGAACGGTACGATCTCGTACTCCACGGGGCAGAGCCCGCGCAAGACCTCGACCAGCTCCAGCAACGAGTAGGGGCGCGGGGCGCCGAGATTGAGCACCCGGCCGTAGCAGCCCGCGGTGACTCCGGCGGCGAGGAGGGCAGCGACGACGTCGTCGACGTAGTCTAGGTCGCGGATCTGGGTGCCCGTGCCGAACAGCCGGATCATCTCGCCGCGCAGGGCCTGGCGGATGAAGATGCCGACGAACCCCTGGCGGTCGCTGCGGATCTGCTGGCGCGGGCCGTAGGTGTTGGTGAGGCGCAGCACCGCGGAACGCAGGCCGTAGGTCCGGTCGTAGAGCAGGTGGTAGTACTCCGCGGCCAGCTTGTGGATGCCGTTCACGTCCACCGGCAACGCAGGATGGTCCTCGGTGACCGGCAGCCTCCGCGGCACGCCGTACACCTGGCGGGTGGAGGTGTAGATCAGCCGCGCCTCCGGATTGCACCGCCGGCACGCCTCCACCAGGTTGAGGGTGGACACACAGTTCACCGCCAGGTCGATCTCGGGATCGCGCATCGAGTCACCATGGCTCACCTGGCCGGCGAGATGGAAAACGAATTCTTGATCCCGCACCGCGGCCGGCAAAGCGTGGGGGTCGCGTAGATCGGAGGTGTCGACCCGCACCCGCGACGCCACGGGCGCGACGTTGAACGGGTCCCCGCCGTGCTCGGGTAGCAGGGAGTCGAGGAGGGTCACCTCGGCCCCGTGCTCCACCAGCCGGATCGCCAGGTTACTGCCGATGAACCCCAGGCCGCCCGTCACCAACACGCGCCGGCCGGCGTACTGCGCCCCCCACCCATCGGGGGTCATGCGGCCACCGCCCGGCACCACCGTGGCGCACCACTCCAACGGGCCCGGCCCTGCCGATCAGAAAACGCCGTTCGTGGAACGTTCATACCGTCGATTGAGGAGCGATACCGGCGGGCCGGTCTACCGGATGCAACTTGCCCGTGCCGGCGGCGGGCCGCAAGGAGGCCACCCCCGCCACGCACCTCGGGTGAGGGGGATTTCTCCGGGTGCCATAGGGTTGCGTCCGGGAGTAAAGTCGGGGCGATACGATGACCGGTGGCGATGCGGGCCGTGCCGCCGTTTTCCAGCGGTGCACGCAAGCCCCCAGGGGAGCAGCGAGCGGTGGCCGACCTTACGCACCTCGACGATGCCGGAGCCGCCCGCATGGTGGACGTCTCCGCGAAGCCTGCCACCGCCCGCGAGGCGGTCGCCCGCGGCACCGTGCGCATGGCGGGGGCGACGGTGCAGGCGATCGTCGACGGGGCGATCGCCAAGGGCGACGTCCTGGCGGTGGCGCGGATCGCCGGCATCCAGGCGGCCAAGCGCACCGGCGAGCTGATCCCGTTGTGCCATCCCCTGGCGATCACCGCGGTGGCCGTCGAGCTGCGGCCGGCGGTGGCCGAGGGGCGGGTCGACATCGAGGCGCGGGTGAAGACCACCGGCCCCACCGGGGTCGAGATGGAGGCCCTCACCGCGGTGAGCGTCGCCGCCCTGACCGTGTACGACATGGTGAAGGGGATCGACCGCGGGGTGGTGATCGGAGATATTCTGCTGGTAGAGAAGTCGGGCGGTCGCTCCGGCCCCTGGCGCAGAGACGAGGGGTGAGGGGCGGGGAAGGGGAGGCACGATGAACACTCAGTGGGACGATCTCCCGGCCGCCACCCGGCCTTCGGCCTCTGGCCCCTGGCCTCTGGCTCCACGGCCATGAAGGCGATCCGCTCCGCCGCCATCCTGCGCGACACCCTCCATGGCCCGCGCTACGAGAAGAAGCGCATCGGCCTGGTGCCCACCATGGGGGCGTTCCACGCCGGCCACCTCTCCCTCATGCGCGAGGCGAAGGATGAGCACCACCTGGTGGTGGTGTCGCTGTTCGTCAACCCGACCCAGTTCGACGATCCGGAGGACCTCGACCGCTATCCGCGCACCCTGGTCGACGACATGGACAAGGCCGAGGCCGCCGGGGTCGACATCCTCTTCCATCCCACCGGGGAGGAGATCTATCCCAAGGGGTTCGATACCCGGGTGGAGGTGGGCGACATCGCCCACCGCTTCGAGGGCGAGGGGCGGCCGGGTCACTTCGCCGGCGTCGCCACGGTGGTCGCCAAGCTGCTCAACATCGTCCAGCCTCACACCGCCTACTTCGGCCTCAAGGACTACCAGCAGAGCCTGGTGGTACGGCGCATGGTCGCCGACCTCAACCTGCCGGTGGAGGTCGTCTGCATGCCCACGGTGCGCGAGCCGGACGGCCTGGCGCTGAGCTCGCGCAACCAGCGCCTCGACGCGGACAGCCGCACCCGGGCCGCGGGCCTCTATCGAGTCCTGGGCCGCCTGCGCAATGACCTCCTGGCCGCGGAGACCGGTGCCCCCACCACCGCCCTTCTGGACGCAGGACGGACGGAGCTGGAAAAGGACCATGGCCTGGAGGTCGACTACCTGGTCCTGGCCCATCCCGACACCCTGGCGCCCCTCCCCAAGGTGGCGCGCTCGATGGTCCTCCTGGCGGCGGTCAGGGTCGGCGGCGTGCGGCTGATCGACAACATCGAGATCCACCGCACCCATGGGGGCGGGCGGGCGAAGGCGGCGGCCGAGGCGGCCGGGTGATCGTGCGCGCTGCCGTGTTGGCCGCCAGCGCAGACCAACCCGCCGACTACCCCGCAGATGGCCTGCCCCAGGTGGCGTTCGCCGGGCGCTCCAACGTGGGCAAGTCCTCCCTGATCAATGCCCTCCTCGGCCGCCGGCGCCTGGCCCACACCTCGCGTACCCCCGGCCGCACCCAGCGCATCCACTTCTACCGCATCAACGACGCCTTCCACTTCGTCGACCTCCCCGGCTACGGCTTTGCCCAGGTACCGCTGGAGGTGAAACGGCGCTGGGGACCGATGGTGCGCACCTACCTGGAGCGCAGCACCCAACTGGTAGGCGTGGTGCAGATCGTCGACCTCCGCCACCCGCCGAGCCGCGAGGACCGCCAGCTCCGCGACTGGCTGGTGGAGTATCGTCGCCGCCATTGGGTGGTCGCCACCAAGGCGGACAAGGTGACGCTCAACCGCCGGGCGACTCACCTGCGGGAGATCGCCGCCGGCCTCGCCCTCGCCGCGGAGGACGACGCCGCGCTGCTGCCGGTCTCCTCCGTCAAGCGGCAGGGTCTGGAGGCGGTGTGGGACGCGCTCCTGCCCTTCCTGGCGCCCGACGCGGGATGCGACCGTGGCTGAGGTCTATCTACTGACTGAGTAGGCGTCGTGCTGGCCGGTAGGGGACGGGGGTACCGGCAGGGGGTGCGGCGTAGAGGGGTTCGGCAGAGGCGATGATCTATGTATTTTATATGCACTATGTCTGCTGTCTATGTTGTATGTATGTAGTAACCTCTGCCCATGGCCCTGACCCCCAAAGAGGCGGCCTTCTGCCGCTTTGTCGCCGACTACCAGGCGCGCACCGGGCTCTCTCCCACCTACCGGGAGATCGCCGACCACCTGCGGCTGCGGGCCCTGGTCCACTTCGCTCAGAGTCGGCCCAAAAGGACCAGGATCA
>DASWHD010000058.1:0-2033 GCA_036393335.1 bacterium
GACACCTTGCTGGACAAGGCGTACCTCCTCTACCGCGACAAGGGGGCGTACGAGATCGACATCGGGCTCGGTCCCGACACCGTGTTGGTCCGCTTTCTACGGACGCCTCTGTACTACTCGGTCTACACCACGGAGCAGTTCCGCGACCTCGACCTGCGCAAGTTTCCCGACCACCCCTATCCGGCGGACGCGGCGATCGCCAGCGATGTGCTCCCCCCCCTGCTCAAGATGTTCCGCAAGGCGCGCTACCAGGACGACCACTTCTACCTGCGCGACGGCGGTATTAACATCATGAGCGGCTTCATCAAACTGATCTTCTCCTGCGGCGGCTACCACATCGTCGACATCGCGGAGCTGGAGTCGGTGGTGGTGTGACCCTGCGCGCGGCGGGGTGGCCCGTTCACTCGGCCGGTGGTGGATCGGGGCCGCCCATCTCCCGGTAATACCGCGCCGCACAGTCGGGACAGAAGGTGTGGGAGAAGAGGGCGTGGGAGTGCGCCTCGACGAAGGTCTCCACCGCATCCCAGCCATGGTCGGAACGGCGCACCCTCTTGCAGGTCGCACAGATCGGGACCCATCCGGAGAGACGGTGGAGGTGGGTGATGTCGTGCAGGATCACCACCACCTGGCCGCCATGCTCGGCTAGTGGACCCCGCGCCGGGCCGGCCGATGCGAGGAAGACTTTGTGGGCGGTGCCGTCCTCCCGAGCGATCTCCAGGGGAAACTCCTGTACGGGCCTCTCCCCGCGCAAGGCCGCCTCCACTGCCTGCCACAACGGGCAGTCCGTGCACGCCGCGAAGTGGTTGCAACCCTGGCGTCGCGCGGTGACACAGCCGATCACCTCCCCCGGCCGCCGACCCACCACCTGCCCGCCGACCCCCAGCGTTACCGTCGCCGATCCATTGACCGCCGTGATCAGGTGGTCGCGATCGACCACCATCGCTGCCACCGGAAACAGCTCCAAGCACGCTTCTGCACCCGCGAAGGGATGGGATGCAGCCGAGGGATTGTACACGCAGCCTCCCGAGTTAGAGATATCCCGAAGATTACCATTAACGATGGCCCATGTCGCGCCGATCATGATAAGTAAACCATTGTAAAAACATATTTTTTTGTCCTTTTTCTCACCGTACGGCCGTAGGCAACGACGGCACGATTGACCTGGCTGCTCGGCTCGCGGCGAACGGTGCGGGCCGCGCCCGCATGCCCCCGGCGACTCCGCGGCAGTCACCCCAACTGCCGGCTCGGACTCGGGGGCCGCCAGGACCGCAGGGCGCTCGCACGGTGGCGCTGTTCTCCCCTGCGCGATCCGCGGCTTACCGGTCGCCGGGCTCCGCCGGAGGCATTTGGCGACGAATCCGCACCTGGCGCAGGCGGCGGCCGGTCACCGTCACTACCGTCATCTCATACGGCCCGCAGGACACCCTCTCCCCGACCTCCGGGAGATGGCCGAGGAAGGTGATGATCAGGCCGGCAAGGGTGTCGTACTCGCCGTGACCCTCGGGGAGGTTCCAGTCGAGACGGCGGTTGATCTGACCGATGTCGAGGCTCGCGTCCAGGAGCACGGAGCCGTCCGCATGGCGGACGATGTCCGCCGTCCCGGCCTCGGGCAGGGTCCCGGTGATCTCCTGCACGATGTCGGTGTAGGTGGCCAATCCGGTGATGTCGCCGTACTCATCGGCGACGATCGCCATACGCCGCCCCTCCTGACGCAGCTCCTCCAGCAAGGTGGCCACCCGTTTCGACTCCGGGACGAAGGTGGGCGGCACCATCATCGCGGCGAGGTCGAGCTCCCCGGAGCCCCGGGCGGCGAGCAGGAGGTCGCGTGCGGCCACGATCCCCGCGATCTCTCCCCCCTCCCCCTCCACCGGGTAACGGGCGTAGGGATGCTCCGCCACCCGCCGAACGAGCTCCTCGGCGTTGGCCTGGGCCGGCAGGGTGATCATGTCGGTGCGCGGCACCATGATCTCCCGCACCCGGGTGGTGGCGAGGGCGAAGACGCCGTGCAGGCGGTGGGCGTCCTCGGCCTCCAG
>DASWHD010000059.1:0-5027 GCA_036393335.1 bacterium
CCCACGAAACCGTGTACCACCCGGAGGTCCACAAGGAGCAGGCCCTGGTCGACATCGACCGATTCAACCTCTGGTACGGCGCCAAGCAGGCGCTGTTCGACGTCTCCATGCCGATCCCCACCGGCAAGGTGACGGCGCTCATCGGCCCCTCGGGGTGCGGCAAGTCGACCCTGCTGCGCTCCATCAACCGCATCAACGACCTGGTGGAAGGGCTGCGCACCGCGGGCGACATCCGCCTCGCCGGCGCGTCAATCTTTGCCTCGCAGGTGGAGGTGATCGAGCTGCGCAAGCACACCGGCATGGTCTTTCAGCGGCCCAACCCCTTTCCCATGTCCATCTACGAGAACATCGTCTATCCCCTGCGCATCGACGGCGAAGACCGGCGCACGGTGCTCGACGAGACGGTGGAGCGCTGCCTGCGCGGCGCCGCCCTGTGGGAGGAGGTGAAGGACCGCCTGAACGAATCGGCCCTGTCCCTGTCCGGCGGCCAGCAGCAGCGACTGTGCATCGCCCGGGCCGTGGCCGCCGACCCGGAGGTGGTGCTGATGGACGAGCCGTGCTCGGCCCTCGACCCCCTGGCCACCAGCAAGATCGAGGAGCTGATCGACAACCTGCGCGGCAACTACACGGTGCTCATCGTCACCCACAACATGCAGCAGGCCTCCCGGGTGTCGGACTTCACCGCCTTCATGTATCTCGGAAAGCTGATCGAGTACGGCCCCACCGACCGCCTGTTCCGCACCCCGCGCTGCACCCAGACCGACGACTACATCACCGGCCGCTTCGGCTAAGCCGGGCTCGGCGGGACCCTCCGCCGTGCCGGTGGCGCGGGTCGCCGGCGCAACCCGCTCCTACCCTCGGTTGCGAAATCGCGGCGCGCTCCCGGAAACCCGGTAGGAGCCGAATCCCTCCTGCCTGCCGGCAGGCAGGTCGGCGACCCAGGCCCGAGAGGTCCTGCCGTACCGGTCGCCGGTGAAACCGGCTTCTACCCTGGAGCTCGATTTCGCTCCACGTCCCTCTGGGGATTCGCCTTCCTCCGTGTCTGCGCGCATCTGCGTCACGGCAGCGTTCCATCCCGGTGTCACCCCGGCCCCCCACCCGCACATGGCGTTACCCGCCTGCGACTCGTCCGTGACAAACGCTCGGCAATTCACCCGGCGTTCGCCGTGAATTGCCTCGCCAGCACTTGCCTTATCCGCGCATCGTTCGCCCTCGTCTCCCGATCTGAATTGTCACGCGGATGCGACTCGTTTGTGACAAACCCTCGCCATGCTCCGCGGCGTTCATCACCGTTTCGCCATCCATAGGAAAGGGAGACTTCGTGATCCGCACAAATCCACCATCACTGCACAGCTATGCCGTCGCCGCGCTGTTCACCACGGCCCTGGCCTGCGTGGCCACGGCCCACGCGGCGGCGGACAAGAAGGGCGACCCGCTCGCCGACCTCCTGGTCGAGAAGGGGGTGGTCTCCGCGGACGACGTGGCCCAGCTCCCCGATCGCTCCGCCCTGCCCAAGGGGCTGGCCGGCATGGAGTTCGAGGCCCTCGCCTACATCGACTACTCGGCCGGCTCCAAGGGCGAGCCCGGCGACGACTCGGACAGCTTCAACCGCTTCACCCTCGGCCGCGGTTACCTCACCGTGAAGAAGGGGATCCTGCCGTGGATGTACGCGCGCACCACCCTCGACGTCCACCAGGATTCCACTGAAGACTGGAAGGTCCGCCTCAAGTACCTCTACGCCGAGCTGCGTCCGAGCGACGCCGGTCCTCTAACCCAGATGAAGTCAGAGATCGGTCTCGGCCACATCCCGTGGCTCGACTTCGAGGAGCACATCAACCCGTACCGTGTCCAGGGGACCATGGCGATCGAACGCGCCGGCATCTTCAACTCCGCCGACCTCGGGGTGAGCCTGCGCGGCAACATCGGCGGCAAGCTGGAGGACGCCAAGGAGCGCACCGGCAACAGCCACTACGATGGCCAGTACGGCTCGTGGCACGTGGGCGTCTACAACGGCGGCGGCTACCACGCGGCGGAGAAGAACGAGGACAAGGTGCTGGAGGGCCGCCTCACCATCCGGCCGCTGCCCGACATGGCGCCCGGCCTGCAAGTCAGCTACCTCGGGATCACCGGCGACGGCAACACGGATCCCGGCCCGGACTACAGCGTCAACCTCGGGATGATGAGCTACGAGCACCCGTGGTTCATCCTCGCCGGCCAGTACTTCCAGACCGCCGGCAACGCCAAGGGCAGCTACCTGGATGGCAGCGGTGACTCCCTCGACACCGAGGGCTACTCCTTGTTCGGCAACGTCAAGCTGCCGGTGGCCGACGGCCGCCTCGCGGCCTTCGCCCGCTACGACCACTTCGACGCCGACAAGGACGGCGAAGTGGCGGACGACGCCGATTACGACCTCGCCCTCGCCGGCCTGGCCTTCGACCTCCACAACGGCAACCTGATCCTCATCGACTACGAGACGGTGAGCTACGGCGACGACAGCGGCGGCCTCGGCAGCGGCCCGAGCGTCGGCGACGACCGCGGCGACGACGAGCGCATCCAGATCGTCTACCAGCTCAAGTACTGAGCCGCACCACCCACCGGGCGCACCGACGGGGCGGAAGGGGAGACCCTTTCGCCCCGTTTTCTTTGCGCGCGGCCGAGCCGCGGGGTGACGAGGATGTCGTGAGTCCTGTGGTCGCGGCCACCCCCAATGCCGGCCAGGCGGCCGTTGCGCTGCTCCCCGTCTTTGGGGTTCCCTCTTCTATTGGTTTTTTTGCGACGACAACTATCCTGACATGGGAAGGTCAACCCTACGAACGGGACATGAGACTGAAAGAGCGGGACATGGGAAACCTTTCGGCAAAGGGCATGCAATTGTCGTTGCTCACGGTGGTGATCGGCGCCGTGCTCCTTGGGATCTTCAAGGCGGTGTTCCCGGGGATCGCCACCGCCGAGGTGATTGCCGTCATCGCCCTGGCCGCCGTTGTGCTCTCATTGGGGATCCATTCACTCTGGGGACGTCGGCACAGGGAGAGAGACGAGGGGAGTGCGAAGAAATAATGCGATGCCCACAGCCATGAAGGCCTTTGCTAAATTCGTAAGCCTGGTTCTCGCGGTTCTGTTGGTGACCGGCTGCTTTCCCAAGGAGAAGGCCGAACCCCCCACCGGCGAGAGGCCGCCGGTGGAGGTCCCGACGGAACAACTCCCCATGCGTAGCGATGGTTCCCGGGTGGAGCGGCACGCCTGGGACCTGCTCACGCGCATGGACGGCGAGGAACCGGGATTCGGCATGTACACCTACGTGCTCTTTGCCCGCCGAGCCGACCAGTCCGGTCTCCCTCCTGAGGTAGCGCAGCGCTACGAACAAATCTTGCAGGCCATTGCCGGCACGACCCTGAACCTACCGGAGCTGGGAGACATGACCCCCCAGGAGAAGGAGGAGACCAACCTGCTCTATGTTCCCGGGCTGGCCCTCGAAAAGGGGCTCACCCCGGCCAATTACAATTCGACCCTGGCCCTGCGCTACCTGGCGGAGTTAGGACGCCTGTTCCGCGTGCCCCATCCCCAACTGGCCGAGCGATTGGAGGGGCAACCCGGGCCTTTCCTCATCTCCCTGCTGCAGCCCGTCGGCCAGATCGGCAGCGAGCCGGTCCCCATGCTCTATGCCGATCTTTCCACCACCAACCCCGCCGCCATGGGAGAAGTCGTTGCCGCGTACAAGGTGCGCATCGTCGGCGACGGCATGTCGACCGACGCCCGCTTCGCATCGCTGCGGCTCAAGCTCCTCAACCTGATTCTCGATGCCGACGACAATCTCCGCCTGGTCAAGGTGGCCCTGGCCGACTGGCTGCCGCAATAGCGAGAGCCGGATACTTGCCGCCGGCCACCGTCACCCCCGGGCGGGTCCGTGCCTCCTCGGCGCGGGGGACGAACAGGAAGTCGCCGCCCTCGTGGCCGGCGAACTGCATCGGCGCATACTCCGGAATCTGCTCGATGCCGAGTTGACTCGCCGCCTGGGAGACACGGGGGCTGAGATCGCGGTAGAGCCGCTGCCCTTCGAGGAGACCGCGGTGGTTTTTCAGGACCTCGAGGAGATTCTTGGCAAAGAGGGAATGGTCTCCTCCTCCCCCCTCGATCACGGGTTTCAGGCCGCCTGAGGTCAGCACCGTGCGCGAGCGTTTGTCGGCCAAAGTTTGCAGCCACTCCTTGAGGGCGTCTTCGCTGCGCACCGTACTCGGGCCGGTGATGGCCGAGCGGGTCATGATCCCCGAGTAGCACGAATCGGCCACCACCAGTACGTGGCGGGCCGACATGATGTTGAGCAGGTCGCTGATCTCGATGTTGGAAATCCAGTAGGCGGGATTGTCGGGCTCGGCGTCGACCGGCAGCCAGTGGCCGCGCAGGTTGACCTCGTCGAGTTCACCGTGCCCGGCATAGTAGAGGATGAAGTTGTCGCGCTCGGTGAGGTTCTCGCGAAACAGGCTGAGGGCCGAGAAGATATCGTAGGCCGTCGCATCCTCCAGGAGCTTGACCTGAAAGCCGTAGCGGTCTTCCAGGACCTCGGCAATCTCCCGCGCGTCGTTGACCGCAGTCTCGAGCTTGGGCAGGTGGCGGTACTCGTTGTTGCCGATGACCAGCGCATAGTAACGGCCGAAGGATATGCCCGGGGGAAGGGCTACCGGGGGGGAGGGTTGGTCGTCCGCGTTGCTTATCGCCCGCTCTTTGCGGCGCAGCTCTTCGGCGAGGGTGGCGAGCCTCTCTCGCAGGCGTTGGATTTCTGCTGCGTTGCCGCGCTGCTCGCGCAACTGGCGCTCCGCTTCTTGCAACTGCTGCCGCAGTCGCGCGCTTTCGCCCTGCAACCGTTCGACCTCGGCGCGCAGGGCGCGTATCGTTTCACTTTCGCCCTGGGGCGGCGGCGCTTCCTCCAGCGGGACGCTGCCTGCGAGGCCGAAGGCTTGGGCATACAAGCGGCCTGCCGCCGCGCGATCCTGTGGGATGCCGAGCCCCTTCTCGTAAAGGTAAGCCAGGTT
>DASWHD010000060.1:0-15129 GCA_036393335.1 bacterium
CTACTTGGCCCTGGCTGTTTACCACCTACAGATCTATCTCAGATTTATTGCGTGACGCCTGATATGGAGGGGGACGCCACGCGCGCCCCTCGCCGCCCGGCGCAGGTCCGGGCGGCTTCACCCCCCCCGTGGATGGCGGGCCGATGGCCGAGGTATGGGGCGCAGGCCGTTTCCCGCGATTCCGCCAGGGAACGGGATCTGCACTCGCGTGCGGGCCTAGGAGGTGATGTGGACCAACGCATCGGTGTCCCCTGGGGGCGGCGGTTGACGCCTTGCAGGGGGTGTCTTACTTACTATTCGTTGTTGAGACGTGGGGCGGGCTGGGCGATAAGTCTGATGGCTTCTTGCCCCGCTCCCCCGGGGTGGACAGCCGCCATCCGGGCAGGACGCCCCCTCCCATGTCTACCCTTCCAGATCAATCCCCCCACCGCGCCGTGGCGCGGGCGCCACGCACTGTAGACAGGCGTCGCCGGATTGCGAGGTGCGGCATCCCGTCCCGGCCGCCAGCGGCGAGTCGCTCTGGCGGCGCGCCGCGATGGTCTGCGCGTGCCGCAGGGGGGGTGGTAGCGTTGATCGTGCTCATGGCACTCCCGGCCGGGGCCGTCGAATACCAGATCAACTTCATCGATGGCACCGAGCTGCGCACCAGTCGCGTTCGCCAGGTGGGGGATGCGATCCAGTACGAGAAGTTCGGGGGCGAGGCGAGTGTGTCGGTAGACGAGGTGGCGAGCGTCTACGTCATCGAGTCCGATGGCACAGTGTCCTGGGTGATGCAGCCCCGCCGGGACGGTAGTCCACCGCCTCGCCGGCCCGCTGCTGCGCCCCCGGCGAAGGATCGGGCGAGTCAGGCCAGTAGCCCGCCGGCGCCGCCGAAAGAAGCGACGACGGGTGCCGCGAAGGAGCACGGGGCTGGTCCGGCAGTGGCCCCGACGGCGAAGGTCGCCCCTCTCGAGACCAGTCACCCGAGTACCAGTGGGGGCGAGGTGACCCAAGGACAAGGACCAGCGGCCGCGCCGTCTCCGTCGCCGATCGTCGCGGTCCCCGACCACGAACCTGCGGCCCTTCCGGCCAGCGCCGACTCGCCACCGGGTCCACGGTCGGGCAAGGTGATCCTCAAGCCGGCGGAGCCCCTGGCGAAGCGTTTGCTGCGTTGGGGGGCCGCGCCGTTGGTGGCACTGCTTGTATTGCTTGCCGTGCTGGTGGTGTTCCGCCGGAAATTCCGTGCCGGCGAGCAGGGAGCGCCGGTCACCGGTGCGGTCGGCGAGGGCGGCCAGCGTGAAGTCGACTTTTCGGTCCCCTCCAAGAGCTGGGAGACCCTGGTCTCGGCGATCGAGGAGCGCGACATCCACGTCTACCGGTTGTGCTGGCAGCAGAGCTATTCGGACGAGGATCTGGAACTTGCCTTCCAGAAGATCCTGATGAACTGGAAGTACTACGACTACTCGGTGGTCAAGACCGAGCCCCACCCGAGTAGCAAAGAGCGCTTCTATCTCCACCTCAAGCGTTCCACCAAGTTCGCTCGCCAGGATCTGGAGGAGCGGGTGCGGCGGATCAGCCTGGTCCTGACCGACGCCGGCTGGAAGTTCGAGGAGCTGCCGTACGGCTTTTGAGCCGCGTTTCGCACCGCGGATCCCCCGCCGCGCGCATCCCCGCGCGGCGATCCTTGCCGAGAACTACGGGCTAACGGTCTGTCGGGGGCGGTGACCAGCCTCTGGGCCACGCACGGGATACCCGGGCCGGGGACAAATACCTGATAGAACCGCTCGACCTTGACGGTCCGAGGGGGGTGGGTCTATATTCCGCCAAATGGGGATCGGTGGGGAATTGTAGGGAGTAGTGGTGATGAGACGGGGCGGCCGTGTCGCTTGGGATTCACAACCAAAAACTCGATGCCAAGGGGCGGTTGGCATTGCCCGTGCGGTTCCGGGAATCCCTTGGGGCGCACGAGCAGGCCAAGCTGGTGGTCACCGGCTGGACCGACTGCCTCTGGGTGTACTCCCCGGAGGAGTGGCGGCGGGTCAAGGAGCAGATCGATGACTTGCCGAGCCAGGAAGAGGACGTCCTGCGTTTCACGCGCCTCTTCGTGGGTAAGGCGACCGACGTGGAGCTCGACGCCCAGGGACGGTTCCTCATCAGCCAGCCGCTGCGGGAGTACGCCGGATTGGACAAGGAGGTGATGGTCGTGGGCCTGACGAAGCGCCTCGAGGTCTGGGACAAGGAGCGCTGGTTGGCGCAGGAACCGAAGACGCCGGCGGAATACGCCGCGTTGAACAAGTCGATCGCGGGATTTGGGTTGAAGTTGTGAGGCAGGGGCATGGCCAGCCGCCATGTTCCGGTCCTCGCCGAGGAGGTCGTTCAGTGGTTGGCACCGGGACCAGGGAGCGCGATCTTCGACGGCACCCTCGGGGGGGGTGGTCACGCCCGTGCCCTGCTGACCAGGGCGCAGGGGCGCGCACGAGTGCTGGCCGTCGACCGCGATGCCGAGGCGTGGCCGCGCAGCGGTCTGGCGGCGGCCTTCCCGCATACCCAGATCCGATTCGTCCACGCAACCTTTCAAGAGGTCCTCGCACGCCTCGTCGACGGCCGGGAGCCGGGCCGACCCTTCGACTGTATGCTCCTCGATTTTGGCCTGTCCAGCGACCAGATCGACGACCCACAACGGGGTTTTTCGTTTCAACTCGACGGTCCCCTCGACATGCGCATGGACCCCGCGACTGGGGAGACCGCCTCCGCCTGGCTCGACCGTCAGGACGAGCGTTCCCTGGCGAGCGTGCTGCGCGACTACGGCGAGGTCCGGCGGCCGCATGCGGTGGCACGCCGTATCTTGGCGGCACGCCCCATCGACACGACCCACGGCCTGGCCCGGGTATGCACCGAAGTCCTGGGCAGTGGCGGCCGGGGGCACCATCCGGCGACCTTGGTCTTCCAAGCCATCCGCATCGCCGTCAACGACGAGCTGAGCGGCTTGGAGCAGGCGTTAGAGCGTGCCGTCGACTGTCTCGTGCCGGGCGGCCGGCTGGCGGTGATCGCCTTCCACTCGTTGGAGGACCGCACGGTCAAGACCACCTTCCGGCGGCTGGCCAACCCGTGCATCTGCCCCCCGACGCTACCGGCGTGTGTGTGTGGACGGCTGCCGGTGGTGCGACTGCTCACCCGCCGGCCGATCGTGGCGTCGGCGCGCGAGGTCGCCACCAATCCGCGGTCACGCAGTGCGCGACTGCGCGTCGTCGCCCGTCTGCCCGTTTCCTCCTGATCCCGACTCCTTAACTCCTTCGAATAGGTTCCCTCCCAAAATGGCGCTCGCCATTTTACCTACCAGGACCACCACCCCCAGCCAGTCGGTTCGGGTGCGCCCGAAACGCCCGCAAAAGGTCGACATCACCTCCCGGCTGGCCCGACGCAAGACGGTTCCGGTCAAGCTCGGCGTCATTACCCCCCTCGTTGGGGTGCTGGTGGTCCTGGTCTCTCTCTTCTGTATCTGGCAGCGCACCCAGATGATCGCTGCCGTACAAGAGCTCGATGCCCTGCGACAACAGGCCAAGCAGCTTACCCAAGACAACGCCCAGTTGCGCCTCAAGATCGAGGCCGCAACAGGCTTGGATCGAGTCGAGCAGTGGGCGAAAAAACAGGGCTTCGTCGTGCCGGAGGCGCAGCACGCCGTGTGGGTACGTAAGGACTAGGCGGTAGGGCGTTGGACGAATGGGTTGGTTCGGGCGCCGCATCCGGCAGTGTGGCCGCTCCATCTTTTGACTCTTTCCGATGCCCCGGTGGACGCCATGTTCGGATTCAGCCGCCTCCGTCTCTGGTCGTTGGCGTTGGCCGGCATCGCCCTCTTCGGCCTCGTCGGCTATCGGCTCGTGGCCTTGCAGATCTTCGACCACGAGCTGCTCGCCGAGCGCGCGCGCAGCCAGCAAGAGCGCGAATTCACCCTCGCCGCCCCGCGCGGTAGTCTGATCGACCGCAACGGCGTGGTGCTCGCGCGAAACGGCGACAGCCTGTCGATTTATGCGGTGCCGCGCGAGGTCACGGACGTCGCCTCCACCGCACGCCGGCTGGCCGGTCTGGTGGACCTGTCGGCGCGCACGCTGCGTCACAAGCTCGCTGCTCGGCGCCAGTTCGTGTGGATCGCGCGCCAGCAGTCGCTGGACCTGCTGCCGCGGCTGACAGGGCTGGATCTGCCGGGGATCTACTGGCAGGCGGAGAGCTGTCGCTATTATCTGCGAGGCGATGCCTGCCAGTCGGCCTTGGGTCTGGTGGGGATCGACGATGTCGGCCTCGAGGGGTTGGAGTATCGCTACGACCGGACCCTGCGCGGGGAGAGCGGCCGCTTCCTCCGGCGGCGTGACGGCCGCAGACGGCCGGTGGCCGACTGGGTGTTGCGCTCTCCCCGGGAGGGGGCGGACCTGATCCTCACCCTCGACGAGGTCGTGCAACATGCCGCCTATACGGCCTTGAAGCGCGGGGTCGAAGAGGCCGGTGCGGTGTGCGGTGTGGCGGTGGTCGCCGATCCCGCCACTGGCGAGATCCTGGCGATGGCGGACTACGGTCTGCCGGCCGATGGGCAGCGCGCGGGCGCCGGCCGGAAATATCGTTCACACGCGGTGACCTGGCAGTTCGAGCCCGGCTCGATCTTCAAGCCGGCGGTGGTCGCGGTGGCACTGGAACGCAGCCTCACCGACCGCAACGCCTTGGTGTTCGCGGAGAATGGCACCTACCAGGTGGCCGACCGTACCTTTCACGAGGCGGCCGGCCACCAGTTCGACTGGCTCTCGACCGCCCAGGTGCTCCAGCGCTCCAGCAACATCGGCATGATTAAGCTGGTGGACCCGCTCGACGCCAAGCTGCTCTACCGGTATCTGGCGGCTTTTGGATTCGGTGCGAAGTCCGGTATCGACTACCCCGGCGAGGCGACCGGTCTGCTGCGGACGCCACGCGAGTGGTCGGCGGTCTCCAAGGCCTCGATCGCCATCGGGCAGGAGATTGCGGTCACGCCTATGCAGATGGTCACGCTCTACAGTGCCCTGGCCAATGGCGGGATGCGGGTTATCCCTCGTCTAGTGCGGGCGATCGACGGCCCGCGCCCGGTCGCCCGGGAGCGACTCGACCCGGGAAGGCCGCAGCGGGTGATGACGCAGGAGACCGCGCGCGAAATCACCCAGATGTTGCAGGGCGTGGTGAGCCCCAAGGGCACCGCGCCGAAGGCGGCGGTGGCGGGGTTCGCGGTGGCCGGCAAGACCGGTACCGCCCAGAAATTCGACCGCCAGGCCGGGCAATACTCCCGTACCCGTTTCGTTAGCTCGTTCATCGGTTACGTACCCGCCGACCACCCGCGCCTGACGATTTTGGTCATCCTCGACGAGCCGCGCGGCGGCGCCTACGGCGGCCAGATCGCCGCCCCGGTCTTTAGCGAGATCGCGGAGAAGGCGCTGCGCCACTTGGGGGTGCAGCCGGAACCCGGTCCTCGTATCCTGAGGGCGGCGGCGCCGTCGCGGTCGCCGAGGCTCTCTATCCTCACCCTGTAGCCCCCGAACCCATGCGTCTTGCCGAGCTGCTTGCCGAGTTGGACGTGGTCGAGGCGCACGGCCCCCTCACGGTCGAGGTCCAGCGCCTCTGCGAGGACTCCCGCTCGGTGACCGCCGGTACCCTGTTCGTCGCGCGCCGCGGCGAGCACTACGACGGTCACGACTTCGTGGCCGATGCGGTGGGCTGCGGAGCGGTGGCACTGCTCGTCGCCCACCTGCCCGATGCCGCGGTGCGCGCGGGCGTGCCGGTGGTGGTGGTGCGGGATCCGCACGGGGCGGCGGTGCGCCTTGCGCGCCGTCTCGCGGGAGAGCCGAGCCAACGCCTCCACCTGGTGGGGATCACCGGCACCAACGGCAAGTCGACCACCGCCTTCCTGGTGCGCGCCCTGTTGCGGGCCCGCGGCGCCGGAGTGGGATTGATCGGCACCATCGAGTACCAGGTCGGCAACGTGGTGACGGTCGCCTCCCATACCACGCCGGATGCCTTGCGCCTGCAGGCGCTCCTCGGACGCATGGTGGACGCCGGCGCGACCTACGGGGTGATGGAAGTCTCTTCCCACGGCCTCCATCAGGGACGGGTCGAGGGGTGTCGTTTCGCCACCCTGGTGTTCACCAACCTGAGCCAGGACCATCTCGACTACCACCCGGACATGGCGAGTTACTTCGCCGCCAAGGCGAGCCTCTTCCAGCCGCGCTACACGGCGCCCGGCTGTGTCGCCGTGGTCAATGGCGACGACCCGCGGGGTGCCGAGCTGGCCGCCCGGACGCCGCTGCCCATCCTCACGTTTGGCCTCGGCCCCGGCGTCGACTTGCGTGCGACGGCGATCGACTACCGGGCGGACGGCACCCGCTTCACCCTGCACCATGCGGGTCGGCAAGCGGCGGTCGCGAGCCGGTTGCTGGGTGAGGTGAACGTCTACAACGCCCTCGCCGCGGCGGCAGTCGGGGTGCGGCTCGACTGGACCCTGCCAGAGGTCGCCGCAGGGCTGGCCACCTGCGTACCGGTGCCGGGACGCTACGAGCGGATCGGTTCGGGTGGGCCGACGGTGGTGGTCGATTATGCCCATACTCCCGACGCCCTGGCCCGGGCGGTCGCCGACTGCCGCCGCTTCACCCGCGGCCGGCTCATTGTCGTATTCGGCTGCGGCGGGGACCGCGATCGGACCAAGCGGCCCCTCATGGGACAGGCGGCGGCGGTGGCGGATCGGGTGATCGTCACCTCCGACAACCCGCGCAGCGAGGAGCCGCTGGCGATCATTCGCGCCATCGAGCCTGGGCTCGCCGGCTGCCCCTACACGGTGGAGCCCGACCGCCGCGCCGCGATCGCCGCCGCCCTCGCCGAGGCCGCCCCCGAGGACACGGTGTTGATCGCCGGCAAGGGTCACGAGGACTATCAGCTCGTCGCCGGCCAACGACTCGCCTTCGACGACCGGAAGGTGGCCGAGCAGTTGATTCTCCGCGCAGCGGAGTCGAATGGCCCCCCTCCCACCGGGAGGGGCGGGGGGGAGGGCCTCTGGAATGAGCAGCGCGATGGGTGCACTGCCGGCCAGGCCGTTGGATCCACGCCCCCTCACCCTGGCTCTCTCCCAAGGGGAGAGGGTCTCAAAGGTCTCCCCTACGGGGAGGATTGAGTGGTGAGCGTCACCACTACCGCCCTGTTCACCGGCGCCGAGGTGCGCGACTGGCTGGCGGAGACCTTGGCTGGCGTGCAGGTCGGCGGCGATGGCGATCTGGAACGCGGCGCGACCTCGGTCTCCACGGACAGCCGCACCCTGACCCCCGGTGCCCTGTTCTGCCCGCTGGTGGGCGAGCGGTTCGACGGCCACGCCTTTCTGGAGCGGGCCTTCGCGGCCGGCGCGGCCGGCGCCCTGAGCCAGGTGCCGGTCACCGCCCCCGCCGGTTGCTGGGTGGTGCAAGTCGCCGACACCCTGGCGGCGCTCCAGGCCTTGGCCGCCCACTGGCGCCGCGGTCTCGCCACCCGCGTGGTCGCCATCACCGGGAGCTGCGGCAAGACCACCACCCGCGAGATGCTGCGCCTGATCGCGGCGGCGGCGGCGCTGGATCCTTACGCCTCCCTGGCAAACCACAACAACCAGATCGGCGTCCCCCTCACCCTCCTTGCCTTGCGGCGCGAGCACGGCCTGGGGGTCGTGGAGCTGGGCATGAACCACCCGGGAGAGATTGCCGCCCTCACGCGCCTGACCGCGCCGGACCTGGGGATCATCACCCGGGTCGGTGAGGCCCACCTGGAGGGGTTGGGGAGCCGCGAGGGGGTGGCGCGCGCCAAGCGCGAATTGCTGGAGGAGATGGCGCCGGGCCGGCCGGTGGTCCTGAATCGCGACGACCCGTCGTTCTCCCTCCTGTTCCGCGGCGCCGGCGGGCCCATCACCACCTTTGGCCGCCACCGGGCGGCGGATCTGCGTTGGGAGGCGGTGCCGGCTCCGGGCGGGGGACAGGCGGTCCGGCTTGCACCTCCCCGCGGGGAGGCGTTCACCATTCATCTCGCCGATCCCGGCGACCACCTGGCCGAGGACGCGGCGGCCGCCGCCGCCGGGGCCCTGGTGCTCGGGATCGAGGCGGTTGCGATCACCGCCGGGCTGGGAAAGTTCCGCGCCCTGTCGGGCCGCGGCCGGCAGTGGCCGCTGCCCGGCGGCGGGGTGATGATCGACGACGCGTACAACGCCAACCCCGATTCGATGCGTGCGGCGCTGCGGGTGCTGGAGGGGCTGCCGCGGCCGCGCATCGCCGTGCTCGGCGACATGTTGGAGCTGGGCGCGGCGGCGAATGAGCTGCACGGCGCCCTTGGGGAGGACGTGGCGGCGGCCGAGGTCGACCACCTGATCGCGGTGGGGGAGCTGGCGGACATCGTGGTGGTGGCGGCGGGGCTCGCCGACGGCGTCGCGGTGCGTGGCTGGGAGGCGGCGCTGGCGGCGGTGCGCGACCGGCTGGCGCCGGGCTGCTCGATCCTCGTCAAGGGCTCTCACGGCATCGGTCTCGGGCGGTTGGTGGCGGCCCTGGTCGGGGAGGAGAGCGGCGATGCTCGGTGAGTACCTCTACTCCCTCCATGACCAGGTCTCGGCCTTCAACGTCTTCCGCTACATCACCTTTCGCGCGATGCTATCGGTGCTCACGGCCTTGGGCATCAGCCTCGCCATCGGCCCGTTTTTCATCCGCTACATGCAGCGGCGCAACGTCGGCCAGCAGATCCGCGAACTGGGCCCCCAGAGCCACCTGCCCAAGGCCGGGACCCCGACCATGGGCGGGGGCATGATCCTGATCGCGGTGGTGGTCACCGCCCTGCTGTGGGGCGACTGGCGAAATCCGTATATCCCGATCGTGGTGTGGGTGACCGTCGGCCTGGGCCTGCTCGGTTTCACCGATGACTACTTGAAGCTGGTGGCGCGCAATAGCCGGGGGCTGGCGGCGCGCTACAAGTTCGGCGGCCAGGTCCTGCTTGGCCTGGGGGTCGGGGTGTTTCTCTACTTCCACCGGGTGGATGGCAGTTCCACGGTCCTGGCCGTGCCGTTCTTCAAGAACGTGCTCCCGGACCTCGGGAGCTGCTATATCCCGTTCGCCATGTTGGTGATCGTCGCGACCAGCAACGCGGTCAACCTCACCGATGGCCTCGACGGGCTGGCGATCATGCCGGTGATCATCTGCGCCGTGGTCTTCGCCCTGATCGCCTACGTGGCGGGCCACGTGAAGCTCGCCGAGTACCTCAACCTGATCTACATCCCGGGCGTCGGGGAGCTGTCGGTGTTCCTCGGGGCGATGGTCGGCGCGGGCCTCGGCTTCCTGTGGTTCAACACCTACCCGGCCACGGTCTTCATGGGCGACATCGGCTCCCTCTCCCTGGGTGGCGCCCTGGGCACCGTGGCGGTACTCGCCAAGCACGAGCTGTTGCTGGCGGTGGTGGGCGGGGTGTTCGTGATCGAGGCCGTCTCGGTGATCCTCCAGGTTGCCTCGTTCAAGCTCTTTGGCCGGCGCATCTTTCGCATGGCGCCGCTGCACCACCACTTCGAGATGAAGGGCTGGCCGGAGCCCAAGGTGATCGTGCGGGCGTGGATCGTGACCATCGTCCTGGGATTCGTGGCGTTGTCCACGCTGAAGCTGCGGTAGCGGGAAGAGCACAATGTTCGGGGTAGTCTCGGTAGGAGCCGAATCCCTTCGGCGAGTCACGCCCGCAGGGCGTGGGACGCCACGTGTCGCGAGAATAGCGACTGGGCTTTCTTCAGCGATGCCGACCGGCTGCGGCAACACCGAGCAGGTCGCCGAAGGGATTCGGCTCCTACCGGCGCTCCTGCGGGAAGCTGTGGGAGTCACCCGTGGGTAACCCGTCCCTCCCCGACCTCTCCGGCCGCACCTACGCCGTGATCGGCGCCGGGCGCTCCGGGGTAGCGGCGGCGAGCTTCCTGGCGCGGGCCGGGGCCGCGGTGCGCCTCACGGACCGGGAGGCGCCGGCCGTGACGGTGGAACCGATGGTGGAGCTGTTCTTAGGCGGGCATGCGGCAAGCGCCTTCGCGGGGGTGGACGAGGTGGTGCTCAGCCCCGGTGTGCCGCGGGATAGTTCCCTGGTCCAGGGACTCCTCGCCCAGGGGATGCCGGTCATCGGCGAGGTGGAGCTGGCGTGGCGCCACAGCCGCCGGCCGATCCTCGGCGTCACCGGCACCAACGGCAAATCGACCACCGTCACCTTGCTGCACACCATGTTGGTGGCGGCGGGGGAGGACGCGGTCTTGGGCGGCAACATCGGCACGCCGCTGATCGACGTGGCATGCGATGGCGGTACCGGGCCATGCGTCGCGGAGCTGTCCAGCTACCAGCTCGAGTCGATCGTCGATTTTGCACCGCGCATCGCCTGTCTGCTCAACGTCACCCCCGACCATGAGGACCGCTACCCGAGCCTGGCCGCCTACCTTGCGGCCAAGGCGCGCATCTTCGCGAACCAGGGGGAAGGGGCGGTGGGGATCGTCTCCCGCGACGACCCGCACCTCGCCGCTCTGACCGTCGGGCGGCTCGGCTTCACGGCTGCCGGCGGGTGTGAGGCGGCGGCGTGGGTGGAGGACGGGTGGCTGCGTTTCGCCACCGCGACCTTCGCCGGCCCCCTCGTCGAGGTGGCGGCCCTCGGCTTGCGCGGTCCCCATAATGTGGAGAACTGCCTCGCCGCCGGCCTCGCCGCCTTCGCCTGGGGTGTGCCGCCGGAGGCGGTGGCCACGACCCTACGGGCCTTCACCGGCCTGACGCATCGCGGCGAGGTGGTGGCCCATCGGAGAGGCGTGGCGTTTGCCGACAACTCCAAAGCGACCAACACCGGCGCCGTCTCTCGGGTCCTGGAGGGGTACGGCGATAGCGCGGTGGTGCTCATCGCCGGCGGCTCGTCCAAGGGGGGCGGCTTCACCGACCTGCGGCCGCAGGTCGGGCGTGCCGTGCGCCACCTGCTGGTGATCGGCGCCACGGCGGAGCGCCTTGCGGCCGACCTCGCCGGCTGCTGCCCGATCGAGCGGGCCGGCACCCTGGAGGTGGCCGTGGCGCGGGCGGCGGCGATCGCCCGTCCCGGCGACACGGTGCTCCTCGCCCCGGCGTGCGCCAGCTTCGACCAATTCTGCAACTACGAGCACCGTGGCGAGACCTTTCGCGCCTTGGTCCTCCGGCACGCCTCGGCAAAGACGTGATGCCACGCGATCCAGACCGGAGACCTAGCCCATGCAACAGAGTCGTCCCTCTGAGAAAGGCAGGAAGTTCAGGAAGGCAGGAGGGACGGCTAGCCACGCCCTCCGGCGTCACACCTTCCTGCCCCTTCCCGCTTCCTTTAGATGAGCCCCGCATGGACTTGGCGGCGCCATCTGGTTTATCCGCCGGTGGGTGGGCAGCCCGCAGGAGTAACTGATGCAAGACCTTGATCGTCCGCTATTCCTGTCCATCGTCATTCTCACCCTGTTCGGCCTGGTGATGGTCTACTCGGCGGGCGCCGCCATCGGCGTGCAGCGCTTCGCCGATCCCCTCCACTACCTCTACCGCCAGGCGCGGTGGCTGTTCCTCGGCGGCCTGCTCTTCGCCCTGGCAGTGCGCACCGACTACCGGCGGTGGGAGAGGTGGGTATGGGTGTTCTTCTTGGTGAGCACCGCCCTGCTGGTGGCGGTGCTGATTCCGGGGGTCGGGGTGGAGGCCAATGGGGCACGGCGCTGGCTGCGGATCGCCGGCCTGACGATGCAACCGGCGGAGGTGGCGAAGCTGGCGGCGGTCGCCCTGTTGGCCCACAACCTGCCCGGCAGGGGAGAGTGCCTGCGCGACTTCCGCAACGGCCTCCTGCCACAGCTCATCGTGGTGGGGATCCCTGCGTTCCTGATCTATCGTGAGCCCGATCTCGGTGGCACGATGGTGATGGCCACGGTCGCCATGG
Source organism: bacterium (assembly GCA_036393335.1). GTDB lineage: Bacteria > CG2-30-53-67 > CG2-30-53-67 > CG2-30-70-394 > CG2-30-70-394 > DASWHD01. Next base: position 11,923 of record DASWHD010000060.1, read on the forward strand.
TCCTGTTCTACCTGGCCGGGGCGCGGCTCTCCCACCTGGCGCTGCTGGTAGTGGCGGTGCTGCCGGTGGTGCTCTGGAAGGTGGTGGACATCGACTACCGGGTGCGGCGTCTCGCCGCCTTTCTCGATCCCTGGGCCGATCCCACCGACACCGGCTGGCAGATCACCCAGAGCCTCATGGCCCTGGGCAGCGGCGGCCTGGCAGGCCACGGCCTGTCGAGCGGCGTACAGAAGCTCTACTTCCTGCCGGAGCCACACACCGACTTCATCTTCTCGGTGGTGGGCGAGGAGCTCGGCTTGCTCGGCACCCTCGGGGTCGCGGCGTGCTTCCTGCTCTTCGCCTGGCGCGGCCTGCGGGTGGCGGTGCGGGCGCCGACACCCTTCGGGCAGTTTCTCGCGGCGGGGATCGTCGTGCTCATCACCCTCCAGGCCCTGCTCAACATGATGGTGTGCACCAGCCTGGTACCCACCAAGGGGCTACCCCTGCCGTTCGTCAGCTATGGTGGCACCTCCCTGGTGCTCAACCTGGTGGCGGCCGGCGTGCTGCTCAACATCTCGCGCTGGGTGACGGGCAAATGAAGCTGGCCATCGCCGGCGGCGGTACCGGTGGCCACCTCTTTCCGGCCCTGGCGGTGGCGGAGGCGCTGTGCCGGCGCCGGATCGGTGTCAGCGACATCCTGTTCATCGGCGCCGACCGCGGGCTGGAGGCGCGGCTGGTACCGACCTACGGCTATCCCCTGGAGCTGCTCGCTGCACGGCCGTTCAAAGGACAGGGCGTCGCGGCGCGGGCCGAGGCGGTGCTGCGGCTGCCCGCGCTCGTGGCGGCGGCGCGCCGCATCCTGCGGCGGTTCGCCGCGCGTGCGGTCCTCGGCGTGGGCGGCTACGCCTCGGTGCCGACGGTCCTCGCCGCCGCCAGCCTGCGCCTGCCGGTCCTGCTGCAGGAGCAGAATCGCTGGCCGGGCCTGGCCAACCGGCTGCTGCAGCCGCTGGTCGACCAGGTCCTCGCGGTGGACGCCGGCGCTGCCCGGTTCTTCCGGCCCGGCAAGCTGCTGGTCACCGGCAATCCGGTGCCCGCGGAGCGGGGCAGCGGCGGCAGCGCGGCGGACTTCGGGCTGGAGAGGGACCGGCTCACGGTGCTGGTGCTGGGTGGCAGCCGCGGCGCGGTCGCGATCAACCGGGTCGTGGCCGACGCCCTGCCGCGGCTTGTGCCCCTGGCCGAGCGGGTGCAATTCCTGCACGCGGCGGGAGAGGGAGAGGTGGAACCGCTGCGTGCCGCCTACGGCCACGCCGGGATCGCGTCCCACGTGGCGCCCTTCATCGAGCGGATGGGGGCCGCCTACGGCGCCGCCGGCGCGGTGATCGCTCGGGCCGGTGCCATGTCCTGCCAAGAGATCGCCAACGCCGGCCTGCCGTCGCTGCTCATCCCGTACCCCTATGCGGCCAACGACCACCAGTGGTACAACGGGCTGCGGCTGCGCGAGGCGGGCGGTGCCCTCCTCCTGCGTCAGGAGACGGTGGACGGTGAGGTGGTGGCCGACGTGGTGCGGAGTTGGATCGAGGACCCCGATGGGCGCCAACGCCAGGGGGGGGCGGCCCACACCCTCGCCGCGCCGGACGCGGCGGACCGGATCGCCGATCTCCTCCTGGCGTCGGCCAACGGTACACAGCCGACAAGGGCCGATGGTTCGCGCCGCCACCACATCCTCTGAGGCCCTGCCATGTTCGTCGAACCTGCCGGCCGGCTGACCAGCCAACCGCGTCGCTCGCTCTTCGCGATGGCCCACCACGTGCACTTCATAGGCATCGGCGGAGTGGGGATGAGCGGTATCGCTCACATCCTGCTGAGTCTCGGCCACCGGGTGAGCGGCTCCGACCTGCGCGACAACGACGCGGTCCACCAGCTCCGCCAGCGTGGCGCCACCGTGTACATCGGCCATGACGCGGCCAACCTGGGCGCCGGCGACGTGGTGGTGGTCTCCAGCGCCGTGCCGGCGAGCAACCCGGAGGTGGTTGCGGCCGTGGCGCGCCACATCCCGGTGATCCCCCGTGCGGAGATGCTCGCCGAGCTGATGCGCCTCAAGTACGGCATCGCCGTGGCTGGCGCCCATGGCAAGACCACCACCACGTCGATCCTGGCCGTCCTTTTGGAAGAGGGTGGTCTCGATCCGACGGTGGTGGTAGGCGGGCGAGTGACAGGTAGCGGCTACGGCGGTGCGCGCCTCGGCCAGGGCGAGGTCCTGCTCGCCGAGGCGGACGAGTCGGACGGCTCCTTTCTCACCCTGTCGCCGGTGATCGGCGTGGTGACCAACGTCGATGACGAGCACCTGGACCACTACGGCAGCGCCGCGGCCCTCGACGCGGCATTCGTCGCGTTCTGCAATCGCATCCCGTTCTTCGGCCTCGCGGTGCTGAATCTCGACGATCCCCGGGTCGCCCGCCTCCTGCCTCGGGTGCGCAAGCGCATCCGTACCTTCGGTACCTCTCCCCAGGCGAACCTGCGCATCCTGCCCCTCGGCGACGGCGGGGGCAGCGCGCCGCAGGCGTTCCAGCTCGCGGAGGATGGCACCGACCTGGGCGTTTTCCACCTCCATGCCCCGGGGCGCCATAATCTGTACAACGCGGCGGCCGGGATCGTGGTCGGCCGCTTCCTCGGCCTCGAGGCCGAGGTGCTGCGCGCCGCCCTCCCGCGCTACCAGGGGGTAGGACGGCGCTTCGAGCGGCTGTTCGCGGGTGGTGGGGTAGAGCTAGTCGACGACTACGGCCACCATCCCACGGAGATCGCCGCGACCCTGGCGACTGCCCGCGCCTGCTGGCCGGGGCGCATCGTCGCCTTGGTCCAGCCGCACCGCTACACGCGCCTCGCCGCCCTGGCCGAGCAGTTCGCCACCTGTCTGTTGGCGGCGGATGTGTGCCTCATCACCCAGGTCTATGGCGCCGGCGAGGTGCGCGGCACGGGACCGGACGGTGCGGACCTGTGCCGCCTCCTCCAGCGCCACGGCCACCTGGACGTCCGGTTTTGTGCCGATCTCGCCGGCCTGGAAACGGCGGCCCTGGAGATCGTGCGGCCCGGCGACCTGCTCCTCACCCTCGGCGCCGGCGACATCACTCGCCTCGCCCATCGTCTCGCCGACCGCCTCCCCGCCCACCTCGGTGTCTCCCCCTCTCCCGTCTAGGACACATCCTCTAAGGAATGCAGGAAATTCAGGAA
>DASWHD010000061.1:0-2255 GCA_036393335.1 bacterium
GGCGCATCGCGCGTGGAAGGCAACGCGCATCGCACCGACCGCTTACCGGTTCACCAACTCTTTCCCTTGTTCCCTGCGAGACCGTCCTGGCGACGCCACGGGCGGCGCCCCCCTCCACCACCGGAGACGCCGTCCTCGTCCGTGGCTAAGCAATTGCTGCGCCAGACAATGAGCCTCTTTGATTTCAAATGGTTACATGACCACAGTAGCAAGATGCCTTTGCGTTCCACGTAAAAATCGTTGACACTAAAGAAACTGCGAAAACATAAGCCGTTATGAACTAAGGAAGGTTGACTGTCAGTATTATTAACAGTGCGACAAACCGAGTCGCACCCTGAGACGGAGATCTTCGTTGCGGGATCCCCCGTGCCCCAGCCGGCGCCCCGCAGCCTGGCTGCCGCGCATCCTCCTGATCCGGTGTGATCGTGGCGTTCTATGTTGGCGATGCACGCTGCCGGAGCACGGCGAGATGAGGTAGCCTGCGCGCCGCAAACGGCGGTTTGATCGTTCGTCGGCCCACCTCCTCGCTCATGTCCATTGCCCGGCGAGATCCACGATGAGCCAACCCACTCAGGCCCTATTTTTCGACGCGGTCGGCACTCTCTTCCGGGTGAAGGGATCGGTGGGGGAGGTCTACCGCCGGGTCGCAAGCCGCCACCGCCCGGAGATCGCCGCGGCGGACCTGGACGCGGCCTTTCACGAGGTGATCCAGGCCAGCCGGCCGTTGCGTTTTCCCGGTCACTCCGGTGCCCGCCTGCATCAGATCGAGACCCAGTGGTGGTACGACGTGGTGTACAAGGTCTTCGCCCGCTTCGACCTGCTCCTCGACTTCGACGAGTACCGCCGCGACATCTACGAGGTGTTCCGCAGCGCGGCGGGTTGGGATCTCTATCCCGAGACCCAGGACACCCTCGTGGCGCTGCGTGCGCGGGGCTACAAGCTGGCGGTGCTGTCCAACTTCGACTCTCGCCTGCCGGACGTCCTGGCGGCCCTCGGTATCGCGGATCTATTCGACGACGTCACCTATGCCAGCCTCCACGGCCTGGCCAAGCCGGACGCGGAGCTATTCCACATCGCGCTGCGCCACCTCGGATTGGCCGCCGAGACGGTGGTTCACGTCGGCGACCACATGGAGGAGGACGTGGCCGGCAGCCGCGCCGTTGGCCTACGACCAATCCTGGTGAGCCGTGACGGCCGCCGCCTGCCGACCATCGATCTGCCGGCGATCCGTACCCTCGACAAGCTCTTGGACCTGCTGCCCGAGCGGGCCGGGGGCTGAACCCGCGGGCGTCTGGCGGGCACCACGGAGCGAGCAGGGGCCACGTTCCACCGCCACGCCCATCGTATGACTGGCCCGGGATCCGGGACATGAAACGCATCCTGATTATCCGACCGACCGCCATGGGGGACATCGTCATGGCCTCCCCCATGATCGAGGTCCTGCGCCGCGCCTATCCGGAGGGTCATCTCGCGTGGCTGGTGGATCCGGGCCTCGCCGTGCTACTCCGCGACCATCCCGGCCTCGACGAGGTCATTCCGTGGTCGAAGGCGGAGTGGGAGAAGCTCCTGCACGGTGGCCGCTGGCTCGCCCTGACACGGGCCGTGTGGCGCTTGGCTCGGGAGCTGCGGCGGCGCCGGTTCGATCTCGCCCTCGACGTCCAGGGGCTGGCGCGCAGCCGCCTCCTCGCCTGGCTCTCCGGGGCGCGGCAGCGGATCGGCTTTACATCCAAGGAGCCCGGAGGGTTCCTCCTGACCCGACTCGTCAGCCGGGGGCCGGACAGCGACCGGATGAGCTCCGAGTATCGCTACATGATGGAGATCCTCGGCCTCGACCCAGGAACCTTTGCCCCGCACCTGGCGGTGGCGGAGGGCGACCGGCAGGCCGCCGCGGCGCTGTTGCGCGACGCCGGGGTCGTCGGCGACTACGCGGTCCTGGCCCCCTTTACCACGCGCCCGCAGAAGCACTGGTTCGCGGATCGCTGGGCCGTCCTGGCGGCGCGGATCGAGAAGGATCTGGGGCTCTCCCCGGTGATCCTCGGTGGCCCGGGGGACGCGGCGGCGGGGGAGGCGATCGCGCGGGAGGGCGGCGGGGCGACCCGCAGCCTGGCGGGCCGCTCTCCCCTGGCGGTGTCCGTCGCCGTGGTGGCCGGCGCGACGCTGGTGGTCGGGGTGGACACCGGTCTGACCCACATGGGGAGCGCCTTCGCGCGCCCGACCGTCGCCCTGTTCGGCGCCACCTGTCCCTACCGCGAGAC
>DASWHD010000062.1:0-16070 GCA_036393335.1 bacterium
CCGGCCTTGGCGCGGGTGGTACCGAGGCAGCAGAAGACATGCTCCGCCTGGAACTCGTCCCCCCACTCCCAGAGCCGGTCGAAGTCGACGTTTACCTGCCGGAGCTTCGGGTGATCGATGGTCAGGTCGTGGCGCACCAGGGCGCGGACCTCGCCGTAGTCCGGACGGTCGAGGGCTTGGCGCAGGAGATGTCCCCCCACCAGCCCGGTCGCCCCGAGGATCAGCGCACGCTTGCCCATAACCGCCATTGTACGGTGCCATGCCGGCTGGCGCTCATACCTCCGTTCCGTTAGGAGACGGCTGCCGGCTTCGCCTCTGTGCGCATCCCCGACCCCGCGTCTTTCCCTCCATCGTCACTGCACCGTGAGCAAATACCCCACCGCACCCCTGCCGCAGCGCGGCATGCCGGGCGGCATCCCGTACATCGTCGGCAACGAGGCGGCCGAGCGGTTCAGCTTCTACGGGATGCGCGCCATCCTCGTGGTCTTCATGACCCAGCACCTGATGGACCGCTCGGGTGCCCTGGACCTAATGAGCGAGGAGCAGGCCAAGGGGTGGTACCACCTGTTCGTCTCCGCGGTCTACTTCACCCCGTTGTTCGGGGCCCTGATCTCCGACACGGTGCTGGGCAAGTTCCGGACGATCATCACCCTCTCCCTGGTCTACTGCCTGGGCCACTTCGCCCTGGCCCTCGACGATACCCGCCTCGGCCTCGCCATCGGCCTCGGGCTGCTCGCCGTGGGTGCCGGCGGCATCAAGCCGTGCGTCTCGGCCCACGTGGGGGACCAGTTCGGTCGCACCAACCAGCACCTCCTGCCGCGGGTCTTCGGCTGGTTCTACTTCGCCATCAACGTCGGGGCCTTCACCTCGATGATCGCCACCCCGTGGCTGCTGGAGCGCCGCGGGCCGCGGGTGGCGTTCGGGGTGCCGGGACTGTTGATGGTCCTCGCCACCCTCACCTTCTGGGCCGGCCGCCACAAGTTCGTGCACATCCCGCCGGGCGGCCGGCGCTTTGTGCGCGAGGTCTTCAGCGGGCCGGGGCTGAGGGTCCTGGGTCGGCTGTGCGTTCTCTATCTCTTCGTGGCGATGTTCTGGGCGCTGTTCGACCAGACCGCCTCCGCGTGGGTGCTGCAAGCGGAGCATCTCGACCGGATGGTCTTCGGCCACGAGATCCTCGCGGCCCAGATCCAGGCGGCGAATCCACTGCTGGTGATGGTGTTGATTCCCCTCTTCTCCTACGGCCTCTATCCCGCCCTCGACCGGCTCTTCGCCCTCACCCCCCTGCGCAAGATCGCCATCGGCCTGTTCGTCACCGCCGCCGCCTTCGCCATCCCCAGCGCGGTGCAGGTGGCGATCGACAACGGCGCCACGCCGCACATCGCGTGGCAGCTCCTCGCGTACCTGGTGCTGACCTCGGCGGAGGTGATGGTCTCCATCACCTGCCTGGAGTTCTCCTACACCCAGGCGCCGCGGACCATGAAGTCGTTCGTGATGGCCTTCTTCATGATGTCCATCGCCGCGGGCAACCTGTTCACCAGCGCGGTGAACTTCCTGATCGAACAGCCCGACGGCACCAGCCGCCTCGCCGGCGCCGACTATTACTGGTTCTTCACCGTACTGATGGCCGCCACCGCGGTGGGCTTCACCATCGTGGCGCGCTACTACCGCGGCGAGACCTACCTCCATGAGGAGGGGCCGGCCGCGGCCACCGGCTAGACGGGAACACGAAAGCACGAAATCGGGAAAGACACGAAAGATAGTCGCGCCGCCCTTCGTGCATTCCAACTTTCGTGTTTTCGTGTTCCGTCTCTACGGACCGATCGGCCGGAGCTTGGCTAATGGACTGGGCACCAGCAACGAAGCGGGTACGATAAGGGCCATGGAGCGGATCCTGGTCACCGGGGCCCTCGGGCAGATCGGCAGCGAGCTGGTGCCGGCCCTGCGGGAGCGCTACGGCGCGGACCGTGTGGTGGCCACTGACCTGCGCATGCCGCCCGCCGGCGCGCCCGGGGAGGACGGCCCGTTCGAGCACCTGGACTGTACCCACCTGCGGCAGATCCAGGAGGTGGTGCGCCACCACGAGGTGGGGACTATCTACCACCTCGCGGGCATCCTCTCGGCGGTGGGCGAGGAGCGGCCGCAGGTGGCGTGGCACGTCAACATGGGCGGCCTCTATCGCGTGCTGGAGGTGGCGCGCCAGAACCGCTGCGCCCTGTTCTTTCCCAGCTCGATCGGCGCCTTCGGCCCGACCACCCCGCGCCGTCACACGCCCCAGGAGACCGTGCAGCGGCCCACCACGATCTACGGCGTCGCGAAGGTCGCCGGCGAGCTGCTGTGCGACTACTACGCCCAGCGCTTCGGCGTCGACACCCGCGGCCTGCGCCTGCCCGGCATCATCTCCCACGGCGCGCCGCCCGGCGGCGGCACCACCGACTACGCCCTCGACCTCTTCTATCAGGCCCTGCGCTACCGCCACTACACGTGCTTCCTCGGCCCCGACACCTGCCTCGACATGATGTACATGCCGGACGCCGTGCGGGCGATGATCGAGCTGGTGGAGGCCGACGCGGCGCGGCTGCGCCATCGCAACGCCTTCAACGTCACGGCCATGAGCTTCACCCCCGCGCAGCTCGCCGCCGAGGTGCGCAACCACCTCCCGGATTTCGCCATCGACTACCAGGTCGACCCCGTGCGCCAGGCGATCGCCGACTCGTGGCCCGACTCCCTGGACGACACCGCCGCCCGCACCGAGTGGGGTTGGGCGCCGGCCTTCGACCTCCCCGCCACGACCCGCGACATGCTCGCCAAGTTGCGCGCGAAGATGCCGGGGGTGAGATAGGGTCATGCCTCTCGACCGCATCGAGCGCCTGCTGGCCGATGACCTCGCCGCCCTCGAGGCGAGCGGCACGCGCAAGGGCCGCGAGGCGGTGATCACCGCCGTCCTGCCGCCAACCGGGGGCCGCGGGCCGCGCTACCGCCTCGCCGGCGAGGGCGAGCGGCCCTTCCTGCGCATGAACGGCAACGGCTACCTCGGCATGGCCCTGCGCGGGTCGGTCATCGCCGCCGAGGAGGAGGCGGTACGCGCCTTCGGCACGGGGCCCGGGGCGGTGCGCTTCATCAGCGGCACCTACGCCCCGCACGTCGCGCTGGAACGGCGGCTCGCCGCCTTCCACCGGCGCGAGGCGGCGATGGTCTTCGGCTCGGCCTACGCTGCGGTGATGGGGATCGTGCCGGCCCTGATCACGGCGGACACGGCGGTGATCAGCGACGCCCTCAACCACAATTGCATCATCAACGCCGTGCGCCTCGCCCGGCCGCGCGAGAAGCACGTCTACCGCCACCTCGACATGGCCGAGCTGGAGGCGCGGCTCGCCGCCGCGGCGGCCACCTGCCGGCGGGCGGTGGTGGTGACCGACGGCATCTTCAGCATGCGCGGCGATCACGCGCCGCTGGCCGAAATTGCCGTGCTGGCCCGCCGATTCGACGGGCAGTTTCCGGAGGGAGTCGTGGTGGTGGTGGACGACTCCCACGGCGTCGGCGCCTTCGGCGCCACCGGCCGCGGCAGCGAGGAACACACTGGCGCCACCGCCGACCTGCTCATCGCCACCCTCGGCAAGGCCCTGGGGGTGAACGGCGGCTACGTGGCCGCAAGCCAGGTCGTGATCGACTACCTGCGGGAGAAGGCGCCGTTCTACGTGTACTCCAATCCGATCACCCCCGGCGAGGCCGCCGCCGCAGACCGCGCCCTCGACCTCCTCGACGGTCCAGCCGGCCGTTTCCTCCTCGACCACCTGCGGGCCATGACCGGCCGCTTCCGGGACGGGCTCGCCGCCCTCGGCTATGAGACCCTGGCGGGGGGCCACCCGGTCGTGCCGCTCCTGGTCCGCGACACGGCCCGCACCCACGCCCTGGTCCGCCACCTGCGCGACCGTGGCATCCTCGCCACCGGCATCGCCTACCCGGTCGTGCCCCGGGGCGACGAGGAGATCCGCTTCCAGATCTCCACCGACCACACCGCGGCGGACGTCGACCAGGCCCTCGCCGCCCTCGCGGACTTTCCCGATCGCCCGCACCCAGCCGGAGACGCCACATGATCTCCGGTCCCCGGCCGCATCGTCTCCTGCGCCACTCCGCACGGCACCTAGCTCACCAGGGATCGTGGCGAGACCGTGCAAACGCTCGTAGATCCCGGCCGGCCCGCGGTAGGAGCCAAATCCCTTCGGCGATTCCGGCCCGAGAAGGCCGGCCGCGCCTGGCGGCGCGGGTCGCCGGTGCAACCGGCTCCTACCTCGGACGAGGTGGGCCAGAAGATGCGGGTGGTTGCGCGGGCGCAGCGATTCATGGTGGGAAGTGCGGGCTAAGGTGGGGTTGCGTGCCGGCCACCATCTGTGGCCACGTGCGCGGGAAACTCGTGAAACATGCGGACGAATGGTAGGTGGGGGAAGACCCGGCCCCGTGGTGGATGATGGAGGATCGAGATGGATTTGTTGCTGAGTTATTTCACGCAGGTCGAGTGGGAATCGGTGATGTTCACCCTCCTGCACATCCTGTTGATCACGCTCATCGCCTGGGGCGTCCTCACCGCCGCGAAGATCGCCCTGCAACGCCTGGAGGCGGCGTTGATCGACCGCGGGAAGGCGGAGGGCGACATCCCGACGGAAGCGGCCAAACGGGCCGAGACCCTCGCCCGGCTCCTGCGCCAGGGGATCGTGATCCTCATCTGGCTGATGGCCGTGCTCGTGATCTTGCGCGAGCTGGGCGTCGAGATCGCCCCGATCCTGGCGAGCGCGGGGGTCGCCGGCCTGGCCATCGGCTTCGGCGCGCAAAACCTCGTGCGTGACGTGATCGCCGGATTCTTCTTCATCCTCGAGAATCAGGTGCGGGTCGGAGACGTCGCCGTGGTCAACGGCACGGGTGGGCTGGTGGAGCGGATGAACTTCCGCACCATCGTCCTGCGCGACCTGTCGGGCATCGTCCACGTCTTTCCCAACGGCACCATCGCTACCCTGTCCAATCTCACCCGGGAGTGGTCGGCCTACGTGTTCGACATCGGCGTGGCGTACAAGGAGGACGTCGATCGGGTGATGGAGATCATGCGCGAGGTCGGGCGCGAGCTACGCGCGGACCAGGTCTTCGGGCCGTTGATGCTCGCGGACGTGGAGGTCTTCGGGGTGGACGACTTCGCGGACTCCGCCGTGGTGATCAAGGGGCGGCTACGCACGAAGCCGATCAAGCAGTGGGACGTGGGACGCGAGTACCGCCGGCGCCTGAAGAAGGCCTTCGACGCCCAGGGGATCGAGATCCCCTTCCCCCATCGCTCGCTCTATTTCGGCGAGGCAAGCAAGCCCTTCCTGGCGCAACTTGCGGGCGGGGCCGGTGACCGCCCTGCGTGACCAGTGACCGCCTACGGCGCGGGCGCGCGACTCTCTATCGGCGGTCCGGTGCGCGCGGCGCGCGTGACGATCTCCCGGCGCGTCTCCGCCAACGCCTCGCGCAGGCCATCCCTCAGCCCCTCTGCGGCGAGGGCCGCGTCGATCTCCGCGAGCGCCGCGGAGAGGTTCCCTTGCTCGGCGAGGACCTGGGCGAGGTTGTTGCGTGCGATCACGTGGCCGGGCTGTTCGTCGAGGAGCCGGCGGTACGCGGCCTCCGCCTCCCCCCACTCCCCCAGGGCGAAGGCACTGTTGCCCAGGCCGAGACGCGCCACCGCATCTCCCGGCCATTGGGTCAAGGCCGCGTGGTACGCGGCGCGCGCCGCCGCGGCCTGGCCGGCGGCCTCGAGGGCGGCCGCCGCCTTGAGGTAGCTACGCCGATCGACCCGCGCCGGCAACTCTCCCGGACGCAGCACCACCAATCCCCAGAGGTCGCCCCCCTGCCAGCTACGGACAAACCTCGGGGCCGGAACGACGAGCCGCTCCTTCGCACCCGAACGCAGGACGAACCGGTCGGGGCCCGCCAGCGCCCCGACTACTACGGCGTAGTGCCAGACCGGCCATCGCCGCCAACCGAGGTTCTGCAGCACCAGCACCGGCCGCCCGCCGCGCAACTCGGCCAACAGCCCCGACATGCCGTCCGCGATCTCGTAGGGCAAACGCCCATGGCGGCGGCTGGCCGCCAGCAACTCGAGCTGAAGGCTACCGCGGCGGCCGGGAAGGTAGACCTCGGGGGTCAGGTCGGCCGGCGTCACCGCTACCCCGGAGGCGGTGAGGATCGTGGCCAATGCGGCCGGACCGCACTGGTACGCCTCCTGGGGAAAGTATGGCGTCGCCGACAACTCGACCGGTGGACCCTCGATCCCCGCCGGGAGAGACGAACGGCGGGCCGGGGTCGGCCCGGCACAGCCGAGCGCCCCGACGGCGACGCCCAGGGCCGCCGCGAGCCACGAACGCAAGACCGCTCCTCGCGCCCGGACCTTCACGAGACGTCATGCCGGGGTGTACCCACCGTCACCCTGCCGGCGCGCGGCAGGGTCGTGGTTAGGCATGTGGATCAGAGCTTGGTGAAGACGTTGGTGACGCCGAGGACCTCGAGGACGATCAATACCACGAGGATCACCCCCAGCAACACTAACAACCCATCCCCCCCGGCGGGGAGGGCGGTCAATCGATCGTCGAGCCGCTGCAGCTCGGAGGGACTCAGCGCCGCCAGTCGCGACTCTACGTCGCGGGGCTCGACGCCGAGGGTGAGAAACTCGGCGCGCACATCCGCTCGGGCGAGCATTGTCGCGACGGCCGAGGGCAATCTCCCCGTCTCTTCCAGCTCGATGAGCGTGTCGGTGGGGATGACGGCGGCCCGTGCCAGCGGCGGCATCCCGAGCCACAGCAGGCTGACGACCAGTACCACGGCTACGGACTTCTTTCCGGGGGAGAGCGACATCGGGGAATCCTCCATATTCAGTGAATAGTACCGCTACAGTCGTCACGAGATGGCGTGGCCTTGAGGGGCAAAGATTATCGCGTCCCGTGGCGCCGGCGTAAACCGGTGTCCGGAACGCCGCGTCGGCCGATCGCCGTGCCGGTGACCCGACGCATGGGAGCGCGCGCAGCGCACCGTGGCAGGCACCGCGCGGAAGAAGAAGAAATTGTGACAATCCGGTCACAGACGGCCGCGGTAAGCTACGGCCTCGCCCGGCACCATGATGCCGCCCGGTCGTGCGAGCCGGTTTCACGACGCCGGTGTCACCACTGGCTAAATGGCTTATGGACCAGGTTGGCGTTGTAGTAACGCGGGTCGTCCGTGACCTCGGCCCCGACCCAGTCGGGCTTCACGATCGCCTGCGTCTCGTTCTCTAGCTCGACCTCCGCCACGACGAGGCCGGCGTTGTCGCCGAAGAATTCGTCGACCTCCCAGACCCGCCCCTGATATGAAATCGCGTAGCGCACCTTCTCGATGAGCGGCCGCAGGCACAGGTTATCCAGCATCGCTTCGGCCTCGTCGACGGGGATCGGGTACTCGTACTCGGCGCGGGTCGCCCCCTGCGTGCGCCCCTTGATGGTCAGGAACCCCTGGTCGCCGACGGTACGCACCCGGACCGCACGGTCGGCGGCGGTGGAGAGATATCCCTGGCGATACCGCCGCCCCTCCCCCGGCTGGCGCCAACCTTCACCTATCACTAAAAACTTTCGCTCGATCTCATGGGCCATCGTAGGTTCTTTCTTATGAGACCCGCGGAGCGTCACTACCCCCTGGAATCCGAAGAAGAGGCCGATCGGGTCCTTCACACCCTGCACGACCGTTTCCCGAGCCGGCTCGAACCGCAGGAAGAATCCTCCCGAATCTACTACGACACCTTCGACTGGCGCCTCTACAAAGACCGGAGCGTCCTGACCCTCACCCTCGCGGGCCGCGCCGGCACGATCCGTTGGAACAGCCTGGACGGGACGCCGCGCTGCCGCCTGCGGCGCCTGTCGATGCCGGCCTTCGCCGCGGACTTCCCGCAGGGCCCGTGTCGCGGTGCCCTGGCGCCGATCCTGGCCGCGCGCAGGCTCTTCCCGATCGTGCGCCTGTCCTGCCGGACGGCGACCCTGCAGCTCCTCGACGACCGCCGCAAGACAATCGCCGCCGTGGTCCGCGAGGGATGCACCGCCTGCCGTCCCGATGACGAAGACGGGACGCAGCTCAGCCCGGGGCTGAGGCTCGTCCCGGTGAGGGGATACGCCGTCGCCGCGGGTGAGGTCCGGGCCGTCCTCGAAGGTGAGCTGCGGCTACGGCCCGAGGAGGACGGCGAGCTTGCCCGGATCCTCGCCGCCATCGGCCGCGAGCCAGGCGACTACTCATCCAAGCTTGACCTGCGGCTCGCTCCCGAGATGACGGCCGCGGCGGCTGCCCGGCTCGTCCACCGGCATCTCCTCGCGACCCTGCACGCCAACGAGGCGGGGGTCCGGGACAACCTCGACGAGGAGTTCCTCCACGACTTCCGGGTCGCGTCACGCCGCGCCCGCTCCGCCCTGGGTCAGATCAAGGCGGTCTTTCCGCAAGACATCGTCGACCACTACCGCGAGGAGCTTGCGTGGCTCGGCTCGGTTACCGGCCCGACCCGGGACCTGGACGTCTATCTCGGGAACATGGGCGACTACCGTGCCAGCCTGCCGGAGGCGGCACACGACGCCCTGGCGCCGCTCCTGGCCTTTCTGGAAGGACATCACAGAACGGAGCATGACCGGCTGGTAGAGGCCCTGGGTTCGCCGCGTTACCGAAAGCTGGTGGAGGGGTGGCAGCACTTCCTCGATCAAACCACGATCGAGGGACCCGCCCCAGCCAACGCCTCGCGGCCGGTCTCCGAGGTTGCCTCCAAGCGCATCTGGCGGATCTATCGCCGGGTACTGAAAGATGGCCGGTCGATCGCTCCCGAGAGCCCGGCCACGGCCCTGCACCGCCTGCGGATCGACTGCAAGAAGCTGCGCTATCTCATGGAATTCTTTCGCAGCCTATATGACACCGAGACGGTCGAACGGCTCATCGACTCCCTGAAGCAGCTCCAGGACAACCTCGGCTACTTCAATGACTGCGTCGTGCAGCAGGAGACGCTACGCCGTCTCGCCCAGCAGATGGCCGACGAGGACGGCATGCCGGTCGAGACCTATCTCGCCATGGGTCGTCTCCAGGCACTGCTAGAAGAGCGTCAGGGAGCAGAGCGGGCGCGGTTTGCGGAGCGGTTCGCGCAGTTCTCGGCGGACGAGCACCGGCAGCTCTTCCAGCGCCTGTTCGCGCCGCAAGACAGGGCGAAGTCATGAAGGTGATCGCCACCTACAACATCAAGGGCGGCGTCGGCAAAACGGCCACGGCGGTGAACCTCGCCTACCTCGCCGCCGCAGACGGGTACCGCTGCCTGCTGTGGGACCTCGACCCGCAGGGTGCCGCCACCTTCTACTTCCGGGTCAAGGCGAAGGTGAAGGGCGGCGGCCGGCGCCTGTTCCGCGGCAAGTCCGACCTGGAGTCGTTGATCCGCGGCACGGACTTCGAGGGGCTCGACCTCCTGCCGGCGGACTTCTCCTACCGCCACATGGACCTCGCCTTGGGCACGACCAAGAAACCTCGCAAGCAACTGAGCAAGCTCCTGCGACCGTTGGAACAGGAGTACGACCTGGTGTTTCTCGACTGCGCCCCGAGCATCTCGCTGGCCTCGGAGAACATCTTCGCCGCCGCCTCGGTGCTCCTCGTGCCGACCATCCCGACGCCCCTTTCCCTGCGGACGCTGAAACAGCTCCGGCACCACCTGCACGCCAAGGGCCCGAAGGGGACGCTGCTCCTGCCATTTTTCTGCATGGCCGACTGGCGGCGCGCCCTGCATCGCCAAATCGCCGCCGAGGCGGATGGCGAGCTATTCCTTTTGCGTACCCAGATCCCCTACTCAAGCCTTGTGGAGCAGATGGGCGTCCGCCGGGCGCCACTCCTATGCTATGCCCGCAGCAGCGTCCCGGGCCGCGCCTACGCCGCGTTATGGAGCGAGGTGGCGGCCTTAATCGGCTTGCGGCAAGCTCACCCCGGGCCGGAGGCCGTGATCCCGCCGCTACCCCATGCCAACCCGACCGCGAAATAGCACCAGGAAGCGCACCGTTGGTGTGGCGCGAGGTCGCGCCGCGGCCAAGGACGGGCGACTGCCCGCCTCGCCGGTCTCCGTGCCTGAGCCGCCGGTGGCGCCGCCGAGCGCCGCGGATGACTCGCGCCCGACCGAGCGGCCGCTCTCTCCCGCCGGGATCCGCTCGCCGGAGCTATATCTCAACCGCGAGCTCACCTGGCTCGAGTTTGTCCGCCGGGTTCTGCACGAGGCGGTCGACGAGCGGACTCCTCTGCTGGAGCGCATCAAGTTCGTGGCGATCGTCAGCGCCAACCTCGACGAGTTCTTCATGAAACGCATCGGCGGCCTGAAGCAGCAGGTCGGCGCCGGCATCCACGATCTCACCGTGGACGGACGCACCCCCCAGCAGCAGATCACCGAGTGTCACCGCGTGGTGCGGGAGATCGATGCGCAGAAGGAGGCGCTCTTGCCCATCCTGTTCGCCAAGCTCCATGAGCGTGGCATCCACATCCTGACCTACGACGCCCTCGACGAAGAGGAGCGCCAGCAGGTGCGCGAGCACTACGTGACGAACATCTTCCCCCTGGTGACTCCCCAGGCGGTGGACCCGGCACACCCGTTCCCGTTCATCTCCAACCTGTCCCTCAACCTCCTCATCACCCTGCGCTACCCGGGCGACGTCGACACCTCCATGGCGCGGGTGAAGGTTCCCATTGGATCCGGGATCCCGCGCTTTCTGAGGGTCGGCAATGGGAATCGGTTCGTTCCCCTGGAAGAGGTGATGTCCAACAACCTCGACCTCCTCTTCCCCAAGATGACCGTCGAGCGGTGCGAGCGCTTCCACGTGACGCGCAATGCCAACACCGAACGCAACGAAGAGGACGCGGACGATCTGCTGGCGATGATCGAGTCCGAGATCCGCCTGCGGCGCTTCGCGCCGATCGTCCGGCTGGTCGTGGCGGAGGACATGGACCCCACCCACCGCGGCATGGTCGCCGCCGAGCTATCGCTGACCGATGACGCCGACGTCTTCGAGACCGACGGCATGATGGGCATGCGCGACCTGTTCGAGATCTCCGCCCTCGACATCCCGGAGCTGCACGACCCGCCGCACCACCCGATCGACCACGTCCGCCTGGTCTCCGAGCAGAACATCTTTCATGGCATCCGCCGGGTGAAGTCGATCCTGCTGCAATACCCCTACGAGTCGTTCTCCACGTCGGTCGAGCGATTCCTGTTGGAGGCGAGCCAGGACCCCAAGGTGCGAGCCATCAAGATGACCCTGTACCGGACGTCGCGGAAGTCCAAGGTGATCGACTATCTGATCGAGGCGGCACAGAACGGCAAGCAGGTGGCGGTGGTGGTCGAGCTCAAGGCGCGCTTCGACGAGACGGCCAACATCCGCTGGGCGAACCAACTGGAAGAGGCCGGCATTCACGTCACCTATGGCGTGGTGGGGCTCAAGACCCATTGCAAGGTGATCCTCGTGGTGCGCCAGGACTACAATGGCCTGCGCCGCTACGCGCACATCGGCACCGGCAATTACCACGCCGAGACCGCCCGTCTCTATTGCGATCTGGGGATCCTCACCAGCGACGACCTCATCGGCCAGGACCTCACCGAGCTGTTCAACTACCTCACGACTGGCTACACGCCGACCCGCGAGTACAAGAAGATCCTGCCTTCCCCGAAGGCCCTGAAGAGATCGCTCCTCGCCATGATCCAGCGCGAGATCGAGCACCATGCCGCCGGTGGCCACGGCCTGATCCAGTTCAAGCTGAACGCCCTGGAGGACGTGGAAATCACCCAGGCCCTCTACCAGGCGGCGCAGGCGGGGGTGCGCGTCGACCTCATCGTGCGCGACACGTGCCGCCTGCGGCCGGGCATTCCGGGCCTCTCCGAAAACGTGCGGGTGGTGAGCATCGTCGGACGCTTCCTGGAGCACAGCCGCGTCTACTTCTTCGCCAACGGCGGTCATCCCGAGTACTACATCGGCTCCGCCGATGCGATGCAGCGCAACCTGGAACACCGCGTGGAGGTGGTCGTCCCGGTAGAGGATGCCCGCCTGCAGGCCGACCTACGCGCCATCCTCGACGCGCAGCTCACGGACCCGCGCAGTGCCTGGGAGATGCAGAGCGACGGCACCTACGTCCAGCGCCAGCCACCGCGGTCCGACACGCCGGGCAGCCAGCAGGTGCTGATCCGGCTGGCCGAGCGCCGCACCCGGTTCGCCACGCGGCTGCGTAAGCGCCGGCTGCAAGGCCCGAGCATCCGCCGGGCGCGGCGGTGATCCGCCGGCGAGTCAGCTTAGATCGCGCGGCAGAGTGAGGGAGACCAAGCGCGCCGCATCCGCGGCCAGCCCCTGCCAGTCGTCCGGCATCTCCAGCAGCGCCGCGGCCGCCGTGGGGAGTAGCTTGCCGCCCGGCGGCACTGCGACGTCGTCCCCCGCCAGGTACTCTACCAACAGCTCCAGCCCCGGGTTGTGTCCGACCACCATCACCCGGCGCGCGTCACCCGGGCAGGCGGCCAGCACCGCCAGCAACTCCTCGACGTCGGCCAGGTAGATCTCTGGGTAGTAGCAGATCACGGCCTCCGCCACCCCCGCCGCGCGGCACACACGCAGCGCCGTCTGCCGCGCCCGCTCCGCCGGTGAGCTCGCCACGTGGTCCGGCAACAACCCCTCCGCCCGGAGCCACTTCCCCACGCGCTTCACCGCGCGCCGACCCCGCTGGGTTAGTGGGCGGTCAAAGTCCGACGCCGCGCTCGACGCCCAGTCCGACTTGCCGTGCCGCAAGACGATCAACTGCCGACTCATCACGCGGTGACTTTGCCCCGGGATCCTTTGGATCGCAACGGCTCGAACGCGTGGTTGGGCGCCATCTCATGCAACCGCATCGTAGCCTCGACTGCTGAACTGAAGGAGACAGAACCCGTGACCGATCCGCGACCGAACCATCAAAGAGCCGTCGCGCGACGCGAAGACTGAGCGCAGTCGTGTAGAACTCGATAGCGCGTTCGAGATCGTCCACATCAATGTTCACGAGAAGCCGCACGGGCAACCGCGTCTATGACGCCCAATGTTTCGGTTCAGCGGCGGCGCGCAGCGCCGTCCGCTGCAACCGGCTGTTAGGCCGCCTTCTCACAACAACCACGTTGCCAGTCCGAAATAGAATGCCAACGTGAAGATATCTGTAAGGGCCAGGGTCACTGGACCGGCTGCAATCTTCGGGTCAAGCCGCAGCGCATGCAAGAGCGCCGGCACGCTCAACCCAATAAAGCACGCCGCGAAAAGTGCCAGCAGGATACTCGCACCGATAACGCAGCCGGTTAGCCCAGTTTCACGCCAGATCCAAACAATTAGACCGACTACCGTGCCACAGGCCGTGCCGAGCAGGAGTGCCGTGCCACCCTCTCTGCGAAGCGCTCGTAGGTACCAGCCCAAGGTCGGCCGCGTCGCTCGTAAAACCTGAATCGTCACAGTCATGGACTGAATGCTCACGCTCTCACCCAGCCCCAGAACGAGCGCGAGAAAAAACGCTAGCACAATGCTCTTTGCAAGAGTGACTTCGAAGGCACTGGCCAGCAAAGCGCAAATTGTCCCGCTGCCAATCGTCGCAATCAACCACGGAAAGCGGAACCAAAACGCTCGCACCGGCGATGTATCACGCACTTGCGAAACCCGGAAGCCGATGGACTCAAACAACGCATCCGTCTGCTCCCGTTCGGCAAGGTCGAACACCTCGTCACTCAGCAGGCTGACATCTATGACGCCGACGATCCTCCGCGAATCGTCGACCACCGGGAACGCCAGAAACTTGTGCAGCACAAACGCCTCGCATGCTTCTAGCACCGTGGCAGTGTGCGGAATGGTCACCACGCGAGGAATCATCAAATCCGACAGTCGTGTCTCTAAAGGTGCAGTCAATAGGCGACGGGTAGGCAGGACGCCTGAGAGGCGGTTGTCTGCGTCCACGATATAGAAATAGACTATCTTCTCGCCGATACCGTGCTGCCGGATGGCGTCCAGAGACTTCTGGACAGTTTGATCCTCTCGCAACGTCACCACATCCTTGCGCACAAGGGTTATGACTGGTTGATCAAGATGTTCAGAGCCGTAGCTCATTTAGTGAGCCTTACGATAAGGGAGAAACGACTTAACGAAGAGGCCCTTATCCATCGTGCAACGAAGAGGATCTTATCCATTGTGCGGGCGCACGGGAGGCTCGGGATGGGCATCGGGGGAGCGGCGCATGATGGATAAGGGCCCGTTGAACTGAACCGCGGAGCGGGGCGCGGTGCTTGGGGATTCTATCGGGTACGGTGGGGGAACTGCACGGCGTGGGGAAAGCAACACGGGCTCCGGAGGTGGGTGGACCCACGCCGAGTTTGCGCTCGATCCGCCCTCGCTCATCGCGCTTACCGGCGACGTGCAGACGCTTCTGGCGAACGTGACTGCGCTGCGTATCCTGCACAGTCCCGACGCTGCGTTCGCCGGAGAAAGCCTTGCATAGACTTTCCCGCGACAGTCCGGCATCGCGTGCCACCTGGGTCATGCCCTCGCCCGCGCAATATCGCCGAGCGCCCTGGCGATCAACGTGGCGCCCCCGTTCGCCTCTTCGAGTTAGGCTTCCAGGTAGGCCGCCATCTCCTCGGGGGTCCGGCGACCAGACGTGCGACCCGCGCCTGCACGCGTGCCCTTGCATGAAGGTCGCGCAGGCCATCGAGCCACTGGGCGAAGACCTCCGTCTTGTGGACTTCGATGTCGTGCAGGCGAGCCAATGGGCGGGACAGTGTGCCTCATCTTGGGGTCACGTCTTGAAATCTGAGGCCATCTGACGGACGCGTTGCTTCAAGGCCCGGCAGTCTCTCTTCCTTGAGTCACCGCGACGCCAGGACTTTCTCCGCCATCGCCTGGGCGATCTTCCTGGCCACTGCCTCGTCATTGCCCGTCAGATCGACCTGCACCTCCACCATCGCCTGCGCGGCACAGACCCGCAGGGTGCCCATGCCGAAGTACTCCTGATACTCCCACCACGCCTGATCGCCGATGCCGGAGACCTTCCGGTTGCCGCTGCCGGGCGAGCACTCTACCCGGCCGGAAGAGAAATGCTTGGGCAGGCTGACCCACAGGTCGACCTCGTTGCCTTCGCCTCCCGCAGCGGACCAGTCGCACGACTCGCTCTGGTACTGGCGATCGTCCTCGAAGCGGTGATTAAACGTGTAACTGCCCTTGTCCAGCGGATTGCCCACCAGGGCCTCGATCTCCGCCTGCGGGAAGAGGCTGCACGGAAACGTCGCCGCCTCCCTCTCCTGCAAGCTCTTCATCTGCTCCTCGATGATCTCCTGCGCCTCCTTGTCTATCTGCCCGCCCTGCCCCGTCTCCTCCGCCTCGGTGTGGGTCGGCCCGCACGAAAACGACAGGACCAGCCCCACCACCATCCAGATCCTCCATTTCCTTTGCATAGCGCCTCTAGCTCCCAGGAACAGCCAGGGTTGATCGTAGTCCCCTACTTCATCGCATAGACGTTGATGCGGCGGAAGGTCTCGAGGCACCGCCCGTCTACCTGGCGTAGTCTCCTCGACCATGCCCTGCGACGCACCGATGCCCATGACCTCCCTCGCGGGGACGCGCGGGGACGAGGTCCCCGAGCCGCGCCGTCAGGGCCCCGTCGCCCCAGCCCAGATCGAGGATCCGCTCGCCGCCCTGCAGGCCGAGCTCCGCAATGAGCCGCGCGCCCCACAGCCGATGGTGGACCGAGGCCTGCGCGTACCGCCACCCCTCCGGCAGCGACGCCCCAAGCTCAGAAATGCCCCCCGATTCTGGACAAGCTCTCGCCCGCTTTTCTCACCATGAATCTGCTCCGAGCGCATAGCCGTCCGCATCTCCCGGCCATGTCCTCGTCCGCGCCCTCGACAGGGGTAGGAGCCGGTTTCACCGGCGATCCACGCAGCAGGCCCTACGGGCCTGGGTCGCCGACCTGCCTGCCGGCAGGCAGGAGGGATTCGGCTCCTACCGCGGGCCGGCCAGGATCTACGGCCGTTTGCACGCTCTCGC
>DASWHD010000063.1:0-49835 GCA_036393335.1 bacterium
GTGGAGGAGATCCGTGTGCGGGGGCGGAGTCCCCATGGCCGGGGGCGGTACACGATCTGGATCGCCCGCCGGTAGGCCGACACGGGCAGGAGCCCAACCCAATCTGTGTCCATCTGTGTCCATCTGTGGTTTCCCCGATCGCCGGTGAGCCGCATCCCCGACGGCGATGCGCCCATGCGCGGTCATTCGCGGTTCCCGTTCGTCTTCCAGAGCGTCCAGGAGTCGGTCGCTGGCGGATCGCCGCGTTGGGAGTATGGTTTGTGAGGTGATCGGGGGCGGGGGCGATTGGGCCAGGGGGGTGACAGATGGCGCGCAAGACGGTCTCTTTGGTGCTCGGCAGCGGCGGGGCGCGGGGGCTGGCGCACATCGGGGTGATCGAGTGTCTGGAGGCTCGGGGGTATGAGATCCGGGCGATTGCCGGGACGTCGATGGGGGCGGTGATCGGGGGAATCTACGCCGCCGGCGAGCTGGCGACCTACACGCGCTGGGTGACCGCCCTGAGCAAGGCAGACGTGGTGCGGCTGTTTGACTTCTCGTTCAGCCGCGGCGGGCTGGTGAAGGGCGACCGCATCATCGGCGTGCTCAAGGAGTTGATCGTGGATCGCAACATCGAGGACCTGCCGATCTCGTTCACGGCGGTGGCCACGGATGTGCGCGAGCAGAAGGAGGTGTGGCTCAACCGAGGGTCGCTGTTCGATGCCATCCGGGCATCGATCTCCATCCCGACCTTCTTCACACCGTTTCCGTACCACGGGCGGTTGCTCCTCGATGGTGGGCTGGTGAACCCGGTGCCGGTCGCCCCGACCCTCAACGATCACACCGATGTGACCGTGGTGGTCATGACCGGGGCGCGTTCGCGCCCAGACCTCGACACGGCGCCGGCCAGGCGGCCCGTGCCGTTCCCCGAGTACAGCCGGCGCATCGCCCAGTTCATCGATCGTCTGCCGTGGCGGCCGGAGGTGGCGGAGCCGGTGGAAGGGGCCCCGGAGGCGATGGGGTTGGTGGACGTGATCCTGCGGTCGACGGAGACCATGCAGAACACCATCGCGCGGCTGAAGATGGCGGCGTACTCGCCGGACGTGGTGGTGAAGATCCCGCGCAATGCCTGCGGCTTCCTGGAGTTTTACCGCGCGCAGGAGATGATCGACCTGGGCCGGCGGGAGGCGGAGCGGGTCCTGCCCGATCTCACCCACTGACGGCGGTGCCGCGGCTCCTCCTCCTCGGTTCTTGAGCTTCGCGGGACTCGACCAGCGGCCGGTCGCCTGTGTGGCAGGGAGCAGCCCGGGCGGCGAACGACCGCACCGGGAGCGTGCTGTCGCGGTGCCGGCTTACCGGTTCGCGACCGAGGTCGCTGCTACGGGAGGTCGACGGGCGCGTGGTGGCGGTGCGAAGGCTACGCCGCGGCGGCGCGACCGTCGGTGCGGGTGATCTCGTGGCCGTCGAAGGAGAGGAGGCAGGCGTCGTCGTCGACCTGGGTCTCGATGTGCACCGGCCGCGACCAGAGCTTGTAGAGGTTGCGCAGGGTGTCGCCGGCGTAGTCGAGCTTTAAGTCGTTGCCCTCGTGGTGGTGGTGCAGGAGGAGCTCGCCACGGTTTTTGTAGTTGGCGTGGACCACGGAGATGATCGGTTGGCCGAAGTTGGTCAGGGACGCGAGGAGCCGCCGCTTGACCTCGGCGAAGTCGCGGTCGGAGATCTCGTAGCGTTTGGTGAACTTGTTGTAGTCGAAGGCGAACAGCTTCTGCTCGAGGCAGAACTCGCGGGTGAGGTAGTGGTCGATGAAGCTGATGTCGTTGTGCACGCGGCGCGCCTCGAAGATCTTTTGCCGGCCGAGCCCGGCCTGGGTGTCCCACTCCACCCGCTCACGCATGTCGGTGCACTCCTCCCACTCGCGGCCGAATTGCCCCTTGTTCCAGCGCCGCTCGATATCGCGGTAGAGCTCGATGCCGAGCTTGTACGGGTTGATCCGGCCGGGCGAGGTGGCGAGGGTGCCCGAGTGGTGGTCGGCGAAGTCCACGATCTCGGAGGCGTCGAGGACCGGCGCCTGGGCGCGTCGCGCCTGGTAGCCGTCGGTGAGATCGGAGCCGGTCATCATCTTCGAGTGCCAATAGGACGCCCATCCCTCGTTCATGATCTTGGTCTGGGCCTGGGGCGCGAAGTAGTACGCCTCCTCCCGCAGGGTGGCGAGGACCTGGCGCTGCCACGGCTTGAGCGGTGCGTTCTCCAGCACGAAGCCCATCACGTCACGGGTGGACTCGGCGAGGGGTTCCGGTGTGGTCTCGGTCGCCTCGTCGTCGTTCTCGGTGTCGTCGGCCTCGGAAGAGGCGCCGGGCGGGTTGATGAACTCCTGCATGTACGGCTTGGCGGGGTAGGAGATGCGCTGTTTCTTCGGCTCTGGCTCATCGTCACGCTTCGCCGGGCCGCGGCGAATGAACGGTGCGTGGTAGTCGATCAGGTTCTCGATGGACAGGCATGTGTCGATGAAGGCCTCCACCTTCTCCAGGCCGTGGCGCGCCATGAGGTCGCGGATCTGCACCGCATGGTTGGCCATGGTGTCCATCATCTTGCGGTTGGTCTTGGCGAACCAGGCGTTGTTCTTGAAGAAGTCGCAGTGGCCGTAGACGTGGGCCATGACCACCTTGTGATCGGTGAGGCTATTGCAGTCCAGCAGGTACGCGTAACACGGGTTGTTGTTGATCACCATCTCGTAGATTTTCTGCAATCCGTAGGCGTAGCCCTTGGAGAGCTGCTCGTACTCCATGCCGAAGCGCCAGTGGGGATAGCGCGTGGGGAAGCCGCCCTGGCTGGCGATCTCGTTGATCTTCTCGTAGGAGACCATCTCGAAGATGGTCTGGAAGAAGTCGAGGCCGTAGGCGCGGGCCATCCCCTCGATGCGGTACTTCCACTCCTTGAGCTGGGTGGGGAATTTGGTCTGGGTGTCCATGGCGGGCTCGCTGCGCTCGCAGGGGCTAGGGGTTAGGGGCTAGGGGCGGTTGGCCGCCGCAGGCGGCCAACAGATTGTTTCGAGATGCGCATCGCATGGTCGGTTGATGTCCGAAAAAATTGGCCGGCCCCGCGGGCCGGCACATTCCCTAACCCCTAATCCCTAGCCCCTAACCCCTTGTCTATCTCGTTGCGAACTCCAAGTCAGTGCGTCGTGATTCCAGGCACTACTTCCCGGTTCCGAGGAACTCCTTCAGACAATCGTAGACCATCTCCTTGTTCTTGATGCGCGAGGTGATGACGCGCTCCGCCAGGTCGCCCTGGATGTGCTGGCCGACCTCGTTGAGGAACTTGCCGCTGCCGTAGGGTGAGTGGACCTGGCCATAGCAATACAGATTGAGGTAAGGCAGGAGATCGTTTTCCAGCAGCTCGATGGCGCGCTTGTTGTCCGCGTCCCAGTTGTCGCCGTCGCTGAAGTGAAACAGGTAGAGGTTGTACTCGTTCGGCGACAGCTCGGTGGTGACCAGCTCGATGGCCTTTTCGAAGCCGCTGGAGATGATGGTGCCGCCGCTCTCGCGGGTGTGGAAGAAGGTTTCGCGATCGACGATCCGGCCCTTGGCGTCGTGGATGATGTAGCGCACCTTCAGGCCGTCGTACTGGCTGGCGAGCCAGGTGTCGAGCCAGAACGCGGTGATGCGCACCAGCTCTTTCTGCTCCGCACCCATGGAGCCGGAGACGTCCATGATGTAGATCACCGCGGCGTTGGTCTCCGGCTGGTCGACCGTTGTGTAGGTCCGGTAGCGGCGGTCACGCGGCTCCGGGATGATCCGCGGCCGGCGCGGATCGTAGGTGCCGGTCATGATCTGGCGCCGCAGCGCCTGGCGGTAGGTGCGCTTGACGTGGCGCAGGGACTCCGGGCCGACGTTGCGGATGCTGGTGTAGCGATCCTTCTTCGCGGTGATCTGGTTGTTGCCCTTGGGCTCGATGTTGGGCAGCGCGAGCTCCTCGCCGAGGATCTCGGCCAGCTCGTCCAAGGTGATGTCGACCTCCAGGATGTGTTGGCCTTCCGCGTCGCCGGCCTGGCTGGCTCCCTCCCCGACGGCATCGCCCTCCTCGCCTTCCCCCTGGCCGACCCCCTGGTCGTTACGCCCGAAGCGAAAGTGCGGCAGGTCGATCTGCGGCAACGGGATGGAGATGAACTCGTCGCCCTGCTTGCCGATCATCTCGCCGTGGGTGATGTACTTGCGCAGGTCCTTCTTGATCCGTCCTTTGACGATCTCCTTGAAGCGGGTGATATTTTGCTGGACCTTGGCGGGCATGGGGGTGGCTCGCGTGGCTCGCGGGCCTGCCTATCGGCAGGCTGAGGTGGGGAATGGGGGGTGCGGGGTGGGGGAATGGATGGCCGTCTGCGACGGCCAAATGAGATGCCGAGGATGAGCCGCCATGAAATAATGATCAGCAACCCGCAGGGCCGGCCCGATCCCCGCATCCCCCACCCCCCATCCCCCAATCCAGTTCTTCATAGATTCACTCCACTCGACTCACACACATCGGCACCTCAGGCTTCCTATTTCTCCTTCTTCACGTCACCGCGGGCGAAGATCGACGAGACGTAGTTCAGGACGTCGGTCGCGCACACGTCGCAGTAGCCGTAGTACTTCTTCAGGCGCCCTTTGACCACATCGATCTTCTCCTGGGTCTTCTCATCCACCGTGCCCGAAACCAGGCTGGAGAGCTTGATGGTGTCCTTTTGGTCCTCGAACAGCTTCAGCTCCAGCGCCTTCTGCAGGCGGGCGTTGGTGGTGTAGTTGAAGGTCTTGCCTTCGATCGCCAGGGCCCCGATGTAGTTCATGATCTCGGTGCGGAAGTCGTCCTTGCGTGACTCGGGGATGTCGATCTTGTCCTCGATGGAGCGCATTAGCCGCTCGTCGGGCTCGTCGTCCTGGCCGGTGTAGCGGTTCTTCACCTTCTCCTTCTGGGTGTACGCCTTGACGTTGTCGATGTAGTTGCTGCACAGCTGGGCGATGAGCTCCGTATCGGCGGAGATCGCCCGTTGCACATCGGACTTCACCAGGTCCTCGTATTCCTCCTTCACCACCGCCATCAGCTCGATGTAGCGCTTGCGCTGCTCGTCGTTGGTGATCAACGAGTGGTGGGAGAGGCCACGCTCCAGCTCATTGAGGACCATGAAGGGGTTGATGCAGCCGTGATGGTCCTCCTTCACCAGGGCGTTGGAGATCTTGTCCTGGATGTAGCGCGGGCTGATGCCATCCATGCCCTCGCGCGAGGCCTCTTTGCGCAGCTCGCGGACGTTCTCCTCGGTGTAGCCCGGCAGGCTCTTGCCGTTGTACAGCTTGAGCTTCTGCATCAGGGAGAGCTTCGCCTTCTTCGGCTCGACCAGACGGGTGAGGATCGCCCACATCGCCGCCACCTCCAGGGTGTGCGGGGCGAGGTGCTTGCCGTGCACCTTGGTGGCGCCGTAGTCCTTCTCGTAGATGTGGATCTCGTCGCTGAGCTTGGTGATGTATGGCACGTCGATCTTCACCGTGCGGTCGCGCAGCGCCTCCATGAACTCGTTGGACTGGAGGCGCTTGTACTCCGGCTCGTTAGTGTGCCCAATGATCACCTCGTCGATGTCGGTCTGCGGGAACTTCTTCGGTTTGATGCGGTGCTCCTGACTCGCGCCGAGCAGGTCGTAGAGAAAGGCGACGTCGAGCTTCAACACTTCGATGAACTCGATGATGCCGCGATTGGCGATGTTGAACTCGCCGTCGAAGTTGAAGGCGCGCGGGTCGGAGTCGGAGCCGTACTCGGCGATCTTGCGGAAGTTGATGTCGCCGGTGAGCTCGGTGGAATCCTGGTTCTTCTCGTCCTTAGGCTGGAAGGTGCCGATCCCCACCCGGTCCTGCTCGGAGAGCACCAGACGGCGCATCTCCACGTGCTCCAGGGTCCTGGCGAGGTCGCCCTCGTAGCGCCCCATGAGCTCGCGGAACACGTAGCGGCAGGCCGGGCAGAGGTCACCCTCGCTGGCGATGCGGTCGGCCTCCGGCATCTCGCGGTTGATGGCTTCGAGGAGGGCGGGGCGGTTATCGAGGGGCACGAGGTGGAGGGGATCCTCGTGCA
This sequence comes from bacterium, assembly GCA_036393335.1. Classification (GTDB taxonomy): domain Bacteria; phylum CG2-30-53-67; class CG2-30-53-67; order CG2-30-70-394; family CG2-30-70-394; genus DASWHD01. Next base: position 6,064 of record DASWHD010000063.1, read on the forward strand.
TCGGGCATGGCATCTCCTTGGCCACCGGGTCGTGCACCATGTCCTCCGGGAGGTGCCAGGTATAGGTGTAGAGCGCCCCGGCCGGCGTGGCGGAGTAGTGTTCCATCCCCTTCTTCAGCATGCGCACGATGGTCGATTTGGCGCTGCCCACCGGCCCGTGCAGCAGCAGGACGCGGCGCTCGGTGCCGTAACGGCGGGCCGCGGCCTTGAAGATGTCCACCAGGTGCATCAGGGAGTCGTCGAGACCGAAGACCGCATCCTTCCCGTGGGCGATCGGGTCGTCGAAGAAGTGGTAGTGGATGCGGCTGACCTTGTTCTCCGTATAGCGCGTCTCGCCGAAGGAGACGATCATGTCGTAGGCCCGCTGGAATGCGGACCGGCCGATGCGCGGATCTTTGCGGAGAAGGTCCAGGTACTCTGTAAAGCTGCCGCGCCAGTGCAGGTCGCGGAAGCGCTCCTGGTCGGTGCCGGAGAGGATCAGGTCCAGCAACGATTGCTCGGTCTGATTGCTCATGGTGCTGTCTCCATGGGGCTGGCTGGGGCCCGCTGGGATTGGGGGTACGGCGACCGACGGCGATGATGGGGGATGCGGGAGGAATGACGGGGCGTATGGGCCACGGGTCGCATGACGTCTACAGGGGCCTGAGATCGAATCGGCTGTCGGGTCTAGGGGTCACGATGAGATTCAGCAATAATGCTGCCAGTTTATCTAAACCAACCGGACTTGGTTTTTTGCCTGGCCAACTGACTGATTCCAAATCGGTACTCACGGCTCCCCCGCCCTCGGTGACGGCGGATGCGGGTGACGCCAGGTGTCATGGCGTTGGCGAGGAGGCCGTTCGTCCACAACACCGGTGGGGTCGCCGCCGGTTGCGCCGGACGGTGGCTCCCCGTGGCTGGGCGTGGTTCGGGCTGCCCCTCGCCCTCCTCGTCGTCTGTTCCGGTGTCACCCGATCAGCGACGGCAGCCGGCGGTGAACGCCCGGCGGACGGCCTGCGTCTGACCTACGAGGTGTCGTTCGGCAGCATCCCGGTCGGGCGGTCGTATTACTCATGGGTGCCGGACGGCGAGGCCACGGTATGGGTGAGCAAGGAGCTTGCGCCGAGCGGTCCCATGGCTCGGTTGTATCGGGTGCGGGATAGGTTCGTGGCCCGCGTTCACCTCGACGGTCATCCGGAGCTTCTGTACGAGGACATCGACGAGCCCAAGGGACGACGCCAGGAGCGCTGGTCCGCGGTCCACTGGGATCGTGGTCAAACGACCTTCGTGCGCGTGGACCACACGGAGGGCAAGACCGATCGCGAGGTAGTGTCGACTCCCCCGGGAATGCAGTGGCCATTGACCCTGCCGTACTGGATCGCCCACCAGCCGGTGGTGGCCCTGGATGGGCTGGCGGTACCCCTGCTTGACGGCACCAAGCTCAAGGAGGTCCGGCTGCGGGTGCTCGGCGAGGAGAGCGTGAAGACGGACCTCGGTCCCCTCGCCTGTGAACGTATCGATGGGGAGGTGTGGTACCGAGGCGAGCGCCAGCGCGCTGGCTCGTTTCAGGCGTGGCGGCGGCGAACGGCGCCGCACATCCCGGTACGTATCATCAGCCGGCTGAAATTCGGGACGTTGAAGGAGACGCTGTTCCGCGAGGCGGCGTATGGCGTGCGGCCGGAGATCCCGCCTCCACCCATTGACACCCGCGATCGACAAAACTAATCTGAAATAGTCAATAAGCGGAGTTCGCGGGGTTCCGGGAAGCAGTAGCCGCCTGGCGCCGAATGGCGCTCTCCAATAGGTTGCCAGGCCAAGATCCTTCGATGGATCTTTGTCAGGTGGCGGTCCTGGAATCCCGCCTTTTTATGCCTTTCCCGCTGGCTCGGGAGGCATTTACCGCACCGTGCCGGTGGCTGCAAACAGCATGGTGTTGGCGATCGCGTGACACAGGATGGGCGCCACCACGCTCTGGGTCCGGCAGCGGAGCCATGTAAAGTAGAGCCCGGGAAACCACGTCGCTAGGGCCCACATGCCGGGATGGATCCAATAGTGGGTGGCGGTGAAAAAGGTTGCGTTGGTGGCGATGCGTCGCAGGCGGCTAGTAGGTGCCTCGGCACCGGCTCCCATACGTCGCCAGAGATACCCGCGGAAGAAGATCTCCTCCGGCAGCGCCACCCATAGCAGTTGCCGGCCCAGGGAGGCCGCGATCGCCTCGGGGTGTGCCCGCCACGTGATGTCGATGGCACCGATCAGGCGCAGGGCGACGAGGCTCGCGGGGCCCAGCAGCAGGGCGAATGCGGCGACGTGCCGCAGGGTGCTCGCGAGATCGGGGATCATCAGCCCCCAATCACCGAGGGGCTCGCGCCGGACGAGGAGGCTGATCAGCGGCAGGTTGATCAACAGGCTGGGCAGCAGCGGTACCAGCCACGCCGGCCAACCACGATACGCCAGGGTTGCGGTGATTCCGGCCCAGAGGAGCACTCCCTCGATCTTGAAGGCATGGTTCATGCGACAAGGTAGACCGTATGGAGCGTCCCGCTCCATACGGTCTAACCCGCATTTCTCACCATGAATCTGCTGCGCCCGCGCAACTGCCCTGCTTGCCGGCAGGCAGGCCGCATCTCCTGGCCGGGTTCTCGTCCGAGTCCTCGATAACCTGCAAGGTGGCCTGCGGGCTCGGACTTGCGGGCCGGCCAGGATCTACGCGCGTTTGCACGGTCTCGCCACGATCCCTGGTGAGAAATGCGGGCTAATGGCGGGCGTCAGCCCGCCATCCACGGGGGGTGAAGCCACCCGGACCTGCGCCGGGTGGCGAGGGGGGCGCGTGACGCCCCCCTTCATATCAGGACTCCGCCGAGAGCAGCGTGCGCTCTCCGGGGTGAGTTGCTCAGCGGAAGTAGGTGAGTGGGTCGAAGCCGCGCATGCGTGTGTCCCGCGATTCCAAGATCTTGATCGGCGTCTCCGCCTGGGCGCTCTCCCACAGGTCGACGTCGTACGGGGCGTCGAGGCGCTCCCGCGCCTGGTTCTGGATGACCATCACTCGCGGGGTGAGGGGGTGACCTTTCCGTACCTCCTTTACCAGGCCGATGGTGCCGTCGGAGAGCAACACGAGGGTCCCCTTCGGATACAGGCCGAGGTGGTTGACGAACCGCTTCAACAGGGTCGGCTCGAAGGCGCCACCGACCTCCTTTGCCATCATGCGCAGGGCGCGTTCGCAGGTCATCTCTTCCAGACGGCCCTGGCGGCCGCGGAGGTTGTCGTAGGTGTTGGCGATGGCGACCACATGGCTGGCAAGGTGCAGCGGGGCATGGGTCGCACGATGCGGATAGCCGCCGCCACCGAAGCCGATGTGGTGTTCGAATGCCACCCGGGCGCTGACGTTCCCCACGCCGCTGAGCTTGCGCAGTAGGTTGGCCCCGAGGACGGGGTGGCGTTCGAGGAGCTCGCGCTCCTCCGCCGTCAGCTCTCCCTCCTTGCGCACCAGTTCCTCGGGCAGGGCGCTCTTGCCGATGTCGTGCAGGAGGGCGGCGGTGCCCAGATCGTGGAGCTGGCGTTGCGGCAGGCCCAGCGAGCGGCCGAGGGAAACCGCGAGGATGCAGGTGTTGAGGGCGTGAGAGAAGCTCTCCTCGTCTTGCTGCGGCAGATTGGTCAGATCGAGGAGGCTGTCATCGCCGGCACAGGCGTTGTGGACCACCTGCTCCACGGCCTCCTGGCTGGCAGATACCGACACGGTACCGGTCTGGCGGCATAGCCCGATCAGATCGCGCACGGCGAGCACGGCGTTGCGATACAGCTCGTTGTAGAGCTCCGCCAGGGAGCGCCTGCCCCCATCGTCCTGGCCGCCGCTGGACAGTCTGCCGATGCGAATGGAGTGTACGCCGGCACCGGCCAACTGCTCGCCAGCAGGTATTTCGCTCGGATCGCCCGCGAGCACATCGAGCAAGGCCTTGACCTCTGCAGAGGTCGTCTCGCGGTCGAAGGTGATGCGCTCGATCTCCCGCTCGCGTAGCGGTGTAAGCTGCGCCGCGGAGGGTGAGAGCCCTTGCGACAGCGGGTACTCACCGAGGATGACCCGGTCGTCGATGATGCCGATGTTGAGCTCCGCCTGACCGGCCAAGGCCTCGGGGAGGGCGGCGACCAGGCGCTCGGCGCTGGTCATCAGGAGCTTGTGGCCCGGCGGGTAGAGCTGCCGGTTGCGCAGGGCGCCGAACAGGAGCTGGACGAACTCCACCGCCTGTCGCGAGTGCTTCGGTGCAGTGCCTTCCTCCGGCTGTGGCGGCAAGCCGTTCACGCTCGATCCTCTCCACCGTTGCCACTCCCGGTCGTGCGGTTGACATTGTCACGCAAGGTCTCCTCACAGACCTGGGCGACCGCCGACCGACGCACGAGGCTCCCCCTGCGCAGGGTCTCGACCGCACGGGGGTCGCCGATTCTTGCGAGGGTACGCGCGGCGGCGATCCGCACCTCGTCATGCTTCTTGGTGGCCAGCGCCGGCTCGGTAAGGAGCAAACGGGCAATGAACGGCGTGGCATTGCGCGAGCCGATCTGACCGAGGCCGGCCAGGGCCTCTTTCACGACCCGGTGATCGTTGTGGTGCAGCAGGGGGATGAGCAACCGTGCGCTCTCCTCTTGGCCGAGCTCTCCCAGGAGGTGGAGGAGGTTGCGCACGAAATACCAGATCGGATCTTCGAGCCGTCGCTGGATTTGAGGCAGGATGATGGCGCCCTGGTTCTTGAGCAGGGTGAGGATCGCGCGGCGCTGTGACCGGTCACCACTCTCCTTCAATAGGTCGAGGAGGCAATCGATCGCCGGCTCACCCAGGGCGGCGAGGCAATGGTTTACGTCGCGCTCCGCCGGGGTCGCACCGTAGTGCCCATAGTCCGCCACCAGGGCGGCGATCAATGGCCGATGATCCAGTCCCGTCAGCCACTCTACCGTCTGTGCCCGAAAGTCCTCCGTTAGAGGGCTGTCTTGGATACCGAGGCGACGCAGGCCGTCGAGGATCGCCAGGGCGACATCGTAGCTGTGCGACTCCACGGCCTCGTTGACCAATCGCTCCAGGGTGATCAACTGGTCGGTGAACTGCTCCGGGTCGTCCTCGACCTCCAGCAGGGCCAGGTAGAGGCTCGCCTGCTCCTGCTTCGCCACGTCGAGGAGCAATCCTTGCAGGAGCTCCGCGGCCAGGTCGCGATCCTCTTCCAGGGAGCGGAGCTGCTCGATGTAGTCGCTCGCCGACGACGCGGAGGGTTCCTGGAGGATCGACAGGTAATCGGTATCGGCGAACCGGCGGCACAGGGTGCGCAACGCCTCGCTCTGGGCGACGTTGCCGTCCTTGAGCTGGCGGACCGTCTCGGTCTGTTGGTCCAAGAGGTCGAGGATGCGTTTCTTCTGGGGGTGGACGGTGAGCAGGCGTTCGACCAGGCGCATCATCTCCCCCTCGTCTGCCTCGCCGGCGGCGGCCAGCAACAGTTCGGCGGCGCGGTGGGGACGGAAGGCGGCGATCAGCTCGTCGACGATCTCGTAGCCGGGCCCTGCCGCCTCGTCTTCGCTCTCGGTGAGGAGCTTGACGAGCTGTAGGGGTCGCAGCCCCTCGGTGCCGCGGGCGACCCGAGTGACAAACACCTGGCGCTGGATGCCCTGCTGGTCGTGGAGTAGGGTACCGAGGCTGCGGTAGAAGTTGGCCAGCAACGACCCCTTCACCCTGCCGACCTCGATCCATTGCTCGTCGAGCTGGAGCTGGGCGAGCTCGTCGGCGAAGTAGCGCAGCTTGCGAGGATCGGCGGCGAAGGCGGTGATGAAGTCTCGTGCTTCCCGGTCGAGCTCTTCGGGGCGGCGCACCACGTAACCGGTGATCATGGCGTACCACAGACCCTCGGCGTCGATCAGCTCGTGGGATGACGGCAGGCCATTGGCCGCGACCCGAAACACCCGGGTGTAGTCGAGGGGCAGGATGCGCACGGCCCCGAGTCGCGCCGTATCGATCAGCGCCTCGATATTGCCGACCTCCAGGACCTGCTGCAGCGGCGTGGCCAGGACCTCGATCAGGTGCCGCAAGACCTCCTCATCCGCACCGGGTGCAAAGCTCAAGGTGGCGATGCCGATTTGGTGAAGATGGCGTGACAAGCGACGCAGGGGAACATCCAATAGGGGCAACTCGCCGTCATTGACCGCGATGGTGTCGCCCGTGAAGGTGAGGTTCACCAACAAGTGGTCGACCATCGCCGCTTCATAGTGCACTTGCAGTTGCGCGATGGCGTGGCCCAGGGAGGGGTGGTTGTGGGCGTAGAGTTGAGTGATCTTTAGGGCGGCATTCAACGCGCGCAGGATCCCCAAGGCGAGCGCCTGCAGCTCCTCGCTGGCGACGGGTAGATTAGTGGTTACCCGCTTGGCCATGGCTACAAGTAGTCTTCCGCCGCGACCGCGACCTGGTTTGGATCGACGGCGCGGCGGATCTCCAGCGGCGGATTGCGTTGCTGACCGCTACGCAGGTCGAAGAGCATCGGGTTCGGCAGGGGATTGCCCTCGCCATCGAGGATGGTGCGCACCGTCGGACGCATGGGAAATCCCGCGTGGGTGGTGACGACCACCGCGAGGGTGCCGTCGGACAGTTCCACCAGACAGCCGCTGGGATAGGGTCCGACCATGTTGACGAAGTGCTTGAACAGAGTCGGATCCAGGATCGTGCCGGCTCCCTGAGACATGATGCGCAGGGCCTCGTCGGGGGTGATCTCGGACTTGTAGCTGCGAATTGTGCGCAGGGCATCGTAGTAGTCCGCGATGGTGCACATGCGCGAGATCAGGTTGAGCGGTCGGCGGTGGGCCTGCGCGGGATAGCCGCCGCCAGCGAAACGCACGTGGTGCTCGTAGGCCACCAGGACGGTGAGATCGTCGACATGGGGGATGGTGCGCAACAATTGTGCGCCGAGCACGGGGTGGGCCTTGACGATGTGGAACTCCTCTGGGGTCAACTTACCTGGCTTGCGAATCAGCTCGGGGGGCACGAAGCACTTACCGGTGTCGTGGAGCAGGGCGGCCACGCCGACGGCGTTGAGCTGCCCTTCGGGCATGCCGAGGGTCCGCGCCTGCGCGACCGTGAGGATGCAGACATTGAGTACGTGGGTGTAGGTGTAGTCGTCGTGGCTTTTGAGCCAGGTGAGGGCCTGGAGCTGACCGCCCTGGCGGTGATCTTGCACCACCGCGTCCACGATCTCGCGCGCGCGGTCCACCGGCACCGTGCGGTTCTCGGTAATGATGCGGTGGAGCTCTTCGATGGTGCCGAGGGCACGCTGGTAGAGCCGTTTGGCAAACTGCCCATCACCGGCCGAGTTGCCGTCGTCGTCATCCGCCGCGAGGCGCCCAATGCGGATGTGGTGGACGCCGGCGTCGGCCAACGCGGCTTGCAGATCGTCGATCTCCCCGCCGCACCGCGGCGCGAGCAGGAGATCGAATAGAGCCTCGATCTCCGCTCGTGGGACGCCTTGGCGAAAGGCGAGGTGCTCGATACCACGGTTACGAAGGTCTTTGAGCCCGCCTTCCAGATGCAGCTCCTGGCCGTCCACAGGATAGGAGGGAAACAACACGCGGTCGCCGATGATCGCCAGCTGCAGGGCGTCATTTTCCTCGAGAATGCGGTGCAGGTCGTTCTCGACCTCTGCCAAGGCCTGGGTTGCGGCGGGGTGTCCTGCCGGGTAGAGGCCTCGTTGGTGGAGGGCGGTCAGGAAGGCGGCGACCCAGCGGTGCACCTGTTGCACGGGGACCGCGGGTTTCCCCTTGGGAAAGTCGGCAGTGGGCACGGGCGGTGGAGACATCAATGCCTCTCGGTGAGGATGCGGCGGCACGCATCGGCCACCGTCGGTCGTTTGCTCAGGACCCCTTTGCGCAGGGCGCTATCCGCCGCTTCCTGGGGAAAGCGTGCCAGGCAGCGGGCCGCCTCGACGCGGACCTGGTCGTTCTCCGGAGATGCGGCAATGGTGTCATCCGTCAATAGCCGGGCGACAAACGGGATACAGCGGGGCGAGTCGAGGTTCGCCAGGGCGAGCAGCGCCTCGCGTCGGACTCGCGGGTCCTTGTGTTGGAGTTGCAGGGTGAGGGGCCGGACCGCTTCGGGTGAGCCGGACTGGCCGAGGAGGTGGACGATGTTGCGCACGTAGTACCAGTGCTGGCTGTCGAGGCGCGCCATCAGCTCCGGGATCAGCTCGTCGGTGAAGGAGGCGAGGATGCGCAGGATGGAGCGGCGTACCGCGCGGTCTTCCTCGTGCTCCAAGCGATCGAGGAGGTGGGGTGCAATCGCGCCTTGGAACACCTTGAGGAAAGTGTGGAACTCGTCGAAGTACTGCGCCTTCATCGACTCGATCTGGGCGAAGGCACGATCCGTAATCCCCGCGAGATCGAGGCGTCCCAGGTGGGTCCAGATCACCTGTTTGAATTCCTTGGGCCGGTCGCTTTCGCGGCTGCACTGGCGCCGCAGGTCGGTGGCGATGAGTGTCGCCAGCTCGTACTCAGAGCCGTCGATGGCTGCGACCAGGCGCTCGAACAGCCCGTCGATGACCCTGCGGAACTCGCCGAGCTCCGTTTCGTCGGCCAGGAGATCGAGGAGCAACTGGGTATGGCCGTGGGAGAGAAAGGCCGGGTCGAGGGTGGTCAGATCTTCTTCGGAGATCGTCTGGACGGTCTTGTATCCCGAAAGGGTGGGAAAATAGTCACTGGCAAAGTCGTCGAGTTGCGCCTCGTATGCCCGTGACATGTAACGCTGACCGAGTGACTCTAGCGCCAACTCTTCCACGCGTTGCCAGACCGTAAGCGCCTCGCCGTCGTTGTGCTCGGTGCTCTGGTGAACCCGGTGTCGGACTGCCGGCAGCATGCGGTCGGCGGCCGACTCCGGGCGCACGAACGCCCCGACACAGTGGGCCAGGCGCAGAGAGTCGGCCCCTTCGGCACGGACCAGGGCCGCCATCGTGTCCAACAATTTTTCTTCCGTATTGGCCTGCAGGCTCTGGGCAAGGAGGTCATCGTCCACCTCACCCCCCGCCAGCAAGTCGATCAGGTCGTACGGGGTGAGCTCCAAGGTGCGGGCCCCCAGGTCGCGCAGGAAATCGCTGCGTTCGTGCGCCGGGAGCTGTGCGGCACTGTGCACGATCCGGTTGAAGAGTTGGGCGAGGAGTTTGCCGGACAGCACGGGTTGGTTCCCGCCGTCGCCGGCGCGTCGATCTTTGGCTGCCTGCACCAGGTAGGCGAGACTGCCCTCGCGGTGCAGGAGCTCCCGCAGAAACTCCATGGCTTCGCGGGCCAGCGGTTCGTTCGATGCACCGCCGCGACCAGTGATCAGGGCGTACCAGAGCTGGCGCTCCCGCTCCGTCAGGTTGGGATCGGCGGAGAGCCTGATGCCGTCCTTGGCGATGGTGACATTGCACTCCAGACCGGCGAGTCGGAAGTGCGGAAATCCAACGCCTTCAAGCGGCGCCGGTTGCCCGCTCTCCCCACCGGCCGTCGGTAGCGTTACCAGGCGCGCCACCAGGTCCTGCACCTCCTCCTTGTCGGCCCCCTCATGCATGATGACGCGCGCGATTCCCAGACGATGCATGTGGTCGCAGAGGGACCGCAGGGTGGGGGAGAGGCCATCCAACCGCTCCTCGTTGAGGATGAGCTGATCGGGACCGAAGGCGAGCAGAACCGATTCCCGCTCGTCGGTTGCCTGCCGATAGAGCTCGTACAGATCTTGGTGGATCGATGCGGCGGCCGGATGTTCCGCACCATAGAGCCCGATGGTCTTGAGAGTACGGTGGAGTTGGCGACAGAAGGCGAGAATCGTCTCCTGGCCAGCTTCCTCAGGGCCGTGCTCTTCCAGTGGTGATTGGGTATGTACTCCCACGCCCGGATCGTCCGCCTTACGTTTGTCCTCTGTTCGTCATTCTACGCCTCGGTGTTCGGTCTGGCGTCGAAATGACGCTGGAAGTGTGGCGCTCCCCATGGCTACCACGGGCCAGCATCAGACGATGCGCGGCTGTGCAATACACGCCACGAGTGCGTTTAGAAACATGTCTCATCTCGGGTTGTATCGGCTGGCTCGCAGCGCTGGGCAACTGGACGGCCCGCATTCGCCGTGCGTGCCCATGGCTGGTCAGGGAGCTGTTTGCAGGGGCCAAGCCATTGCGCGGCAATCGGCGCCCCGCCGTGCGCGAAGCCTAGTCGTGCGATACGACCTCCGCCAGAAAACTCATCCCGAGGTATCACGCGAGATCGATAGGGTTCCGAAAAATAAGGCGTCTTGTCGTGTGACCCCCGCGCGTGGTGGTGATCGTCGACCGTGCACCGTTGGATCCTTGGTATGAAGCCAGTGACGTCGACCGAGTTGCACCCTCTGACCGCCAATGACCGGCTACCACCAGGGGGCGATTGGGCGCTGCTCGGCGAGGTGTGCGATGCGGCGGTAGCGGCGGCGGCGTGGGTCGATGCGGACCTCAATTTCCGCTGGCTCAATAGCCGATTCTCCGATTGGTTTCCCCACGGCTTTGTCTCTCCCGGCGCATCCGATTCGTGCTTCAAATCGGGCAGGGGCTGGGAGGAGCTCGCTCGACAAACGCTGTCCGAACGCCAGGGTCAAGTCGACCTGCTTTGTCAGGAGGCGTCGATCGAGGGGCACCAGTGGTTTCGGGTGACGACCTCGCTGTGGCAAGAGGGCGTGCTGTTCGTGTTGACCGATGTGACGTCCGAGCGCCGTCTCAAAGAGGTGTTGCTACAAAACCAGAAGCTAGAAAACCTGGGAGCAGTGGCAGCGGGTGTCGCGCACGATTTCAACAATGTATTGGCCGGGATCTTGGGGGTCGCCGCCTTGCTGCAGGAGGGGATTCCCAGCAGTGACCCGCAACACACCCTGGTGGACGAGATCGCGCGGGTGGGAAGTTCGGCGACGAGCCTGACGCGGCAGATCCTCGACTTCGTGCGCCGGGGCGAAGAGGAGTCGGCGGTGGTCGATCTGCGTGAGGCCGCGCGCGAGGTGATGGACATCCTGCGGCGCAGCATCGATCCCAAGGTGCGCATCGACTTCGCTGTCGACTCGGTGCCGGCGGCGATGCGCATCGACAAGGGACGGGTGCAGCAGGTGCTCATGAACCTGTGCTGCAACGCCCGTGACGCGATGCCCGCCGGCGGGACCCTCACCGTGACCGTCATGCGCCGCGGGGACGTGGCTACCCTCCGTGTCCGTGACACCGGCATGGGGATGTCCAGGGAGCTGATGGAGCACATCTTCGATCCCTTTTTCACCACGAAAGGGCCGGGCAAAGGGACCGGGCTCGGCTTGGCGGTGTGTCGGGAGATCGTCGTGACCGCCGGTGGTGATATGCGTGTGGAGAGCACGCCTGGGCAGGGGAGTCTGTTCGAGGTCCACTTGCCGGTGATTGCGGACTGGGTCCCCGTATCCGAGGGCACTTCCCAGGAGGAGGTCAAGCCGGTCCAGGAAGGTAAGCGCATCCTCGTGGTGGATGACGAGCCGTTGGTACGCATGGTCGCGGAGCGTTTCCTGCGCCGGGAGGGCTACGAGGTGATCTCGGCGGAGGACGGAGACGAGGCGCTCGCCGTACTGCGCCGGGGCGTGCCGCGCATCGACATGGTGATCCTCGATCTCACCATGCCCGGCAAGAGTGGTGCGGAGGTCGTGATCGCCGTCCGTGAGCTTCTGCCGGAGCTGCCGATCCTGATCTCCAGCGGCTACAGCGAGGCGGCGATCGAGAATCGGGGTTGGGCGCTGCAGGTGCAGGGCTTCCTGCAAAAGCCGTATCAGCGCGCGGCGCTCCTCGGCGCCGTGACGCGGCTCCTGAGCGCGGCGAACGTTTGATCTGGCGGCCCGGGTCTCGCCTGGGCGCGAGACGCCTACTTACCGGCCTTCTGCTCGGCTTCGGCCAGTGCCTCGCGGACGATCTGATCGAAGCTGGCCAATGGCTGGGCACCGCGCACGTAGCGGCCGTTGACGAAGGTGGCTGGGGTGCCATTGGCGCCAATGGCCATGGCCTCTTTCGTCTCCGCATCGATCTGGGCGTCGAAGCGGTCGGAGTCGATGGCGGCGGTGAAATGCGCGACGTCGAGGCCGAGCTCCCCGGCGGTGGCGATCAGGCCGTCACGCTCGAGGTGGGCGCCCGGCACCAGCAGGCGATCTTGATACTCCCAGAACTTGCCCTGCTCGTGGGCAGCCAGCACCGCGCGCGCGGCGAGCTTGGCCTGCTTGTGGAAGGGTAGGGGGTGCTGCTTGATCGCGACGCGGAGCTGATCGGGGTACTTGTCGCGCAGGGCTTTCAGGGTCGGACCGACCCTCACACAGAATGGTCACTGGTAATCGAGGAAGGCAATGGCCGTAACCTGCGCATTGGACGGCCCGATCACCGGCGCCTGACCGATCTCCAGTGGGTAGCGCTTGTTCGGGTCCGGTCCGCTCGGTCTGGCCGGCGGCGGAGAAGGTCTCGGTGGTTTTTCTCCCAGCGCGACCCGCACCTCGTACTCGAAGTTGGGATACGGCTGGGCGCCGTCGACCTTCCTGCCGTTGATGAACGTGGCCGGCGTACCGTTTGCGCCGATCGCCATGGCCTCCGCGGCGTCCGCATCGATCTGGGCGTCGAAGTGATCCGAGTCGATGGCGGTGGTGAAGCGCGCGACGTCGAGGCCGAGCTCACGGGCGGTGGCGATCAGTCCGTCGCGATCAAGCCGCGCACCCTGGACCAGTAGACGATCCTGGTACTCCCAGAACTTGCCCTGCTCGTGGGCGGCCAGCGCCGCACGCGCGGCGAGCCTGGCCTGCTTGTGGAACGGTAGCGGGTGTTGTTTGACGGCGAGACGGAGCTGGTCCGGAAACTGTTCGCGCAGCTTTTTCAGGGTCGGACCGACCCTCACGCAGAACGGTCACTGGTAGTCGAGAAAGGCGATCGCCGTGACCTGCGCGTTGGACGGCCCGATCACCGGGGCGTTGCCCACCGCGACCGGGTAGACCTTGTCGGGATCTGCCGCGACCTGGGGTGCCGGTTTCGGGCGCTGGTAGTCGGCCACGGCCTTGCGTGTCGCGACGATCTCGTTGCCGATACGTAACTCGGCGATCGCCTGGCGGGCGAAACCGCGGCTCACTCCGCAGACACGATCCGTCTCGATGCAGTTCTTCAGGGTGCCCTTGCCGCAGCCGCACGGGCAGGTATTCTCCTCCAGGAAGCGGGCCAGGGTCTCCTGCTTTACCGGATTGAGGTCGATGGCCTGGAGTTCGATCTCCATCGGCAGGCCGGCGGCCGTGACGTGCGTGACCGTCGTCAGGAGCCCGAGGATGAAGATGGTTAGGAATGTGCGCATGGCGCTCTAGCGGTTGAGTATGCGTGCGGCGTCCTTGGCAAAGTAAGTGAGGATGAGATCGGCACCGGCGCGCCGCAGGCCGATAAGGCTCTCCATCATCACCCGCTCTTCTTCCAGCCAGCCGTTCGCGCTTGCCGCCTTGATCATGCTGTACTCGCCACTGACCTGATAGGCCGCGATCGGGTAGTCGAACTGGTCGCGCAGAGCACTGACGATGTCAAGATAGGGGAGGCCCGGCTTCACCATCAAGATGTCGGCTCCCTCCTCGATATCCATCGTCGCCTCGCGAATCGCCTCGCGGACGTTTGCCGGGTCCATTTGATAACCCCGGCGGTCACCGAACGCTGGGGTCGATTCGGCCGCTTCACGAAACGGGCCATAGAAGCCCGACGCGTACTTCACCGCGTAGGAAAGGATGGGGATGTGGTTGTAGCCGTCCTCGTCGAGGGCCTCGCGGATGGCACCGACCCGGCCATCCATCATGTCCGAGGGTGCCACGACGTCGGCCCCCGCCTCGACATGGCTCAGGGCCTCTTCCACCAGCACCGGGAGGGTGGCGTCGTTATCCACCTGCTCGCCGTCGAGGATGCCACAGTGGCCGTGGGACGTGTACTCACAGAGGCACACGTCGGTGATGACGGTGAGCTCCGGGACTGCGTCCTTCAGGGCACGAGTGGTGTTCTGGATGATTCCGTTCGCCTGCGTGGCGCTCGAACCGGAGGCGTCCTTGTGTGCCGGGATGCCGAACAGGATCACCGCCGGGATCCCGAGCCCGTGCACCTCCCGCGCCTCGGCGACGATGTTCTCCACCGACTGCTGGAAGATTCCGGGCATGGAGGAGATCGGCTGCTTCACGCCCTTCCCAGCGATGGCGAACATCGGGTAGATGAGGTTGTCCACGGAGAGGGTGGTCTCGCGGACCATGCGCCGCAGGTTCTCCGTACGCCGTAGGCGGCGGCCGCGGGTGATGGGGAAGTACATGGACCTGGCTCCGTGAGTGAAGGGATCCGATCAGCCGTCGAAGCGCATGGCGTGCTCGTGCAAGTAGCCACGGATCGCCTCGATCTCCTGGGGAGTGGGCATGGGACGCCCGCTCTTTTGGATCACTCCCAACATCGACGAGAGCTTGGCGTCCCAATAGCCGCGGCCAGCCTGTTTGGGCGGGATGGCATCGTGGCAGCCGTCGGCCGAGCAGTACTTGACGTAGGTACGGGCACCGGGGCTATGCGGATCTGGCAGCTTGGCCTTGCAGGCGGCTCCCGCGAGGGTGCAACAGGCCAGCAAGGCGACGAATCGGGCGGACATGGGGCGGAGGGTACGGCTTTTGCTGCCAATTCTCATCCCTTACCTCTCCCTGCATCTCTTAACCGGCGATCGTCGTGAAACTGCCCAGGTTCCGCGGATCCTGAGCGGCCCTCCAGTACGAGTTGCAGGTGGTTTGCTGCCTGTCGAGGTCTCGGAGACGACCAGACCAGGCGACGCGAGCGATCGCACCGGTTCAGCGGGTGCGTGGGGAAAGGTACGGGTGAGGGCCTGCTCGACCGGGAATAGGACGAGGCAATGCAATCTGGCAGAGTCGTCCCTCTGCATCGAAGATGGTTACAGGAGCCCCCATGGATGCCGCGTTTACCCCCACGGACTTTCTCTATCGCAAGGCGGAGAACCGCGTCGAGATGGCGTGGGCCGACGGCCACCACTCGGCCTACGCGGTCCCCTATCTGCGCCAAAACTGCCCCTGCGCGCGGTGCGTGAAAGAGAAGCGCAACACGGTCCGGCCGCTGCCGATGGCGAGTGCGGAGGAGGTGCGGATCGGCGAGATGGACGTGGTCGGCGGCTACGCGATCCATTTTGGTTTCACCGACGGCCACAGCGTCGGGATCTACTCCTTCGATCATCTGCGGGAGATCTGCCCGTGTGACCCGTGCCGCCAGGCCCGCAGAGCGCAGGAAGACGGCCCCGAGGGGCCGATGGAGACGCTCACGCCGATGTCGTGAGCGGTTCGGCCGCGGCCGAACCGCTCGTTGGGGGGAGATGAAGATCCTGAGCTGGAACGTCAACGGGATCCGGGCCTGCGCCCAGAAGGGGCTCGTGGCATGGATGGTCCACAGCGACGCCGATGTCATTTGTTTGCAGGAGACCAAGGCCAAGCCCGAGCAGCTCGATGACACGCTGCTCGACCTCCCCGGCTATCGTGCGTACTGGCACAGCGCCGAACGGGCCGGCTATAGCGGCGTGGTCACATACACGCGGATCGTGCCGCGGGAGGTCGTCTACGGCCTGGGCGGTGGCTGGCAGGACGACGAAGGTCGGGTGATCCGCACCGACTTCGATGCCCTTACCTTGTTCAATGTGTATTTCCCCAACGGGCAGCGTGACGAGGAGCGTCTCGCCTATAAGCTGGCCTTTTACGACCACTTCCTCACCATGGCCGAGGAGCTGCGCCGTGCTGGCCATCGTCTGGTGATCAGCGGCGACTACAACACGGCCCACAAGGAGATCGATCTCGCCAACCCCCAGGAGAACAGCGAGCGCTCCGGCTTCTTACCCGTGGAGCGGGCGTGGCTCGACAAATTCGTGGGCCATGGCTACATGGACACATTCCGCGAGCTCCACCAGGAACCGGAGCAGTATACGTGGTGGACGTACCGTTTCGGCGCCCGCCGCCGGAACATCGGTTGGCGCATCGACTACCACTTCATCAGCGCCGAGCTACGGCCGCATCTCACGGCCGCCACCATCCATCCCGACGTGATGGGCTCTGACCACTGTCCGGTCGGCCTCGAGTTGGATCTGTGACCCTGGGCACGTCGTGCCGCCAGTTCATCTTCCAAGAGCAAGCTCGATCCTGGGGACGGAAAACAGCGCATCGCCGTCGCCCGCGATCGATCGCCTCTACGGCACGCCCGGCAGCCAGGACTGGTCGTAGTAGTCCTGGAGCGTCATCATGGTGAAGCACCACGGCGGCCGGTGGCAGAAGGCGAGCACCGCGGGGGTCGCGGTGTGCACGGTGATCTTGCGGTGGAACGCGGTGACGCCCTCGATCTGGTGCGCCGCGTCCTCCTCCCCGATCCACTGGTCCCGACTGGGTAGGGCCAGGAAGGCGTGGGTCCGTGCGCACACGTGAGGCGCATGTTGGCACATGGGGTAACTCCTTCTTCCTACCCCACATCATTGCAAGGTTGATGCCACGGGCGCGTTAACCCAGCGGATCACGGCGGCGTTACCGGCGTGTCAATGGGTTATCTCGCCGCCGGTGACGGAATGGCACGCCGAAGGGTGACACCACTGGCGTCAGGATGTTGTCGATCGTCGCAAAATGAGAGACAGACCCCGAACCGCGTCCGTCTTTCGGAGGGGCATTCACCCTCGCTGGATGAGGGTGGGGAGGGGAGGTCTGCGGCGATGGCTGTGGGAGCGATAGGTGAGGGATGTGTCTATTGGGTCAGCCGGCCCGTGCGGGTAAGGCGCGGCAAGTGGTTGTCGGGATTGCACGAGATGTAGATCACCATCGCCTTGCCCACCAGTTTCTCCCGCGACACCGAGCCCCAGAAACGGGAGTCGTGGGAGTTGTCGCGGTTGTCTCCCATGAAGAAGTAGTGGTTGGGTGGCACGTGGTACGGGCCGAAGTTGTCCCTGGGCCCGAGCTGCGAGTTGTCGTGAGGGTAGACGGCGCGATCGGTCCACTGGGCATACGGCTCGTCCTGCAGCACGTCGTTCACATAGAGCCGTTTGTTGCGCACCTCGATGGTGTCTCCAGGGAGGGCCACCAGCCGCTTGATGAAGTCACGCGTCTCGTCCTTCGGGTACTTGAACACGACGATGTCGCCGCGTTGCGGCTCGTGGATGGTGAGGATCGGTTTCTTCATCCCTGGTAGGCGGATGCCGTACAACATTTTGTTGACCAGCAGGTGGTCCCCCACCAACAAGGTCTGTTCCATGGAGCCGGAAGGAATCTTGAACGCCTGCACGCAGAAGGTGCGTAGGAACAGCGCGAGGACCACTGCCAGCGACAGGGCGTCGTGGTACTCGACCAGCTTGGTGGGTAGGCGTTGGCCGACGAAGGTGCGAGCCGTGCCCAGCCCGAGGAGGGCGAAGCCCAAGGCGAAGCGCGGCAAGAGCCAGCCGCCCGGCGCATTCGCATCCAGGTGATAGGCGACGATCATCGCCCCGCAAATGGCGAGGGGGACGCCATACAGGTATTTGGCGTGGCGCTCGGGGATTTCCATGGGCTGAGGCTGACGGTGTGGGTCGGCTGGTCTCCGGCGACGGGCGATGAGAACTGCGGTCGCCGGATGCAGGGTGTGGGTTGCCGAGCGTGATCGGTTGTCGATCCGCTGCGCGCCCTACTGTCCGAGCTTCAACACGGCGAGGAACGCGGACTGCGGCACCTCGACGTTGCCCACCTGCTTCATCCGTTTTTTTCCGGCCTTTTGTTTCTCCAGCAGTTTGCGTTTTCGGGTGATATCGCCGCCATAACACTTTGCCGTGACATTCTTGCGTAGCGCCTTGATCGTCTCGCGGGCGATGACCCGCGAGCCGACGGCGGCCTGGACGGCCACGTCGAATTGCTGTCGGGGGATGAGCTCCTTGAGCTTCTCCGCCAGCGCCCGCCCCCGCGGGTAGGCGTTGTCACGGTGCACGATACACGACAGTGCGTCGACCGGTTCGCCATTGAGTAGCAGATCGAGCTTGACCAGGTCGGTTGGCCGGTAATCGGCGAGCTCGTAGTCCATCGACGCGTAGCCACGGGAGACTGACTTCAACCGGTCGTAGAAGTCGAGGACGATCTCGCTCAACGGCAGGTGGTAACGGAGCGTGATCCGGTTGCCGGGCATATAGTCCATGTTCTGCTGCATGCCACGCCTTTCCTGGCACAGGGCCAGCACGCCGCCGACCATCTCCCGCGGGACGATGAGGGTGGCGTCGATGATCGGCTCGAAGATGGTCCGGATGTGCTGTGCCTCGGGCAGGTTTGCCGGGTTGTCGATGGCGATGGTGGTGCCGTCCGTGAGCTCCACGCGGTAGATGACGGTGGGCGCCGTGGCGAGGAGGTCGACGCCGAATTCCCGTTCCAACCGGCTCTGGATGATCTCCAGGTGCAGCAGCCCCAGGAAGCCACAGCGAAAGCCGAAGCCCAGGGCCATGGAGTTTTCCGGCTCCCAGGTGAATGCCGCATCGTTGAGTGCCAGCTTTTCCAGGGCCTCGCGCAGGTCCTCATAATCGGCGGAATCGAGGGGGTAGAGCCCGGCAAAGACCATGGGCTGGGCCTTACGGAAGCCGGGAAAGGGTGTGGTGGTGGGGCGCGTGGGATGGGTGATGGTGTCCCCCACCCGCACGTCGTGGACGTCCTTGATCGACGCGGTGACGAAGCCCACCTCGCCGGCGCTGAGTTGGTCGAGCCGCGTCATCTTCGGGGTGAAGACCCCCACCTGGTCCACCTCGGCACGGTGGCGGGTGGCCATGAAGAGGATCGGATCACCGACGCGCAGGGTGCCGTCGACCAGCCGCACCAGGGCGACGGCCCCGAGGTACGGGTCGAACCATGAGTCGAAGATCATCGCCTTCAGTGGTGCCTCCGGGTCTCCCTTGGGGGGCGGAATCCGGGCGACGACCTGCTCCAGGATCTCGTGGATCCCGATGCCCTCCTTGGCGCTCGCCAGGCAGGCGTCGGCGGCATCGAGGCCGATCACCTCCTCGATCTGCATGCGGGTGCCTTCCGGGTCGGCCGCCGCCATGTCGATCTTGTTGAGGACGGGCAGGATCTCCAGATCGTGCTCCAGCGCGAGGTAGACGTTGGCCAGGGTCTGGGCCTGGACCCCCTGGGTGACATCGACCACCAGCAGGGCGCCGTCACATGCCGCCAGGGAGCGAGAGACCTCATAGGTGAAGTCGACGTGGCCGGGCGTGTCGATCAGGTTGAGCTGGTAGGTTTCACCGTCGTCGGCCCGATAGGCGAGGCGCACGGTCTGGGCCTTGATGGTGATACCACGCTCGCGCTCGATATCCATGGTATCGAGGAACTGCTCCTCCATTTCCCGTTCCGGCACCGCACCGGTGAGCTGCAAGAAACGGTCCGCCAGGGTCGACTTACCGTGGTCGATGTGGGCGATGATGGAAAAGTTGCGGATACGGGTCGGATCCATATGGGCAATGGCGCCAGGGCGCACTTCAAACAGGCAGTATGGCTCGCCGCCCGCGATACGCACCAGACCAGAGCCGTCCCCTCGCCCGTGCGGTCGTCAAGCGTTGCGACCGTCCACCGATGCGGTAGAGAGCGCCGGGGGGCGGCGCCGCGGAGGTGTGGCGAAACGTGGAAGGGTTTGCGATACAACGAGACGACGGCACCCCCGAGGTACCGGACACGGCGACGGTCCCAGTCTGTACCTTCGGCCAGGGCCGCCACCGTCTCGGGGTACCCCTGGCGGCGTTGCGCGCCGTGCTTGAGCCATGCCCGATCTTCCTCCTGCCCACGGTCCCAGAGTCGATCCTCGGCGTGATCCACTGGCGGGGTGAGGTGATTCCCCTCCTCGATGGCCGGCGCGTCTTCGCAGGCGAGAATCACGTCGTCGGCGGCGAGTCGCGGTTTCTCGTGTTCGAGAACGGCGGGGTCCCGGTTGCGGTGCGCACGGCCGGTGTTCCGACCATTACTGCCCTCGCCCCGGCGGAGATCGTCGCAGAGGGTGGTATCGAGTTGCCGCCGTACGTGCGTGCCCTGTGTTCCTACGCCGGCGACCTCATCTATTTACTAGACATCGAAGGCTTGCTGGCCGCGCATCGCCCGTGAGGCCGGGGAGAAAGGATTCATGAGTCAGTCGCTGACCAAGAACCACGTTTCGGGGTCGACGAGGTCCGGCACCGTGACACGCGCCGTCGCGACGCCGCGTCGCGCCACACCCCTGCGTCTCCCCCTGTTGATCGGCCTCACGGTGGTCCTCGCGGCGACCTGCGGGGCTGGATTGGCGTGGCTCTACCGGGATCTCGTCGCCCTCTGGGGTGACGAAGAGGTGGGGCGTACCGCTGGGCTCGTGGCGACGATCACGCCGACCCTGACTGACGCGACCGCCGGCGAGGGTGACTTGCAGGCGCTCCTGGGCGAGCTGATGACCTCCACCGGCTCGCACTACGCCTTCGTCACCGACGGCGAGGGCGATCTCGCCGCTGGCCATTTCGCGGCAGGGAGCGATGCCGGTGCATTGCTCGCGGCGGCCGCCACGGCGGAGGAGCACGTTGACGCGATGGCTAGCGGCCACGGCGTTCGCCGCTCGCTATGGCCGCTCGGGGAGACCACGGCCGTGGACCTTACTACGGAGTTGGCAGACGGTGTTCGTCTTCACGTCGGATTGCCGATGCCGGCGCCGCCCGAGGCGTTCCTCGGTCTGTGGCTGCGCGCCGCGACCTCCATCGGCGTGGGGGTAATCGGCGTGCTCCTCCTGACGACGCTGTACTTGGGGCGGCGGGTGGTTGAGCCCCTCACCGCTCTGGAGCACAACGTGCGCAAAATCGGGATGGGCGACACGGCCACCCTCGGGTGGGTCGGCGGCTGCGCGGAGGTCGCGCGGCTGTCCCGGGCGCTGGCCGAGACCAACCACCGTCTGCGCGGTCTGTTGCGCTCGGACCTGGACAAGAAGCGCATGCAGGAGCAGCTCATCGACCTCTTGCGCATCGTCTCTGCCGCATCCGACGGGCAGCTCAACAAGCGCGCAACGGTGACGCCGGATGAGTTTGGTTCCCTCGCCGACGCCTTCAACACCATGGTGAGCCGCCTCGCCTCCCTGGTCACCAAGATGCGCGACACCTCGGTGGAGATGAATGGCGCCACCAAGTCGATCGCCGGCTCTGCCGAGACCATGAAGGGCGGCGTCGACGAGCAGAACCGGCACATCCGTGCCACCCGCACCCTGCTGGTGGCGATCGCCACCAGCATGCAGGAGGTGACCCAGCGCGCCCTGGCCGCGGCCGGCGCCGCGGGCAAGGCGCTGCAGAGTGCCAAGCAGGGGGAACAGGTGGTGGAAGAAACCACCGAGCGCATGCGCCGCATCCGTGCCACGGTCCAGTCCGCCGGACACAAGGTTCAACGCCTGGGTGAGCGCTCCATCGAGGTCGGAGAGATCAATCAGCTCATCGAGGACATCGCCAACAAGACCAACCTGCTCGCTCTCAACACCGCCATCGAGGCGGCCCGGGCCGGGGAGCACGGCAAGGGTTTCGGAGTGGTGGCGGACGAGGTCCAGAAGCTCGCCGAGCGCTCCACCGAGGCGACCAAGCAGATCGCGAAGCTCATCGGCGCCATCCAGGCGGAGACCGACGATGTGGTGCGGGCGATGGAGGAGGGATGCGCCGAGGTCGAGGAAGGCACCCAACAGGCCGAGGCGGCGGACCAAGCGCTACGGGCGATCGAGCAGGTTGCCGGAGAGGTCTTTGTCCTCTTCCAGCAGATCTCTGAGGCGATCGAGGCCAAGGTCGAAGACACCAAGGCGGTGGTGCGCGGCATGAACACCCTGTCCCAGGTGGCCGAGACCTCGGAAGAGGAGATCACCAACACGGTAAAACGCATCCGCGAGCTCTCCTCGATGTCCGACGACTTGGTCGCGGTGATCGATCGGTTTACCGTCGACTGAGCCACGGACAGGTGGCGCGACGGACCACGATGGGTAGCGGCATCGACAAAAAGGAGCTGGCCGAGCTCTTCCGTCATGAGGCAGTGGAGTATCTGGAGCTGCTCAACACGGGACTGACGGAGCTGCGCGAGACCGGAGGCTCTCCACCCGTGGTCGAGCGTCTGTTGCGCGTGGCACATACCCTCAAAGGGTCGGCCGGCTTGGTAGGTTTCTCCGGTGTGTCCACCGTTGCACACCGCATGGAGGAGTTGCTCGGCGGCATACAGCGAGGCGTCATCGCGGCGGCCGCCTGCGGGGATCTCTTGTTCCATGGCCTCGATCTGATCGAGGGGCTTCTAGAGAGCGACGAGGGGGCCAAGGAGGGCGTGATCCAGGCGTTCGAACAGGACGTCACGGCTCACCTGACCGAGGCTGCCCCGGCGCCTCCGCCTGTGCCAGCGGAACCGCGCCGGCTCACGGCGGCGATGTCCGCCGCAAGCAAGACACCGTTTCGGCCGCGTGTCGATCTCCGGGGCCAGCGGCGGGAGTGCCGCTACACACGGGTCTCCACCGAGGAGCTCGATCAGATGCAGGGGCTCGCCGCCGAGGTGGTGATCGGTCGCCACCGCATCGATCGGGCGATCAGCGAGTACCGTGGCCTGTGGCAGGAGCTGGAGCGCCTGCAAGAGCGCCTCGCCGGACTCGTGGATGAGTTCCAGATGATCGTCGGCGAGGCCGCGTGGGCCACGCGCGGGCGTAGCGCCGAGCACAGCGGTGCCGGTGAGCTCGGTGCCGAGCTGACGGAGTTGGTGGCGGCACTGAAGGCCAACTTCTCCCAGCTCTGCGACCACGCCAACAGCCTGGCGCGGACTACCGATGGGCTGCAGGACCAGGTGTGCCGGGCGCGCATGGTCGGGGTCGGGAGCCTCTTTCAGCGTTTCCACAAGCTCGTGCGGGAGGCCGGCCAGGAGCTTGGCAAGGAGTGCGTACTGGAGATTCGCGGGGGCGAGACCCGTCTCGACAAGGTGGTGGTGGAGCGGATCTTCGATCCCCTGATCCACCTCGTGCGCAACGCGATCGCTCATGGCATCGAGCCCACGGAAGAACGGGTGGCGGTGGGCAAACCGCGCGCCGGCCGGATCGTCCTCAGCGGCCAGCAGCAGGGCGACGGGGTCGTGATCCGCGTCAGCGACGACGGTGCGGGAATCGACCCCCGGCGCATCCGCGAAGCCGCTGTGAAGCGGGGCCTGGTGAGTGAGGCGGCGGCCATGAGCGAGGAGGAGGCGGTGGAGTTGATCTTCCGCCCCGGTTTCTCCACCCGCGACGAAGTCGACGGACTGGCCGGCCGGGGGGTGGGGATGGACGTGGTGCGCGATGCGGTCGTCGGCCTGCGCGGGCGGGTCACGATCCAGTCGACGATCGGTGTCGGCACTACGTTCCTCCTGCGTCTGCCGGTGAGCCTCGCGGTGACCCGCGGCCTCTTCTTCCGGGTTGCGGACATCGATCTAGCGCTGCCCCTCTCCTGTGTCGACGGCGTGGCGGCCTTCCAGCCCCACGATCTGGGGGACGACGGTGCCACGGCGACCTTCAAAGGTGAGCGGTTCCCGATCTGGCCCCTCGCACAATGGTTGGGAGCGGAGCCACGGCCGGTCGCGGGTGAGGTGCCGGTGCTGCTGATCGCCTACGACGATCATAGGCTGGCGATCCGGGTTGACGCCCTGTGCGGGCAGCGGGAGATGGTCCTGTATCCTATGAGCCCTTACCTGGAGCGGCTGCGGTGGTTTTCTGCGACCACCGTCTCCGCCAGTGGCAAGGTGCGCCTGGTACTGGACGTTGGCGCCCTGTTCGCGGTGGCGGCCGGCGAGTAGCACCGGCCTGTCCTGAACGGGGACACGATTCGCGGATAGCGTGGCCGGCGCGGTTTGCTGAGCCGGGGGGGTGGCATATAGTCATCTCCCCTTTTTCGCACCCAGCCGAAATGTCCGAGCGCCGCGCCGTGGTCCTCCTTTCCGGGGGGCTCGATTCCACCACTTGTCTCGCCGTGGCTTGTGCCGAGGGGTTCACCTGTACCGCCCTGACCTTCGCCTATGGCCAACGCCACGCCTGCGAGTTGGAGGCCGCGGCGCGGGTGGCGACGGCGTTTGGCTTGGCGGACTACCGGGTGGTGCGCCTGCCCATCGCCGAGACCGTCCACTCCGCCCTCACCGGCGATGGTGCGGTTCCCAAGGCCGACCGGGTGGAGGGTATCGCTGGCTCGATCCCATCCACCTACGTGCCGGCGCGTAACACGATCTTCCTGGCCCATGCCCTCGCGCTCGCCGAGGACATCGGCGCCCACCACCTCTTCGTCGGGGTGAACGCCGTCGACTACTCAGGCTACCCCGACTGTCGTCCGGAGTTCATCGAGGCGTTCGAGCGGCTCGCCAACCTCGCGACCCGTGAGGCGGTGCAGGGCCACCGGTTTCACGTGCACGCCCCCCTCCTGCACCTGGACAAGGGGGAGATCATTCGCCTCGGCCTCTCCTTCGGCGTCGACTACGGCCTCACCCATAGCTGTTACGATCCCGCGCCGGACGGCACCGCGTGCGGCCACTGTGATAGCTGCCTACTGCGCCGCAAAGGGTTCGCCGAGGCCGGCGCCGCCGACCCCATCGCCTATGTGGAGAATGGGGAGGCGCATCCATGACCCGGAGGCGAATCGACCCGAAACAGGTCGCACCGTGGCTGTTCGAGGTGAGGGGGCAGGAGACGGCCGGTGGGAGGACGCTGGCCGCCCTTTTCCCCGGCCACGGTGGACCGATCCATCTGGAGCTGGGCTGTGGCTACGGCCTTTTTTTGCGCGATATCGCTGCGCTACGACCCGACCACGTCTTTCTTGGGGTGGAGCACGACCGCGGTGCGGCCCTGCGCAGCGCGCGCCAGCTCATGCTGGCGGCGGTGACCAATGCGCGGGTGGTGATCGGGGATGCCTACTGGGTACTGCACGGTCTGTTCGGCGAGGGGTCGATCGGCGACGTGTTCGTGAACTTCCCCGATCCTTGGCCCAAGCGGCGCCACGCCGCGCGCCGCTTCATCCGCCAGCCGTTCGTGGACGCGCTGCAGCGCAGGATGGTGCCCGGCCACCGCGTCTATCTCGCCACGGACGTGGCGACCTATGCCACGGAGATTGAGACCCTGTTCGATGCCCACCCGGGTTTCGTCACCCGTGTGCCGGGTGGCGGGTCTACCCACACCAAGCCGACAACGGTGCACAGCAAGTACGAGCAGGACTTCCTTTCCGAGGGATTGCCGATCTATTACCTGGTCTACGAGGCGCGTCGGATGGGGTGAGCAATGCGGGTTAACCCGCATTGCTCACACCGTTTTGTCGCGAGGCGGTGCGAGGGTGCGGAGATGCAAGGCGCGCACCGCTCCGCGCGCGCAGGCGTAGTTGACAGTACGTCGAGCACTCGGAGCCAGCGCAACGTCGCAGATTCGTGGCCTCGCGCCGCTGCAGCAGAAAGGGTGTGAGAAGTGCGGGTTAGGTGGCCTGGGCGAACTTGCGCGTGGCGAACTCTTCCGGCGCGTATTGGAGGCAGAATTGTTCCAGGCGGTCGCGGATGACCCGCGGGTCGGAGAGACGCAGCGCGCCCTGGGCGAGGCGGGTCGCTGCCGCCATGGGGATCGCACGCACCACCCGCTTGACGTGTGGCACCTTGTGGCTGGTCATGCTGAAGGCGCGGACCCCGAGCCCCATCAGCAGCGGCACGTAGAAGGCGCTGCCGCCCATTTCGCCGCACACCTCGACCGGAATGCCCTCTTTTTCGCCCCGCCGGACCACCTCCCGGATGGCGCGTAACACCGCCGGCTGGAGTGGGTCGGTGAGGTAGGCGACGTGTTCGTTGTTGCGGTCCGCCGCCACCATGTACTGCACCAGGTCGTTGGTCCCGATCGAGAGGAAATCGACCTCCTTGGCGATCATGTCGCAGGTGAAGACCGCGGACGGCACCTCGATCATCGCCCCCACCTCGACGTCGGTGCCGTGGCGGATGCCGGCGGCGGTCAGGTCCACAGCCACGGTGTTGAGCAGCTCGCGCACCTCCTGGACTTCCTGTGCGGAGGTGATCATGGGCAAGAGGATGCGCAGGTGACCGTGTGCCGCGGCGCGCAGCAGCGCGCGCAGCTGTGGGGTGAATAACTCTCGGTGGGCGAGGCAGCAGCGGATGCCACGGAAGCCGAGAGCCGGGTTCTTCTCCACCTCAATATCCAGCAGCGGTGCGACCTTGTCGCTGCCCAGGTCGGAGGTGCGGATGGTGACGGGGTGCGGGGCGCACGCGTGCAGCAATTGCCGGTAGACGCGGAAGTGCTCCTCTTCGGAAGGGACGCTTGTGTCGGTGTAGAGGTACTCGGTACGGTACAGGCCGACGGAGGTCACGCCGTAGTGGGCCATACGGCGCTGCTCCTGGGGCAGCTCCAGATTGGCGAGCAGCTCGATCTCGGCACCGTCGGAAGTGACGGCGGGCAGGTCCCGGAGGACCGCCAGAGTCTTTTCTTCTGCCTCGTGCAGGCGCTGCTTGTGGCGGAAGAAACGCAGGCTGGACGGGTCGGGGGAAACGATCGCCACGTCGGTGCTGGCGTCGAGGATGACCAAGTCGCCTTGCCGGATCTGCTGGCTCGCGGTGCCCGTGCCGACCAGGGCGGGGATGCTCATCGCCCGCGCCATGATCGCCATGTGCGCGGTAATGCCACCCAGATCGGTGATGATGCCCTGCACCTGCTTGGAGTCCATCTGCACGATCTCGGCCGGGGAGAGGTCGTGACTCACCAGAATCGCACCCTCCGGCAGTTTGGAAAGGTCGATCGACTTCACACCGCCGAGGTTGCGTAGGATGCGATCGTTGACCTGCTCGATGTCGATGGCCCGTTGCTGCAGATACGGGTCGTCGCGCGACTGCAGGACGGAGAGCAGCTCCAGGGTCGTTTGGCGCACCGCCATCTCCGCCGAGTAGCCCTTTTTCTCGATCAGCTTCTTGGATTGCTGTTCCCAGCGCCGATCCTTGATGAGCATCATGTGCACCCTGAGGATCTGCACATGCTCCTGCGGGGCGTGGCCCGCCACCTCTAATAGGATGTGGTCGAGTTGCGCGCGACTCTGTTTGAGTGCCATGCGCAGGCGATCGGTCTCCTTCTGCGGGTCCTGGGTGTGGACCGGGCACTCGTCGAGCTGCACCCGCCCGCGGGTGACGATCACCGCCGTTCCGACGGCGACCTGCTGGGACGTGCCAAAGCCGTGAATGATCTGCACGGCTACTCCTCGTCGAACTTGCGCTGAAAAAGATCCTGCAAGGCCGCGATGGCGGCGGCCGCCTGGGGTCCCTTGGCACGCGCCTTCAAGGTGGTGCCCTTGGCGGCGGCGAACATCATCAGGCCGAGGATGGACTTGGCGTTCACCTCAATCCCTTCGTGTGTCAGGAAGATCTGCGTCGCATCATCGAACTCGCTGGCCAGATTCACGATCTTGGCCGACGCGCGGGCGTGGAGGCCGAGGGCATTTTCCACCAACAGATGGCACTCCTTAGTCCGCATGTCTCACCGGGGATATGCGCACAAAAGCGCCCGGGCCCACGACTACGAGCTGTGCCGGCGAGCACCCGTAACACCGAGACCACAGGGGCTGACTGACGAAGATCGAAGGGCCCGTCATTGGGGCGGTGCCGTGTCGAGGATCAAGCGAGTGACCAGGATGCCACGCTGCCCTCCCTCCAGGGCGCGCTGCGCCAGGGCCGCCGGCGTGGTGTTCTCGCGGTTCGTGAGGCATTTCATCAACATCGGTAAGTTGACCCCGGCGACGATCTCGATCTTCTCGTCCTCGAGGAACGGCAGGGCCGCGTTGCTCGGCGTGCCGCCGTACATGTCGGTGAGGATCACCGTGCCATCGGTGCACCCCATCGTGGCGATGGCGCCTTTGATGCGCTTGGCACTGAGGGGGAGCTCCGTGCTGTCGACGGTGACCGCAGACAGACCCTCTTGGCGGCCCAGGATGTACTCCGCGGAGGCCACCAGACTGGGGCCGATCTGGCCGTGGGTGACCAGAAGGATACCGATCATCGATCCAGATCTCTGTGACGGGTGGTAAACGGAATGCCTTGGCCCCGCAGATGGCTGGCGAGGGCGTTGACGATCGCCACCGAGCGGTGTCGACCGCCCGTGCAGCCGATCGCCAGGGTAAAGTATGCCTTCCCTTCCTGTCGGTAGCGAGGGAGGAGGAAGTCGATCAGCCTCCGCAGGTGGCCGAGAAACGCCTGGGTGTCGGTGTGGTCGAGGACGAAGCGCGCCACCTCCTCCTCTTCGCCGGAGTGGTCGCGCAGGGCAGGGACGAAATACGGATTGGGCAGGAACCGGACGTCGAGCACGGTGTCCGCCTCATAGGGTACACCGTGCTTGAAGCCGAAGCTCAACAGCTCGACGTGCAGCGTCGGCCCACGGTCCAGGGGCAAGAGGGCAGCGAGCCGATGGCGCAAGTCGTGGACCGATAGGTGGCTCGTGTCGATCTCATGGGTGGCAAAGGGCCGCAGGGCGACGAGCAGGCTGGCCTCAGCGGCGATCGCATCTTCCAGCAGCGGGTGGTGTGGTGCGAGCGGGTGGGTGGAGCGGGTCTCCTTGAAGCGGCGGATGAGGGTTTCCTCGTCCGCGTATAGATAGATCACGTCGAGCGGTAGCCCACCGTCACGCAGCTCGCCAAATATGGCAGCCAGGTCCCGGCAGTCGTCGGCGGAGCGCACCTCCAGACATAGTCCGACCTGGTGCAGCCGGGAGCTGGGCTGACGGCACTGGTCGATGAATTGGGAGATGAGCGGCGTCGGCAGGTTGTCGATGCAGAACACCCCCCGGTCGCGCAGCGCCTTCACCGCCGTGGTCTTGCCCGAGCCCGACAATCCGAGGATGGCGATGATCTGTAGGGACGGGGCGGTCATGGTCAGCGGAGGGGCGCGTGCCACATGCACCGGCACTCAATCTACTGTCATCCTATGCGCCATGCACGCCTTTGCCCGATCGTCTCGACACCGCCGCGGCATCTGTGGTGCGCCGGTGGGTACTTGTGGCTCGTCCGCCGCTACCGGCCGGGCTGTGGATCAGGCACTGGGTGGAGTCGAGCGTGCCGCGTGCAGCACCCCGGCGATGACTTCCAGGCGGTTGGCCACCGTGGTGACCTCGGTGCCGCGGATCACGTAGGTGGGTAGCGCGTGCCCGAGAAGACGAGTCGGTGGTGGTGGATCGATGTGACGCCGCCGGTGCTCTTCCGGTGCCGCCGCGATCAGGTCGACGACGGCGTCGACCTCATGGCTGGGGGCGAGGGCCGTGGTACCGAAGATGGGCTCCACCGCGATGATGCCCACGTCCTGGACCTCCAGTCGGCCAGCGATGGCCGCCGGCGGTGCTCCGACCAAACGGTGGTGGACCGGGTCGCCACGGATCTCCACCACGTCGTCTGCGACCAGGCGGTGGCCGCGGCGGATGAGCTCCAGGGCGCAGTCGCTCTTGCCCGTGCCACTCGCTCCCCGCAGGAGTAGCCCGGTTCCGCGAATGACGACGAGCACGCCGTGCACCTGGGTGGAAGACGCCTTCACGAACGTTTCGTGGTGCCTGGCGAGGCTTGCGCGGTAAGGCTCAGTGCGGCGGGTTCTCAAACATCTCTAGCTCCAAGTCGCGGATGAAGCGCTGGATGTCTGAGGGGGAGTCCATAGCGGCCAACTCCGTCTCGAAGCGCGGTGCCCGAACCATGCGCGCGAGTCGTGCCAGTACCTGAAGGTGGTAGCGACTCTCGGCGTGGAGCGGCGCCGCGATCATGAACAGCAGCCGCACCGGCTGGTCGTCATTGGCGTCGAACGGCACCCCCTTGCGGGACAGGCCGAGGGCGATCCGGAGATCATCGAGGTCTGCCACCTTGGCATGCGGGATGGCCACGCCGTGGCCGATGCCGGTGCTGCCCAGCGCCTCCCGCTCGAGCATGGCATCGAGCGCCTGTTCGAACGAGGGGCCGGCTTGGGTGGCGAAGCACGCGTGGCACAGCTCCCGGAGGACGGCGATTTTACTGTCCCCCTGGAGGTCGACGAGGATTCGGTCTTCCCCAAGGTGATCGGTGATGATCAACGCCATCACGGCCTCGTTTACCCAGGACTGGTGTGGCTCGGAGCCGCGGCGAGGCTAGCTCCTCTGGTGAAGGGCCCTTGGCAGGTGCGTGCGATCGGCCACGCCCAAGTTCCGCAGAGCTTCACGTCTCCCTCGCACACTAAACCACTCCTCTGGCCCGGCTCAGCCGTCTCCCCACGGCTTCCTCCATTGCCACCCATTGTCCTGGCCACCTCTGAAGTGATCAATCGTCGACCAGGTCGAAGCGGTGGAGCTGGTCGTTGGATTGACGGGTAAGGATCCGCAGGCGGTCCGATTCGGTGTCGCGATAGACCCAGAGGTGCTCATCCTGGTCTTCCATCAAACGGATAGCCTCGTAGTCCCGCAGGCGCTGCACGTTGATTTCCCGCGTCTCGACCACCCGGTTGAGGTTGTCGAGCAACGCCTCTGGAACCGTGGGTTCCTCCGCGACCACCTCCGGGCTGCCGATCTTCGGTCCGCGGGTCTTCTCGTGGGTCCGCTTGTCATGGTTGCGTCGCAGCTGGGTCTCCAGCTTCGCCGCGGCCCGGTCAATGGAGGTGTACATGTCCGCCGAGCTTTCCCGCGCCTGGAACAGGGCGTGTGGCCCCTTGGACACGACATCGACGATCTGGGAGTTGCGTTCCACCGCCAGAGTGACATTGAGCCGCGTATGGTCGTCGAGGAACCGACTGAGTTTGCCAAATCGTTCTTCTACATGGGTCTTTAGGCCATCGGTCAACTCCATGTGACGGGCCAGGATAGATAAGTTCATGGAGATCCTTGCTAGATCAGCGGGTGGTAGAAAATCGCCGGACCACAACTCCATAGGGGCTGGGCGGCGCCGACCACGATACACTGCTCGGAACACCGGCAGGACGGGGGAGGTCTTTGCCGTGTCGTTCAGTATCCCCGTTTGCGGCTGGAAATCGGAAGAATCTTGAGTTCATCACGATATTTGGCAACCGTCCGGCGGGCGATCTTGATGTTTTCTTTGGCAAGGAGATCGGCGATGACCTGATCGCTCAGACAACGGTTTTTATCCTCTTCCTCAATGATTTGACGGAGGCGGTTCTTCACGTAGACCGCGGAAAGGTCCTCTCCCTGAGTGGTCTTCAGGCTGCTGGAGAAGAAGTACTTTAGTTCGAAGATACCGCGGTCACAATGGAGATACTTGTTGCTGGTAACCCGCGAGATCGTCGACTCATGCATCCCCAGGTCCTCGGCAACGTCACGCAGGATGAGCGGCCGTAAGTAGTTGGTGCCCTTCAAGAAAAAGTCGTTCTGGAAGCGGAGGATCGACTCGGTTGTGCGGTAGATCGTCTTCTGCCGCTGGTCGAGGCTCTTGATCAGGGCGAGGGCGTTGTTGAGCTTCGCCTTGATGAACTCCTTGGACTCCCGGTCGCCGTCGATACCGTTGTGCTTCTTGTACATCTCCAGGTAGTAGGGGCTGATCCGCGGACGCGGTAGGCCTTCGTCGTTGAGCCGGATCTCGAACCGGTCACCCTTGCGGATCACGAAGACGTCGGGCACCACGTAAAACGGAGTGTCGCTGTCGAACCGGCGGCCGGGCTTGGGCTCGAGCTGTTGCAGCTCGTGGACGGCTGCGAGCAGGTCGTCGACGGTGGTGTCGAGCTGCCGGGCGACTTCCTTGTAGCGACGGGATTCTAGGTCCTTCAGGTGGTTGCTTACGATCCGCCGCAACAGGGGGTGGGGATCGCGTAGCTGGTCGATCTGTAGCAGCAGGCAGTGGGTGAGGTTGCGGGCGAATACTCCCGCAGGGTCGAATTTCCGCAGCTCGGCGAGGGTCCGGGACATGGCGTCCGGGTCGCAGTGGCAGAGATTGACCAGCGTCGCCTCGTTATCTCGCAGGTAGCCGTCGGAGTCCAGGCAGCCGATCAGGCAGGCGCCGATCTCCTTAACCTCGTCCGGCAGGTTGTCGACACGAAGTTGCCAGATGAGGTGGTCCGTGAGCGAGCGACTCACCGAGTAGGTGTTCTCGATGGTGGGGCGTTCGCCGTCATCGACCGGCAGGCCGGTCCCCGCCTGGAAGCCGGAACCGATGGAGCTGTTCAGGTAGCCTTCCCAGTCGAACTCCTCGGCATCGCGCCCATCCACTGGCTCCCCGGCCTCCTTCTCCTGGGCCGCGGCCTCCCCGATCTCCTCCTCCTCGACGATCTCCTCCTCCAAGACCGGATTTTCGACCATTTCCTGGCGGATCGCCTGGAGAAGGTCGAGCCGCGATAGCTGCAAGAGCCGAATCGCCTGTTGAAGCTGGGGAGTCATCACCAGCTTCTGGGTCATCTTCAGGGAGAGTTTCGTGGCTAGCTGCATTCCAGACTCATCGGTCCCGGTGTGTGGGAAGCTGAAACCATCCCCGGGTATCCCGGGGGCGTATCATTGCCGCCCGGACCCCGCCGATTGTGCGGGTATTCATCTCTTAATCATCGCATTCGAGGACGAAATTCTCGCCCAAGTATACCTCCCGAGCCAAATGGTTCTGGGCGATGTCGCACGCCGGGCCCGACAAAAGAATCGCCCCATCATTCATGATGAAGGCGGTGTCGACGATCGACAGGGTGTCGCGCACCGAGTGATCGGTGATTAAGACGCCGATCCCCTTGGCGCGCAGATCGAGGATGATCTGTTGGATATCCCCAACGGCGATCGGATCGACACCGGCGAACGGCTCATCGAGCAGGATGTAGGCCGGGTCGAGCACCAGGGCGCGGGCAATCTCCGTCCGCCGCCGTTCGCCCCCCGAGAGGGCGTAGCCCGGGGACTTGCGCACGTGGGCGATGGACAGCTCTTCCAAGAGGTGCTCGCAACGGCTGCGGCGGTCACGCGGGCTGATGTTCAGGGTCTCGGCGATCGCCATGAGGTTTTCCTCGACGCTCAGGCGGCGGAACACCGACGCCTCCTGAGGCAGATAGGAGAGCCCCCGGCGTGCCCGCATATACATCGGCTCGTCCGTGATCTCCCTGCGATCGAGGAAGATGTGACCCTGGTCGGGTTGGATGAGGCCGACGGTCATGTAGAAGCTGGTAGTCTTGCCGGCCCCGTTGGGACCCAGCAGGCCGACGATCTCCCCGCGCTGGATGGCGAAGGAGACGTCCTTGACCACCCGCCGCTTATTGAACTGTTTGACCAGGTTGCGGACTTCGAGCACGGCTTCCCGGGTACTGGCTAATCGACCACCCTCGCCGCGGTGCCGCTCAGCGAGCTTCGGCGAGGAGATCAATCTTGACGATAGTGTATAGTCCCACGCTCCACCTCCACTTGTCGCGTCGTCAGATTGACATGGATGCGTTCACCGCGCAGGCGGCTAACGCCTTCGGTGAAGTCGGCGTTCCCTTCCAGGAGAAGGGTGCGCTTGACGAGGTCGTAGGAGCCACGGTCGGCCCGACCGCGCCGCTCGCCCTCCTCGATTCGCACGCCGCCTCCGGCGCGTAGCCGCCGGAGGGCACCGGTCTGAGGGTCCAGCTCCAGCACCGCGTTTCCTGCCCACAGGTGGCGCAGGCCGGCGACGACCTCCACGGCCCCGGTGAGGTCCGCGCGGCCGGCCACGTCGTCTGCCATGATCGTGTCGGCCGTGATCCGCAGGGCCGGCAGAGTGGCGTCGGGTGGCAGTAAGACGCGGCCTGCCGTGACCTTCAGCACACGGCGCTCTAGGTCGACGTCGATCGAGTCGCCGCTCACCTCCCGCGCCTCGCCCCAGATCCGGGCGTGGCCAAGGAGCTGGGCGTGGCCGACGGCGGTGTCGAAGCGTGCTCGATCGCCCGTCGCGGTGTACGGGCCATACACCAGTTGCACCTCGCCCTGGGCGTCGAGGGTCTCGATGCGCCGGCCCTGAGCGTCCAGGGTGACCTCCAACCGATCCGCCTGAATCTGTTGGTCGGCGCTGACCAGGGTGACGTTGCCTGAGAGAAGGATGCGCTGGTGTGTGAAATCGCCATCCAGGTGGTCGGCGGTCGCGTGGATCTCTGCGCCGGCCTGGAAGGCCGGGGTCGGTGGTGCCCAGCTCCGGATCCCCGGCCGCGGCGGAGCCACGGCCAACGCAGTCGCCGTAGTCAACAACAGCGCAGAGACTACTCGCAATGCCGTCGTCATGTCGCGGTGCCCGCCACGGTGACCGAGACCGCACCGTCCACCACCAGGCGCTGGGTGGTCACCTCGTAGGAAAAGCGCTGTCCTACCACGCGGTACGGGGGCCGGTGGAGCTGCAGCGGCTCGTTGCCGGAGAGGTGGCGGGTCTGACCATCGAAGTGGACGGCGGCCGTTCGCAAATCGAGGCCCCCCGGGTCGGTGAGCACGATCTCCCCGGTCAGGTCGAAGGAGAAGGCGGCCAGGTCAACGGTGCCGCGGGCCGCTTCCAGATGTAGCACCGACACGTCTCCTTGGCGCAGATCGACGACGATCCCTTCCACGTCCACCCGGTTCTGCGCTTCGAAGTAGAGGGCGCGTTCCGCCCGCAGGTGCCAGCGGGTCTCACCCCCCCGGGTTTCGGTAAACGTGAAGTTGGAGACCACCGCCGGGGCCTCTTGGGGTCCACCGTTGTTCCCTTCTGGGGTCGGCACACCCGAGGCGAGGAGGAAATAGACCGTCACAAGCAACAGCCCGGCCATGGCAAACAGCAGGATCGAGCTCAGGCTGGGGAGGCGGATCATGAGGGCGTGAAAACGGGCTTCGACGACGTGTTTGGATGATGGGACCGCGGGCAGAAAATTGCACCCGCGGAGGTGACCTTCCGGGACGGCTCCATCCTCACGAACCGTCGCGCCAGCGGACGAGGACCTAAACAGTCCTGCTCACGCCTCCCAATCGGTGGGTAGCTCGATGGCCTGCGGGGCTCGGGATGGAGACTGCGAGCAAATTCCAGGAGTTGTACACTCGCAACAGATGCAGGGGGAAGGTCTGCGAGCGGCCAAACTGAACGCTAACCTGTAGCGAGGATGCCGGCCACTTCTCATCAGATCTTCCTGCATGCCGAAGAAAGCTCCATTGATATCCGACGTGCCACCGTCGTGAACGATCCCAGTCGCCACCTGCAGCCGTACTTCCGCGCCGAGCTTGCCCGCGCCTTTCAGGAGATCTACCCATTGTCACCTGGGGCGGTCGATTACCTCAGCGACATGCTCGCGCGGTATTGCCGTACCTCCCAGCTATTCCGCAAGAACCGAGCGGGAGAAGCGATGACGGCCCTGGCGGACATGATGGTCGAGGCACAGGGATACCGCGGGCATGAGGGGTTGGAGACGTTCCGGCCGTTTGAAGAGGCGCGTCTGATCCGGCACGTCGGTGACTACGCCCTGATCATGGCGGGGCTGTTCAAGGAATACGTGGAACGTCGGGCCGGGCGCCGGCTCTACATCGAGGTGGGGCAACGGGCCTACAGACAGGTAGCCGGATTCGAGGCCCCCCTCGACCGACATCGTTCGCGAGTCTTCGGCGAATTGGGTGAGGCGTTCGAGTTCTGTGTCACCGGCCTCTCCCGCCTGCGCCGTACACCGGTCCCGGGGGGGACTCGCTGGGGGGAAATTTGCCTTTCCAAGATGGCGTGGTAGTTTTGAATTGCGTCGTGGTTAACCTAACACGGAGGTCAAGTTATGCCCTTCTCAGGTCCTGTGGCTGAACGTGCGCGCGTAGAAGTTCCCCGCTTTACCCTCTTGGAAAAGGCCCACGGGGATTACGAAGAGGAATTGCAGGGACTGGAGAGACATCTGCACCTGACGCCGGAGATGGAGAACCGGCGAACCGTCTTGAAGAAGCTCAAATTGCAGGCAAAGGATGAGATGCACATGATCCTCTCCTCGCTGTGAGGAGGGTGGTCGTTGGTGGGTGGACCAGCGGCCTCGGGCGGTACCGCCCGGGGCCGTTTTTGTCTATGGTGATCGTCGCTCTGGCAAGTGCCGGGGGGTTGGTCTGGAGAAGGCAGGGGGCAAATCTGGTGGTTGCGGTGAAGCAGGACCTGCGGCGACAACTGCTTCGTCGTCGAGGGGCGATCGACCAGTCGGACCGCGCGGCGGCGGCGGCCGCGGTCCAGCAGTGGGTGATGGAAACCGCGGAGTGGCAGACCGCCGCCACCGTGCTGGCGTATGCGGCCAGCGGATCGGAGCTCGTCACGGGGCCGCTGCTCACCGCGGCCCTGGCGGCGGGCAAGAGGCTTACCCTGCCTCGGGTGGACGAGGACGGGGACTTATCTCTGCACGCCGTTGCCGACCCGGCGCATCTCGTTCCGGGGTTTCGCGACATCTTGGAGCCGTCCCCTGGCCTGCTCCGGGTGGGGGTCGGGGAGGTCGACCTCGCCTTGGTCCCCGGCGTTGGATTCGATCGCCGGGGAGGTCGCCTGGGGTACGGTGGTGGATTCTATGATCGCCTCCTCGCCGATCACGGCTGGCGGTGCCCAATCTGGGGCCTGGCCTTCGCGTGCCAGATCGTCGACCGGCTGCCCTTGGAAGGACATGATCGGCGGGTCGCAGCGGTAGTGACCGAGGCGGGGTTCCTGCACGTCGAGCCGTAAGGGGCGAAGCCGG
Source organism: bacterium (assembly GCA_036393335.1). Taxonomy (GTDB): domain Bacteria; phylum CG2-30-53-67; class CG2-30-53-67; order CG2-30-70-394; family CG2-30-70-394; genus DASWHD01. Next base: position 42,626 of record DASWHD010000063.1, read on the forward strand.
TCCCCGGCTTATACCGCGACACCCCGCCGCGAGCCGGGCGTAGGCATCCCCGGTAGGGGCCCCATGTTTCCTTTATGTTGCATAGGGGGAACGTCGAAAAGCGCGGTATTCGAGGGATCCACGCTCACCCCCGCCAGTGAGGCTTCATGCGGCATTTCTCCCGCCGCTTCGCGACGCGCCGGCAGGAGGTCATCTACCTGTTATGGATGGCCTTTCTCCTGGTGTTCGTGCTGCCGGCCCTGGTCTTGGTCTTCCTCCTGTATCAGATGGCCCGAGCCGGTACCGCGGGGGTCGTTGCCTACCTCTTCGGGGCCCTCGCCCTCGGCCTGGTCGGTTTCGCCCTGCTGCGCAGTGAGCTCCTTACCATGTTTCCGGCGGAGCGGGTCCGGGAACCCGCATCGCCTGCGGCGGAAGAGGACGACCACGCGCCCCACGTCACCCGACTAGAGGGGATCGCCGACCATTTCGACGAGCTGTTGGAAAATTTCCACGACGCCACCGATCGCCTGACCCGGCAGATCCTGCAGCTCACCACCCTCAACGAGATCTCCGAGTTCGCCTCACGCATCACCAACCTGAACGAGATGCTTGATCGCGCGTTGGTGCGCGCCATGAAGGTGGTGAACGCCCAGATCGGCTCCATCATGCGCCTGGTCGACGAGGGCAAGAGCCTGGAGTTGATCGCCGCCTATGGCCTAGAGGTCGACGTCGGGGTCGGCACCCGGGTACCGCTGGAAGACTCCCTCTCCCGAGTGGCCGTGCGCGAAGGCAGAGCCGTGGTCGTCGCCGACATCACCAACGATCCCCGCTTCCAGCGGTTCAATGACCCAAAATACGGCTCGCCCAGCTTCTTGTGCGTGCCGCTGCGCGCGCGTGGCGAGATCCTCGGCGTCTTCAACCTCTCCAAGAAGGCCGATGGCGGACCGTTTCGCGAAGAGGACGTGCAATTCCTGAATGCGGCGTTCGGCCAGATCGGCTTCGCCCTGGAAAACGCCCGCCTCTATGAGCAGGCCCAGGAGGGGTACCAGCAGCTCAAGGGACTCAATCAGCGCCTCAAAGAATACGCAGCCGACCTGGAGAAGGAGGTCGGGGAGCGGACCCGGGAGCTGCAGGATGCCAACACGCAGCTGCGTACCGAGATGAACAAAGTGGTGGAGGCCGACCGGGTGAAGTCCGACTTCATCGCCTCGGTCTCCCACGAGCTGCGGACCCCGCTCAACGCCGTTCTGGGATTCTCCAGCTTGATTCTCTCCGGCCAGGAGGGCGAGATCCCGGAAAAGGTACGGGACGATCTGGAGATGGTACACCAGGCCGGCCAGCGCCTCCTGCGCATCGTCTCCAACATTCTCGACGTCTCACGCATCGATACCGGCAACCTTGCCCTCGAGCGGTGCCCGGTCTCCTTGTTGCAGGTCCTACGAGACGTGGAACAGGAGGCGCGCAAGCTCCACTGGCAGCCGGGAGTCGAATTTCGCATCGACCTACCGGACGACCTCTACGTCGTCTCCGCCGACCGGCCGAAGCTGGTCAGCGGCCTGATGCACATCGTCGACAACGCGGTGAAGTTCACAACCCAGGGCACGGTGACCCTGGCGGCGCGGCAACGGGGCAACGAGGCGGTGGTGGAGATCAGCGATACCGGCCCCGGGATCGAGGAACGAGACCTGCCCTTCATCTTCGATAAATTCTGGCAGCGCCCCAGCCAGCGCGGAATGGGCGGTACGGGCCTGGGGCTGACCCTGGCCAAGCGCATCGTCGAGGTCCACGGCGGCCACCTCGAGGCCCAGAGCCGCGTCGGGAAGGGCACCACCATCACCGTGACCCTCCCGACGCTGTGACGGCTGGGGCCGGGGACCGAAGGATAACCGGCGGGGTACACCCCCTGATTGGTGGACAGGGAGGCGGGCCGCGACGGAGACTGGAAGAGAGCGCCACTCCGGGAGTGGCAAGGTCCCTGGTGGGCCTCGCGGTCTTCAAAACCACCGCCGGTGCTTTCTGTGCGGGTGGGTGCGGCCTCTGACAATCTCGTAACCCTCTGGCGAAACGAGTGAATGAGGGAGTAGCCCGCACACACCCGCTTTCCTCCGTTTGCCCCCGTTCCTGCAAAGTGTGGACACTAGGTGGACACCAAGCCAAGGCTTGGTAGCTTGGTGAAGAGCGCGAGACATCGTGTGCCCGGGCCCTCCGGTCTGACGTCGCCGATAGTCGCGGCGTACTCATGCGGGCGCGCCTCGCGTGCCCTTTCACCACGGTAACTCTCCCCCTCCGTTCTTCGCGTCAAGGGAGAGGAGCGATCGAACGCCCCTCTGTGGCGCCTCATTGAATAAGTAGCCGCGGAGGGCCTAGGGCACAGCGGAAGGTTCCGATGACCACCAGCTCGTCGGTGGCCAAGCGGTCCGGGATCGGGTTGTAGGGGGCGCCGCCGGCCACGGCCTTGCGGGCCTCCCGGTCGAGCGCCGGGAAGCCCGAGCTGTGCATAAGCTGGATGTCGCGCACTCGGCCGTTCTTGAGAATGGTGAACTGGATGACGCAGTCGCCGTGCTCGGCGGCGCGTTGCGGGTAGTCCCATGTGTATTCGATCTGTCGCTTGATGCTTAAGAAGTACGAGATGAAGCGGTCTTCGGCGGTGTTCAGGGGGATGGCGCGCGGTGTAGGGATGTCGCGCCGGGTGGGGTAGGCAAACTTCGCGGCGGCGCTGCTGGCATCCGCCGGTGGCCGGTACGGCTTGACGAGCGCTGCGACGATCCACGCCCCCTCCCCGTCAGGCAGGGCGACGCGGTACCAACCCTCCATCTCGCCGGTCACCCGTAACACATCGCCCTGCGACATCGTTCCTATGATCGGCGCATCTGTGTCGGCCGCGCTACGGAGGTTGGCTCTCGACCGATCCACCACCACCGTGAAGTCCTCTGGCGCCAATAATTGGCGTGCTGATGGTAACAACACCTCTCCCTTGGGCAGCGCGCCGGTGGTAGCGGGGAGCCCTTCGCCGTCTGAGCCTCCCGTCTGTTCACCACGGAGGGTACGACGAATTTGTTGTGCTAATTCGTTCTCAGGATCTTTCGCTAACGCCATCTCGACGTACTCCGACGCCACTTTCCTTCCCTGATCGAGGGCCTCCTTCGCCCACTCTGCGTAGGTCTGGGCAATCTGCGCAGCGGCGGGATCCACGTCCGCGGCATGCGCGTAACCCGGACAGACGCTCGCCTCAACCACCAGCCACAGAGATAACGCTACGGCTGCCAGTCTTACGACCGGCGGAATGAAAGATCGGGGTCGCATTGCGTTCATCCGCCACCCATTAATCACACGAATAGATCCGACATTAGCGTCCCATCAAGTGTGAAATATGTACACCGACGTTGGGCTGAGGGAGGCCGGAGAGTAACATCCCGACGCGGCACTCACCGCCGGCTGATCCCCGGAGGGACAACCGAGATTCCCGGTCTCGGCCGTGCCGCAGTGTTCACCGGGCCACCCGCGGGAGGTGGGATGCAAGCGAGAAACCACGCGCCTGGCCGGCTGAAGGACCCCCAACCGACGCCGCGCCCGCCACCCTGGTTTGACCGAACGTCGTATGACTATCTGGTGGAGCTGGATCTCGCAGGCTGGCTCTGGGAGTTTGCTCGTCGCCGGTGGTGGGACAAGGCGGAGCAGCATTGGGTTACCGGCGGAGTCCCCACCAGCTTCCCCGTGAGCGAGGGGGATCGACTCTTGAAGTGGCACGTTGCGCGTTACTGGCGACGCCGCTTCTGTAACCTCCCTGACGACGTGCAGCGGAAAGTGGTGTCGTGCCTCGACACGGGGAGGCCGGTCTCTTCGTTCACACCGGCCATGCTGTTGAGCGCGGCCAAAGTGCTCGCGGAGCCGGAGTCGGCGTGGTTCTTCGAATCCGTCCGGTGGGGGCGCCTACAGTTGGCGGTGGTCGACTTTGCCCGGTCGGATAAGGAGCTGACGGAGTGGTTCAGTAGATGGGTGGCACACCACCGGCAAGAGATGGCTGAAAGTCCGCCGGCGTTGGGTAACGCCGAGGGCCGTCCGCTGGACGGTTTGATCGCCGGCTCAGGGAAGAAACGACGCGGGCGCGTTCTCGGCACGGACGACCTCACCAAGTGGCGGAAGAGTTACCTCCTCCACACCTACGATTTGTGCCGGGGCATCAGGTGGGATGGAGAGCAACGTCTGGAACAGACGAAACGGCCAGATCGGGCGTTGACGCAACGGGACGCGATAGAGATTCTGGAAGGCCGCGATGCTTCCGATCGGTGGGCCTCGGAACGGCTCGCGTCGGCAAAAGCGCTCATTGAAGGAGATGCCTTTCACGCGCTGGAGCAACAGATCGCCCTCGACCGACTTCGGTCAGTTTCGCAAAAGCTGGGCGAAGCCGAATTAGGCACCGCATAGGGGATCCTGCGCTATCACTAACGCCCGAAAGGGCATTGATAGCGAGGTTCTCTATGCCAGCACCCACCACAAGTACCGCCCCGCATCGCGTCACGCCCGACCCCGCCGCTGTCGGCAAGGCGGGCGCGGCGGCCATCCTCGGTGTCTCGATCTCCTGGATTGAACACCATCTCGACGAGGTTCCGAGTTTTCATCTCGGGCGCCGCCGAATGTTTCTGGTGGACGCCCTCCGCGATTGGATCCGGGAGCAGGCTACGGCGCCCGCTCCTGCCGCAAACGGCGGAGAGGGCTAAGCCATGGCCACACACGACGAGGCCCCCCGCCCCGGGCAAGGGACGGGAGGCCAGAAAAGAGCGCCAGAGCAAGCGCGGCGCAAGGATAGCACGCCGCCCGCCGAGTGCGCCGTAAACTACATCGCGCGCCACCACCTCGCTCTCGTAATGATCCCGCCGGGCACGAAAGGACCGCGCGGCAAAGCCTGGAATAAACCAGGTAGGTACGTCACCAACCCCGCGAAGGCGCGGGAGGTGTGGGGGCGCAAGCCGAGCTATGGCATCGGTGTCGTTCACGCGCCCTCGGGCACCTGCGCCCTCGACGTGGATCATGTGGAGCACACGCGCCAAGTGTTCGCCGAGCTTGGCATCGACTATGAGAACCTCCTCGACGGCGGCGCGCCGCGCTGGCGGGGCCGGCCGGATCGGGATAAAGCCCTATGGAGAGTGCCGGCCGGCGTGGAGCTGGCGCTGCACGTGCTCAAGTGGCCGCCGCTTCCCGACGACGTGGCGCGCCACAACGCGGAAGAGAAGATATGGGAAGCGAACGGCAAGGCCGGCGAGAAGCCGATCCCGCCCAAGCCGGTCACCGTCTTCGAGCTGCGCGCCGGCCCCGTTCAGGACGTGTTGCCCCCGTCGATCCATCCCGACACGGGCCAGCCGTATGAATGGGTGACAGAGCCGGGCGTCGACATTCCTGAGATCCCCGCCGCCCTTCTCGACTTGTGGCAGCACTGGGGGGAATTCGAGCCCGCGCTCAGGGGGATGTGTCCATGGGCGGTGCCTCCGCCGCCTGAGCGTGCAGCCTCCGCCGGCGGGGGCGGGGGTGACGTCATCGGCGCCTACAACCGCTCCCACACCGTCGTCGAGCTGCTGGAGAGCCACGGCTACATCCCGAAAGGCGGGCCGGGCCGGTACCTGTCGCCGACGTCCTCTTCCGGTTTGCCCGGCGTCCACCTCCTCGACGACGGGCGCGTCTATAGCCACCACGCCTCCGACCCTCTCGCCCAGCCTGGCGAGGATGGCAAACAGCACGCTCACGCTGCGTTCGACGTGTTCCGCATTCTCAACCACGGCGGGGATGTTCGGGCTGCGGTGAAGGCGGCGGCGGCGGAGTTGGGGGTTCCATGCGAGCCGGGATCGCGCACCGCCTCGCTCGATTCAGTGGAAATCCTCGACGCGGCACCCGCCAGCCTCACGCGCCCGCTGTGCCTGGTGGGAGGCCATGCCTACGCCGCCACGTGGCTCCACATGGAGCACCTGATCCGCACGAGTGAGGACAAGGCCGGGAACACCGTAACCCACGACCCCCCCCGGAAGGAGACGCGACAAAACCTGGTGGTCGTCCGGGACGACGGCAAGCTATTCACCAACGAGCGGCTGCCCGATTCAGAGCCCCTCGCTGCCCTGAAGCTCACTGTCCACCTGGAGGAGATCCCGCAGCCTTCCGCTCTTTGGAGCGGTAAAGGAGTGAAGCGGTACATGAAGGGGGAGCGCCCCGCCCCGGCCGACGTATTCAAGCGGGTGGTGGCGGTGGTGGATCGGTTCATGGATTTTGATCGCAGTCTCGCTCCGCAGCGGACCATGGCGGAAATGGTGGCCTGCTACATCCTCGCCACCTACATTCTCGAAGCGCTAAACGTGGCTGGCTACCTCTGGCCCCGCGGTGAGCCTGGAAGCGGAAAAACTCATCTTCTGCGTACGGCGTGCTCTCTCGCCTACCTCGGGACGGTGATCCTCGCAGGAGGCTCTTTCGCATCCCTCCGCGACCTCGCCGACTACGGCGCGACCCTTGCCTTCGATGACGCGGAAAAGCTTGACGCCAAGACGGCGGATCCCGACAAGCGAGCCCTGCTGCTGGCGGGGAATCGGCGAGGGGTGACGGTGCCCATGAAGGAACCCGACGGCCCCAAAAAGTGGAAGACCCGGCACGTCAACACGTACTGCCACCGCATGTTCAGCGCTACCCGCCTGCCGGATTCAGTGCTGGGGAGCCGATCCATCGTCATTCCTTTGGTGCGAAGCGCCCATCCCGACAAGGCGACGGTCGACCCGCTGGATCCGGAGGCATGGCCCTTAGATCGGCGAACGCTGGTCGACGACCTGTGGGCTCTAGGGTTGACCCACTTGCGCCAGTTGAAAAAGTACGACGCCACCGCTGCGGCGCGGGCTCATCTCAAGGGCCGCGTTCTTGATCCCTGGCGAGGCATTCTCGCAGTGGCTCTCTGGCTGCAAGAGACGTACGGCGAGGCCGGGCTCTTCGAGCGGATGGAAGCGTTGTCGCGCGCTTACCAAAAAGAGCGGTCCGAGCTGGAGGTAAGCGATGCAACCCGTCTCCTAATCCGCGCCCTGCTTGCCATTTTTGCGAGAAGTGACGCATCCCGACTGGAGGTCACCCCCAAGGAGCTGGCGCAGGAGGTCAACCGCCTGGCGCGCGACGAGGACTTGGCGGATGAGGGAGAGAGTTGGACCGACCATCAGCGAGTTGGGAAGCTCTTGAGCCGCCTCCGCCTCGGTGAGGCCGGACGAACGGG
>DASWHD010000064.1:0-7972 GCA_036393335.1 bacterium
GGAGGACAAGAACCTCGCCGGCCTGCTGCAGGCGGGGACCTCGACCATCACCATCTTCGGCAAGTCGTGGGACTTGCACGTGCGCGACGCGCTGCAGATCGAGCTGGCGGAAAACCTCGACCTGATCGCCGACTCGATCGCCTACCTGAAAGGCCGCACCGGGCGAGTGATCTACGATGCCGAGCACTTCTTCGACGGCTACCGCTCCAACCCGGAGTACGCCCTCGCCACCCTACGCGCGGCGGCCGAGGCGGGCGCCGACTGTCTGGTACTGTGCGACACCAACGGCGGCACCCTGCCGGCGGACGTGGCGGCGGTGTTCGCCGCCGTCGCCCGCGAGGTGACGTCGCCCCTGGGGATCCACGCCCACAACGACGCGGAGATGGCGGTGGCCAACTCGCTCGCCGCGGTCGGCTGCGGGGCGATGCAGGTGCACGGCACAATCAACGGCATCGGCGAGCGGTGTGGCAACGCCAACCTCTGTTCGGTGATCCCCAATCTCAAGCTGAAGCTCGGCATCGACTGCGTCACCGACGCCCAGCTCGCGGACCTGAAGTCGGTCTCCGCCTTCGTCTACGAGCTGGCCAACATGCCGTCCAACCCGCACCTGCCGTACGTCGGCGATGCGGCCTTCGCCCACAAGGGCGGGGTGCACGTCTCCGCGGTGCGCCGCAACGCCCTCACCTACGAGCACATCGACCCAGCGCTGGTGGGCAACCACCAGCGCATCCTGATCTCCGACCTGGCCGGGAGCGGCAATATCCACATCAAGGCGGCGGAGTACGGGATCGATCTGGCGGCCAAGTCCGAGGAGGTCTCCGGCATCCTCGCCCATCTCAAGCAACTGGAGGCCGACGGCTATCAGTTCGAGGGGGCGGAGGCCTCCTTCGAGCTGCTCATCCGCCGGCGCACCGGCCGCTGGCGCCGTCCGTTCCGGGTCACCAGCTTTCGCACCATCAACGAGCGCTATCCGGATGCCGGAGAGCCGATCAGCGAGGCGAGCGTGCGCATCGAGGTGGACGGCCACGTCGAGCACGTGGTGGCCGACGGCAACGGACCGGTACACGCCATCGACCGTGCCTTGCGCAAGGCGCTGGAGCTCTACTTCCCGGAGCTGGCGGCGGTCGAGCTCGTCGACTACAAGGTGCGGGTCCTGGCCAGCGAGCACGGCACCGAGTCGCGCGTGCGGGTCCTGGTCGAGTCCGGGGACGGCGACGCCCGGTGGGGGACCGTCGGGGTGTCGACCAACGTGGTGGAGGCCTCCCTCGACGCGTTGATGGATGCCTACGAGTTCAAGCTCCTCTGCGAGCGGAAGCGCACGGAGGGGGAAAGGTCCTAATCTCGATGTGTAGGATGCAACATCCGCTGCAGGGTTCTCCTCTAAGGAAGCCCGGAATGATGAGGAAGGCAGGAAGGGGTGGACCTAACGACGTCGCCCGAACGAGCATTTCCTACCTTCCTTTCTTTCCTGCCTTCCATAGGGGGAAGGCTTCACTGCGCGGTGTTCATCGTGATCGCGTTGGCGGAGGGGTGTACTGACCATGGCCCTTCTCCTGGAAGAGGGAGTGGTGGTCGGGGTCGACGGCGACACGGCGCAGGTCAGTGTCTCCCGCACTAGCGCCTGCGGCGGTTGTGCCCAGGAGGGGGCATGCAACCCCCTCGATCCGGCCGGGCAGGAGATCGTGATCCGCGTGGACAACGCCCTCGATGCCCGGCCGGGCCAGCGCGTGGTGGTGGGGATCGAAGAGAATATGGTGCTCAGGGGGGCGGCGTGGGTGTATGCCTTGCCCCTGGTCACGTTCTTTCTTGGCTACTGGCTCGGGGGGATGATGGCGCCGGCCGGGGAGGGCGAAAGCGGGGCGGCGATCGTCGGCGCCCTGATCGGGCTCGGGCTCGGCCTCGCCACCGTATACTGGCGGTTCCAGCGCCAGAGCGTCGCCGCCGCCTATCGGCCGCGCATGGTCAAGGCGCTGTAGTCACCGCGGGCGAGCCTTGCTCGGTCTGGGTGGGCCGCGCGCCGATGGGCGGTGCCATGCCGACCGGTGAGTTGATCTCGTTGCCTGTGCCCTCTATCTTCGCCCGCCGTCTTTCTAACCCGCATTTCTGGTGAAAACGACTCTCCCAACCCTGTTCCTGTTCCTGTTGCTGGTACCGGCCATTGCGACGGCACAGCTCGGGCCCTCCAACCTCGGTGGGGGAGGCGCCGTCCCGGGGCAACCGGCGACCGGCCTCGGTGCCCCGTGGGGGATGTCACCGGCCGCCACGTCCGGCGTGGAGGGACGCGTCGTCGGGCCCGAAGATCTCCGTGCGCCGGTCGTCACGCGTGAGCTGACCAAGGTGGACCTGACGGGGCAGGCCGGCGACGGGATGGTCCGATTGAGTTGGCGCCAGGTCACAGGCGGCAGCCCGATCGCGATCCGGGGGTTTTCCCTGCTCTACGGGCCGGATCCGGGGAGCTATGACCACCGCCTCGATCTCGAGCAGCGATCCGGGCACACGGTCACCGGACTGAAGAACGGCACAGACTATCGTTTCCAGATCGCGGCCTATGACGACACAGGCCAGGTCATCGGCCTCTCGGAGGAGTTGGTGCTGCGGCCCGACGTCCCGGATCGGACCTACTCCGCCGTCGAGCGCCGTTTTGGCACCGAGAAGGTGGACCAAGGCGTGTCGCGGGACCTTCGCCAGTTCGGCTACGACCTGTTTGCCCACACCGGCGGGGCGTTCAACGCGGCGCTGGAGGCGCCGCCCGGGCCCGGTTACCCGGTGGGGCCCGGGGATATCCTCGAGGTCTTTCTCTGGGGACAGGTGGATGGCCTGTACAGCCTGACCATCGACGCCGACGGCGCCGTGCGAATCCCGAACGTGGGTGCCGTGTCGCTGGCGGGCCTGACGCTGAAACAGGCCACCAACAAGATCGAGGCGGCGGTGGCGCGGCAATTTTCCGGATTCCACCTCAACGTCTCGCTCAAGGCGTTACGCACCATCCAGGTCTACGTGGTCGGCGAAGTGGGGATCCCCGGCAACTACAACCTGGGCGCCCTGGCGACGGTGTTCAACGCGCTGTTCGCTGCCGGCGGTCCGACCAAGCAGGGCAGCCTGCGCACCATGCGGTTGTACCATCCCGATGGCTCCCGCGAGGAGATCGACCTCTACGACTTTTTGATGCATGGGGATCGCTCCGCCGACCTGCGTCTCACCCACGGCGATACCGTCTTCGTGCCCCTGGTGGGGGAGACCGTCGGGATCAGCGGTCAGGTGAAGCGCCCGGCGATTTACGAGCTCAGGCCCGATGAGGCGCTGAGCGACGTCCTCCAATTCGCGGGCGGCGTGACGGCCCACGCCGACCCGCGCGTCGTGCAGGTGGAACGGGTGGAGGGACAGTTGCGCCGGGTGGTGGCGGAGTTCCCCTGGGACGAGGCGATGGGTGGCGAGGTGCCTCTGCAGTCGGGGGACCTGGTGAGTGTCCGGGCGATCTATCCGCAGGTGGAAGGACGCGTGACAGTGACCGGGGCGGTGAAGCAGCCTGGGCAGCGTCCTTGGCATCCGGGGCTGCGTCTCTCCGAGATCTTCCATGACCGTTCCCAGTTCTTGCCGGGTACCTTTCTCGATTACGCGGAGCTGAGACGGACCGATCCGGAGACCCTACGGGTGTCGATCGTGTCGTTCAGCCCCGCGGGCCTGCTCGCCGGCAGGCCCAGCGACGATCTGGTGCTCGCCGACCGGGACACGATCCGGGTCTTTTCCGAGGATGAGCTGGCGCGCCGGGAGTTCGTGGAGGTGAGCGGTGAGGTGGCCAGTCCCCGAAAGTATCGATACTTCCCGGGCATGCATGTGCGTGACCTTATCTACCTAGCGGGAAACCTGACCAGCAGTGCGTACCTGGAGGAGGGCGAGATCACCCGCCTGCGGGTGGCGGGTGAGCGAACCACCACGGAGCGGATCTATTTCAACGTGGCGGATGCACTGGACGATCGCGGTGCACACAACCAGCCCTTGCTACCCAACGACCAGCTCTTCATCCGGACCGTGCCCGACTGGTCCGCGAGCCGCGTGGTCGACATCAAGGGCGAGGTGCAGTTCCCGGGCACCTACACCTTCCGCCGGGGCGAGCGGATCTCCGAAGTCCTGGAGCGGGCCGGTGGGTTTGCCCCCAACGCCTTCCTGAAAGGTGCCGTGTTCACCCGCGAATCGGTGCGGGAGATCCAGCAGGAGCGCCTCCGCTCGCTGATCCAGGAGGAGGAGGAGGCCCTGCTGCGCGAGTCGACCGAAGCGGTGCAGGCGGCGTTCGACGCCGACGCCGTCGCGGCCCTGAACAAGGCGCGCGAGCAGCGCAGTCTGCTCCTCGACAAGCTACGGGGGACGCGGGTGATCGGCCGCATGGTGGTGCGCATCCTGCCCCTCGACCAGCTACGCGGCTCGCCCTTCGATCTGGAGCTGGAGGAGGGCGACACCCTCACCATTCCGCCCATTCCGTCCTCGGTCAACGTATTGGGACGGGTCTACAACCCCACATCGTTGATTTACGAGCAACAACACCCGGTCACGTACTACCTCGCCCAGACCGGCGGGCTGCGGGAGGAAGCGGATGAGGATCACATCTACCTGGTCCGGGCCGACGGTACGGTGATCAGCCGCACCCAGGAACGAAACTGGGCGTGGTGGTGGAACCGTGGTGAGCACCGCTGGCTGTCGGGGAGCTTCGACAGCATGGTGGTGGAGCGCGGGGATGCCATCCTGGTGCCCGAGAAGGTCGTCAGGATTGCCTATCTGCGCGGCATCAAGGACATCAGCGAGATCCTCGCCAACATCTTCGTCAGCGCCGGCAACCTGAAGTTCCTGTTTCAATAGGTAGGCGCCGGTTGCACCGGCGATCATCCATGCCGCCGGTGGCGGCAAGCTCCAGATCAGAAAGAGCAGCTATGGCCGGTCGCGAGTTGCCCGAGAGCGCTAAGAAGATCCTCGTCACCGGCGGTGCCGGATTCATCGGCTCCACCCTCACCGAGCGTCTCCTGGCCCGGGGTGACCACATCGTCTGTCTGGACGACTTCGACGACTTCTACGACCCGGCGATCAAGCGTCGCAATCTGACCACCGCCCAGGCGTCGCCGGCCTTTCGCCTGGTCGAGGGCGACATCTGCGATCTGCCCCTGCTTCAGTCCCTGTTCGCACAGGAGGCGTTCGACGTGGTGGTGCACATCGCCGCCCGGGCCGGCGTCCGGCCGTCGATCCTCCAGCCGCTCCTCTACCAGAAGGTGAATGTGGAGGGCTCCACCAACCTCTTCGAGATGGCGCGCCGGCACGAGGTGGCCAACTTCGTCTTCACCTCGTCGTCGTCGGTGTACGGGGAGAACGAGAAGGTGCCGTTCGCCGAGAGCGATCCGGTGGACTATCCGATCTCTCCGTACGCCGCCACCAAGCGCGCCGGCGAGCTGATCGCCCACACCTACCACCACCTCTTCGGGCTCAACATCACCTGCCTGCGCCCGTTCACCGTGTACGGCCCGCGCCAGCGCCCGGAGATGGCGATCCACCTCTTCACCCGCGCCATCCTGGAGGGCAAGCCGATCCGCATGTTCGGCGACGGCTCCTCGTCGCGGGACTACACCTATATCGACGACCTGGTGGACGGCTTCATCCGCGCCATCGACCGCCCCCTCGGCTACCGGATCATCAACCTCGGCGAGCACGAGGTGACCACCCTGCGCGAGCTGATCGATCTGATCGCCGACGCCACCGGCAAAGAGCCGATCATCGATCCGCAGCCCATGCAGCCGGGCGACGTCCCCCGCACCTACGCCGATGTCGCTCGCGCCAAGGAGCTGCTCGGCTACCAGCCCCGGATCTCCATGGGCGAGGGGATCCGCCGCTTTGTCGAGTGGTACCGGGCGACCGAAGGCGGCTGACGCGGGAAGGCGGGTTTGCAACGCAGAGGGGTAGAGGCGCAGAGGGAAGCCGCAGATCGACCCAGAACCGCAAAGACCTGCTTGCGACCTGCGAGCGGTGGATCGTCGTGCGGGATGGGTGCACCGATTCGGTCGACCGGCGGGGGCCTCGGTGTGCCGACCCGGCGCTGGATCAGATCGACGAACGGGTGGACAAGCCGTTGTGGTGCAATGGATCTTGGCACGTTCGCCGCGGGGAGCGAGCGGTGGCACAGGCGTTGCTCTCGTCTGGGCAGGACGCGATTGATAGAGGTTCCATCCAGTGCAACCCCGAGTGGGAGAGCGAGGCAATGGCTACCGAACCGAGGGGGAGGCCCCCTCCCTGGAGGCGGTCTTCGCGGGGATGCACGGGTGCGGGCCATCCGAGGGCGAGCGGCGCTGGATGAACGAGCTGCGCGCCCGCCTCGGCCGCGACCCGGAAGATGCCGCGGCCCTCGATGAGCTGGCGGGGCCGCGCTTTCGCGATCTGTGCGAGACCCTCGGCGTCACTCCGAGTGAGGGACGGGAGCGGCTCCTCTCCTCCCTGTCCCCCACGACCTCCCCGGAATCCCGGTCCGCGATCGCGCAGGACCCTCCCCCTGCCGGCCCGACCGGGAGACCGGGGACCTCCCCGGTGCGGCTCCTGGTGATCGTCGCCGTGGCCGCCGCCGTGATCGCCGCGGTGGTCGCCGCGGCCCTCTTCCTGCCCGTGCGCGAGTGGCTGTTGGCCTTCCTGGGCTGGAGCCGGGGCCTCGGGGTGTGGGGACCGATTGCCCTGGCGGCTCTCTACGGGGCGGCGTGCGTCTTGTTTCTCCCCGGCGCGCTCCTCACCCTCGGGGCGGGCTTCGCCTTCGGGCTGGTGCGCGGGCTCCTGGCGGCGATGGCCGGCTCGCTCCTCGGGGCCGCCGCCGCGTTTCTCCTCGGGCGCACCGTGGCGCGGCGCTGGGTGGCGCGGAAGGTTTCGGGCAGCCCGGCCTTCCGTGCGGTGGACGCGGCGGTGGGGCGCGAGGGGTTCAAGATCGTCCTCCTCACCCGCCTGTCGCCGGTCTTCCCGTTCAACCTCCTGAACTACGCCTTCGGCGTGACCCGGGTATCGTTCCGTGACTACTTCTTCGCCTCGTGGCTCGGCATGTTTCCCGGCACCGTGATGTATGTCTATTTGGGGAGCGCGGCCCAGAGCCTCGCCGAGCTGGCCGCCGGGGGCGGCGGTGGCGCCACGGCGCAGCGCGTGCTGCTCGGGGTCGGCCTCCTGGCCACCGTGGCGGTGACCGTGGTGATCACCCGCATCGCCCGGCGCGCCCTGCGCGGGGCGATCGGCGCCCAGGGCTGAGCACGGCAGACCGTTCCGCGCACGCGGACGCCGTGACGCGAGGTGGTCGTCGCTTGGCGAGCCGTCGAGCGCCTCCCCCGGGCGGAGAGGGGCAAGGACCTCTCCCGCGCGCCTCCCTGGTCACCGCGTCGCGGGCGTTTGGTGACGGCGCGCCAGACGGCGCCATTCCCAGAGCCACACGATGGCGAAGACCACGTACTCGACCCACCGCCCCCACGCCACATCCGCCCGATCCACGTAATAGAGGTAGGAAAGGGACGCGCCGGCGGACAGCCACCACCAGGCGAGGGTGGGGAGGCGGTCATGGCACAGGCACGCGAGGGGCAGGACCCAGGTGAGGTACCAGGGATCGAGGGCGGGGGAGAGGAGGAGCAGGGCGCCCACCACCACGAACAGCGTGTCCGCCAGGGAATCGCAGCGGCCATCCTGCCGGCGCACGGCCCACGCGTAGGCGGCGAGCCACGCCGCGGCGCACAGCCCCTTGGCCACGAGCTTGGCGGTGGCGATCTCGAGGATCGGGTCGAGCATGCCGCGCAGCCCCCAGTAGATCCCCGGGTTGAAGACCCAGTAGTCGCCGAAGGTGCGCAGCCCCGAGACCATGTGCCAGCCGGCATCAGACCACGGCCAGAACAGGGTAACGGTGAGGGCGACGGCGACGAGCAGGGTGCGATAGCCGGTGTGGCGCCACACGGGGAGGGTGAGCAGGGGCACCCACTTG
>DASWHD010000065.1:0-15382 GCA_036393335.1 bacterium
CGCTTGCGGGGAAAGATGTCGGTCTTGCGCGAGACCACCCGGTCGATGAACAGCATCCCCTCGAGGTGGTCCAGCTCGTGTTGAATCGCGCGCGCCTCGAACCCCTCGGCCCGCACCACCTGCATGTCGCCGTGGCGGTCCGCGAACTGGCAGACGACGGTGGTGGCGCGCATCACGTTGGCGGTGAAGTCGGGCAGCGACATGCACCCCTCACGGCCCACCGCCATCCCCTCCCACTCCAGGATCTGCGGATTGACCATCTCCAGGAAGCCGTGGTTGGCGCACGGCCTCCGCGCTCGCGAGCAGTCCACCAAGAGGATGCGCTCCAGCCGGTCGACCTGTGGCGCGGCGATCCCCACCCCGCCCGGCCCCGCCGCCATCGTCTCTCCGAGGTCGGCGAGAAAGGCGTGCAGCTCCCGGCCAAACTCGGTGACCGGCGCCGCGCTGCGCTTCAGGCGCGGGTCGGGATAGATGAGGACGGGGAGAATGGCCATGGGCTCGCTGCGCTCGCCAGGGATGGGGATGGAGGGTGGGGGTCAGGACGGCCCTTCGGACCACCCACACTCGAAACAGCAACCGCCACGACCGAATCTTGTCCGCCGGCCGGCACCACCCCTTCACCCCCCATCCCCCACCTCCCATCACAGCGCGTATTCCTCGATCTCCTTGACCGAGATGTCGCACGCCAGCTCTTTCGCCCGGCGTTCCAGCGCGCCGCGCAGCTCCTCCAGAGCCAAGGGGCAGTCGGCCTCGATGAGCATCGCATAGACCGGCTTCGCCGCCTCCCCGATGACCTGGGTGGAGAGGTCGGTGATGTTCACCCGGTGGTCCGCCAGGCAGCGCGCGACCGAGGCGACGATCCCCGGGTGGTCGGCACCGAAGACCGTGATCAAACAGGGCGTGAGTCCCGCGCGCTCCGGGGCGCGGACCTCGCCCGCCGTGAGGCCGCGCAGGGAGAAAGTGAGCCCCAGGTCGTCAGTGACCCGGCGCAACCGTGCCGCGAGATCGTCCAGTCGACCGCCCGCCGGAAGGCGAACGATGAGCAGGATAGCGAACTCCCCGCGGAGCTGGGTCATCGACGAGTCCTCGAGATTGCAGGCGGCGGCGAACAGCGCCTCCGCGATGCCGGCGACGATTCCCGGTCGATCCGGACCGCTGACGGTGAGGAGCGCGTACTCGGCTGGCATGGCAACACCTCGGGCGAGGAATCGGCCGCGCATCGGGGACCTCCGCGGCCACAGGTAAACTGTCACGCCTTCAAGGCGTAACCCAGTCCCTTCTTGCGCAGGTGACGCTTGCGTACCGCACGGCCGATGGTCGCGACGGTGAGACCGGCCATCGCCCCGATGAAGCCGGCGAGGACCAGCTCCCGCCCGACGAGGTAGCCGACGACTGCCCCCACGATCGCCGCCGCCCAGCCGCTGTAGAACAACGATCGCGGCAGGGCCGTGACCTTGCCCGGTCGCCCGATCTCACCACTCGCCTGAGCGGCATCGATGATCGCCGGGTAGTCGAGGGGCTGCACGTTGCGCTCGTCGAGGAGCGCGCGGGCGATGCGCTGCGACTTGGGGCTCTTGGCGCCGGAGTGGTCGAGGACCAAGTCCACCAGCTCCGCGTCCGTGAAGGTCTCGAAGGTCGCCCGTAGGCGGGTATCCATATCGCTCATGATCTCTCTCCTGTGCTGACCTTAGACACCCCGGGGTGTGTGAGCACCTGGCGGTCCAGGTGGATCGGCACCCGCTGCACACGCGCAGGATCGAACCGCACGACCGCCACCGCCAGTAGGGAGCCGAGGTGCAGGGGACCGGTGGGTGACGGTGCGAAGCGGCCAGTGGTCACCACGGCGGTGCTCCGATGGGGTCGGCATCATCCGCCCCGCCGGCCGCGGCATGGCAATCTCGGTTCGTCTCTCCCCGCCGGGGCCGCCGATCCACGCTAGAATGAAGCCATGGTGCGCAGGGAACACACGCATACCATCCTCACACTCCTCGGTCTCCTTGCACTTCTGCTGCTCGCAGTCTCCGTCGCGGGAGCAAGCGGTTGGCAAGAGGGCGATGGCGTCCGCTACCGCACCTATCGTACCCCGCCGCCCTACCCACTGGCGGGGCCGGGATCGACGGTGGCAGCCACCCCCCTGCTATGGGTGACGCCGGAGGGAAGGGTGACCCATCTGGCGCTCAGACTCGACTCCGCATTCGCAAGCACCGCCGGATGGAGCGACATGCCACTCCTGTGGGTGTTCGAGGCGCCGTCTTGTACGGCGACCGGCAGGAAAGGCGACCCCGAATAAGGGTAGTTCTCCCTCCTCCCCCGCGGATCGAGTGGCAAAACGGCGCGGTGTCGGGGGAAAATGGCGAGTGCTCTTCCGAGGAAACCGTATCGTTTTGGCCGAATGTGACCGCTGCGGTCACACCACCACCCTCATCCATCGCCGCACGGAGGGGTGGCAAGAGATCCCCCACAGCCGCCACACGCAGTGCCCACGCTGTACGCGCACCGCCAAGGTCCGCGGCGCCCAACGTTTCCGGCAGAAATAACCTTGCGGAGCGCACCCTCCTGCACCCACCGGCACACCGCGGAGTCCTGAGGCGGCCGGAAAAAACCCCGCGGGGATTTCCCCGCGGGGTCCAAGGGCGCCAGCCCTTACTTGGGATCGGGGCCCTCCCTGCCGGCCAGGGAGAAGACTCGAGATGTGGCCGAAGCCAATGCTTCCAGGCCACCTTGCCGCTGCGGCGGTCGCCACCACCTTTACAGGGGGGCGAATCGAGGGCCCTTTCCACCTTATGTCCCTTTAATCAGATCGGCTCCGACATCAACCTCCTTTCGATCAGGATATGGAAGGTCGCGTGACAGCAACCTTCCGGACAAAAGATAGCAAAGGACCGACCTGCCCGCCGGCCGCGCACGCCGTTGGCGACCGTGTGCCACATCGCCGCCATCACTGAAGCCGGTGGCCGAGCAGCGACGCGTTACTCCTTGATCTCGATCCGCGCCTTGGCCCGCAGGCGGTCCGTGACCTTCTGCAGCTCGTCGCGCATGTGTTCCTGCATCATGCGTTGGGCAAGGCGATCCTTGATCTGCTCGAACGTGGGGGCCTGTCCCCCTTGGATCTCGATGACCTGGATGATGTGCCAACCGAATTGCGTCTGCACTGGTTGCGATACCTCTCCCTCCTTTAAGGCGAAGGCGGCCTCTTCGAACGCCGGCACCATGCGCCCCTTGCCGAAGATCCCGAGATCGCCGCCCTGAGGCGCGTTCGGCCCCGTCGAGACCTCCTTGGCCACCTCGGCAAAATCCCCACCGCCCTCGACGATGCGCTTGCGCGCTGCCTTCGCCTCCTCCTCGGTCTTCACCAGGATGTGGCGCGCGCGGATCTTCGGCGACGGCGTGATCTCCGGCAGGCGGGCCTCATACTCCTTGTGCAACGCCTCCTCCGACGGCGGCTGCGGCTCGCCGACGTACTTGCGCACATACAGGGTGCTCAGGAGTCGCTCCTCTGCGGCCTGCATCCCCTCCTTGAACTCCGGGGTGTGATCGAGCCCTTCCTTGCGGGCTTCCTCCACCATCAGGTACGCGAGGGCCATCTGTTCGACTATCTGTTTCCGCTGTTCGGGGCTGTCCATTTGAGCCCGCAACTGCGGCGGCAGGCTTTGCAGCTTGGCCTCTACCTCGCTTTCGGTAATCGGATGGTCATTAACGGTGGCGAGCACTCGGTCCTCCGCCACCGCCGCGACGGCCGGGACGGTGACCGCGGCGACGAGGGCAAGGCGGATGAAGAGGCCATTGGTACGCATGGCAAGCCTTTCTGTAGGAGCCATTCGCTGGAACGCTTAGCGATCCAGCGTAGTGGCAATGTATCTTGGCAACGACGCGCAGAGTGCCGGAGAGCCCGGTTGCCCCGCAAGCGTCGACAGGCTCTCCGTGGCCCGCAGAGCGACGGTCTTCCGGTAGGCGAGGCACATTTGAGGTCGCGGTCGGAGCCACCGAAGAGCCGCTCAACCGGGGGGGACCCGCCTGGCTTTCACGATGGTTGCACTACTCGGATTCTGCACCCTCGCCGTACTCTTGACACCCGACACCGCGTGGGCCTGGGGACCGGCGAGCCACGTGTACTTCGCCAGCCAGGCCCTCGATACCCTCGTCGCCCTGGGAGTCCCCCTGGCGGGTGCCCTCCTCCGGTTCCGTACCAGCTTCCTGTTCGGGGCCGTCGCCGCCGACATGACCATCGGCAAATCCTTCGCGGCCGAGGAGGTGCATTGCCACAACTGGTCGGTGGGCTTCGACCTCCTGGAGAGCGCCGCGGACGATGCGCAGCACGCCTTCATGTGGGGTTATCTCAGCCACCTCGCGGCGGACACCGTGGCGCACAATTACTTTGTGCCACACCACTTGGTGGCGCACGCCGACAAGCGGGCCCTCGCCCACGCCTACTGGGAGATCCGCGCCGACCACCTCATCCCAGAGCCGTACTGGCAACACCTCACCGAGATCCTGCACCTCAACCACCGGCCGAGTGAAGGCCTCCTGGCGGCCGGGCTGGTGCCCACCCTGTTCTCCCACCGGGTGAACCGCCACCTGTTCAAAGGCATGATGCACATCATCTCTCGCCGCCGGTGGCGACATGCCGTCGGAAGGGTCGCCGCGCGCTCCGGGCGGCCCATTACCGCCTTGGTGTTGCGGCCCTACCAGACTATGGCCCTGGCCACCACCGTGGATCTGCTGCGCAATGGCCAGAGCGCGCAATGCGTCCTCACCCTCGATCCCACGGGCCATCGTGCGTTGCTGGAGGCCGAGCAGGTGCGCGACCAAGTACTCCGTGGCGAGGCGAGCAACGAGTTAGCGGCCTATGTTCCAGGGAGCTACCACCCTATGGGGCATTGTCCCGCGCCCGGCAAGACCGCTGCGGTCACCGCACCCCTTCCCACGGCAACCCCTTGCTGCGCCAGGTGATCGAGCCGCCGAGGACGTTGACGACGGAGCCATAGCCGCGCTGCTGGAGGGCGCGCGCCGCCTGGGCCGAGCGATTACCGGTCTGGCAGATCACCAGCACGTCCTGGTCGGGCGTTGCGATCCTGGCGACCTGGTCGAAAAAGTCGGGATTCGGCCGCCCGCGCCCATCGACCCATGGGACCAGGTGGGCGCCGAGCGCGTGACCCTGCTGATACTCGCCCTGGGTACGAACGTCGAGCAAGACTCCTCCCGACTGCTGCCGCTCCAGGGTCTGAGCGACACTGACGGTACCGCTCGTTGCGATGGGGTTACCGGAGCACCCGGCGAACCACAGCGCAAACCCCAGGATCAGGAGCGTGGTGCGGGACAGGGAGGGTGATCGACGCATCGCGGACCTCGGCAGGGAGTGGTAGGCGAGGTTTTACCCCAAGAGCCGATACACTGCGACGGGCCTCACGGGTCCCCTGCCTGTGCGAGCCCCTTACCGGGATCGATCGCCACCGTCCACGCCGCGCGCAGTAGATTCGCGACACATGATCCGGGCTATACTGTCGTCCCCGTGCCTCTCGGTCTGGTCAGGCACCGCGGCGGGGCCCTGTGAATCGGGTCAGGTCCTGACGGAAGCAGCCCTAAGCGGATCGCCTCGGGTGCGGTCGCCTGGCCAGACTGGGGGACATGGATCTCATCGCGGGACTCGCACCGCGAGACTCGCGAAGGGCGGCCCTACGGGCCACAGGAACGACCGTTGGCTCATGTTCTCGGAAGAATTTGTTGCCACCGCGGCCACCATCACTTTCCGATCCCCGCTCCCTGAGTCCCGCGCCCCGAGGAGTTGTTGCATTGGACCACCAGGTCACTGCCCGCAAGTTCCGGCCCCAGACCTTCGACGAGCTCGTCGGCCAGGCCACGGTCGCCCGGACCTTGCGCAACGCCCTGCGTAGCGGCCGGCTCGCCCACGGCTTCCTGTTCGCCGGTCCGCGCGGGGTGGGCAAGACCACCACCGCCCGGCTCCTCGCCAAGGGGCTCAACTGCCTGGCCCTGGCGGACGGCCAGCCCTGCAACGCCTGCGACAATTGCCGCCAGGTGGCGGAGGGGCGGTTCGTCGACGTGATCGAGATCGACGGCGCCAGCAACAACGGCGTCGACCACATCCGCAGCCTACGGGAGCAGGTCCAATACCTCCCGGCGGTCGGCCAGTACAAGGTCTATCTGATCGACGAGGTCCACATGCTCTCCAAGGAGGCCTTCAACGCCCTGCTCAAGACCCTGGAGGAGCCGCCGCCGCACGTGGTCTTCATCTTCGCCACCACTGAGCTGCACAAGGTGCCGGCGACCATCGTTTCCCGCTGCCAGCGCTACGAGTTCCAGCGGATCCGCGAGCACGACATCGTCACCCAGCTCCGCAAGGTCGCGGTCGCCTATCAAATGGCGGCCGAGGAGGAGGCGCTGTGGGAGATCGCGGTGGCGGCCGACGGCTCTCTGCGCGACGCCCAGTCCTTGTTCGACCAGGCCACCGCCTTCGGCGAGCTTACCGTGGCCACGGTGCAGGAGATCCTCGGCCTCGTCGACCGCGGCGTGCTCACGGACACGGTGGCAAAGGTCGCCGCCCGCGACGGCGCCGGCCTCCTCGCCCTCGTGGATACCCTGACCCGGGGCGGCCACATGCTCGACGTGTTTCTCCGCGGACTGGCGGAGCAGTTCCGTCATCTCCTGGTCCTGCGCACGATGGACGACGCCGGCGAGCTGGTGCCGCTCTCCGAGGCGCAACGGCAATCCCTGCTCGCGGCGGGTGCCAGCTTGACGCCCGATCAGATCGAGCGCGGCTTGGGCCTCCTCCTGGAGACCGGCCGGGAGCTGCGCGGCAACCCCTTGCCGCGCTTCGCCATCGAGGTCGGCCTGCTACGCCTCCTGCGCCTGGAGCCGGTGGCGGCCATCGCGGAGCTGCTTTCCCGCCTGGAGGAGATGACCGCGACACACTCCCCGGACGCGGGTCCGCGGCCGAACCGGGCCGCACAGCCCATGCGACCGCCTGCCTCCGGCTCTGCGACGCCAGCGATGACCCCCGTGACCGCCTCGGCGGGCAGTTCGTCAGACCCGGTCGTGCGCTCGCCTGCTCCGCCGCCGCCCCCGCCGCCAGTCAATCCAACCGCGGGAGCCACGCCTTCAGGCGCCGTCGGCGATGTGCCTGCGCCGATCGAACCGTGCCTCTCCTGGTCGAGTCTCCTGGCGGCGGTTCGGGAGCGGCGCCCGTCCCTAGCCGCGGTCCTGGAGTACGGCCGCCTGGTCCATTGCGACCAGGCCAAGGTCGAGGTCGCGTTTTCCGCGTCTTTCTACGCAAACCAGGTAGAAGAGGATCGGGCCTTGGTGGAGGAAGAGGTGCGCCGCCTGGCCGGGCCCCAGGCATCCTTTATCATCCACCGGGGGGAGATGGAGGGGAGCCGCCCTTCGGTGGTGGAGGAGCGTGCCGCGAGTCGCGAGGCGGCACGCCGCCAGCTCGTCGAAGAGAACCCGCGGGTGACTGCGGCCGTCGAGACCTTCGACGGCGACGTGGTCGACGTCCACCTTGGCTCAGAGCGGTAGATCGACACCCACCGCTGGACACTCCCCCGGTCAGGAGAAACCCATGTTTGAAGGCAAAGAAGGGCTCGGTGGCCTGCTGCGCCAGGCCCAGGAGCTGCAAGGCCGCCTCAAGGAGGTGCAGGAGCAGGCGGCCCGCGAGCGGGTCACCGGCACCAGCGGCGGCGGGATGGTTAAAGTGACCGCCACAGGCGCCCAAGAGATCGTGAAGGTCGAGATGGATCCTGGGGTGATCGACCCCGGCGACCCGGAGCTCCTCGGCGACCTCGTCGCCGCGGCCTGCAACGACGCCCTGCGCCGCGCCCGCGACCTGCTACAACAGCGCATGAGCGCGGTGACCGGGGGCATCGATCCCACTCAGCTCTTCGGCGGCTGAGGCGCGCTGCGCGCGCTAAGGATGAGGGGTGTGGGATGGGGAGAAGGACGGCCCTGCGGGCCGGATAAGATGCCGCCTATTTTCCGCCTACGAATAAATCCTAGCCGGCCGCAGGCCGGCACCATCCCTAGCCCCTGACCCCTAGCCCCTAACCCCTGGCGAGCGCAGCGAGCCATGAAAGCCGACCACCCGATCGAG
Source organism: bacterium (assembly GCA_036393335.1). GTDB lineage: Bacteria > CG2-30-53-67 > CG2-30-53-67 > CG2-30-70-394 > CG2-30-70-394 > DASWHD01. The sequence continues at coordinate 8,102 of DASWHD010000065.1, forward strand.
GTCGCCGTGCGGGCGCTCTCGCGACTCCCGGGCATCGGCCGGCGCACGGCGAGCCGCCTCGTCTTTCACCTCCTGAGCCAGCCGCGAGAAGAGGTCACGGCCCTGACTCGCGCCCTCGCCGACCTGAAGGAACAACTACAGTTCTGCCACCGCTGCGAGGGGCTGGCGGAGGCCGACGTGTGCGACATCTGTGCCGATCCGGCGCGGGATGTGAGCGTGATTTGCGTGGTGGAGCAACCCCGCGACGTCTTCGTGATCGAACAGACCGGCGCCTACCACGGCCTGTACCACTGTCTGCACGGCGTCCTGTCCCCGATTCACGGCGTAGGGCCACAGGAGCTGCGCATCGACTCCCTTCTGTGGCGCATCGAAACGGGCGGAATACACGAGTTGATCGTGGCGACCAATCCCACCCACGAGGGGGAGGCGACCGGCGCTTATCTGGCGCAGCTCCTCGCAGGCCGGGGAGTGAAGGTCACTCGCCTCGCGCGCGGCATCCCGGTGGGCGGCGACCTGGAGTACATCGACGGACTGACCCTCTCCCGCGCCCTCGAGGGGCGTGCCCCCTTGGCCTGACAGTGGAGACGCTGAGGGCCAACGCGTCTGCCCTGATGCGGAGCGGCGGGGAGGCACGCGCGGGTGGCTACGCTTGTCGATTCTCCTATGTTAGAAAGCCTCGCTTGCGTAGCGTTGGGACGCGTGTCGGCGTAGGGGCCGACACTTGTCGTGACCCTTTCTTCACGAGGACCGCTTGATGGCATCCGCAGAGCAGAAATTTCCGTATCCAGGCATCCCCGGCACCGCCGACGGCACCGCTGCCGTGGTCCACGTGGAGGTCCGCGCCACCGATGCGGCGGCGGCCTACCCGATCACCTCCTCCACCCAGATGGGCATGGGCTATCAGGCCCACCACGCCAACGGGTTCAAGAACGTCTTCGGCCGGCCCATCGGCTGGATGGAGCTGGAGAGCGAACACTCCTCCATGTCCTCCTGCGAGGGCTACGCCATGGCCGGTGGGCGGGTGTCCAACTTCACCAGCGGCCAGGGTTTGGTGCTGATGAAGGAGGTTCTTTTTACCTGCTCCGGCAAGCGGCTCCCCATCGTCCTCAACGTCGCCGCCCGGGCCCTGACCTCCCAGTCCCTCAACGTCCACGCCGGCCACGACGACGTCATGGCGGTGACCGACGTGGGGTGGGGTATGCTCTTCGCCAAGAACGTCCAAGATGTCGGCGACCTCTCCTTGATCGCGCGCCGCGCCGCCGAGGCGTCGCGTACGCCGTTCATGAACGTCCAGGACGGCTTCCTCACCAGCCACACCATCGAGAACTGCCTCTTTCAAGAGGATGATCTCATCCGCGGGTACCTCGGGGACTCCACCGGCAAGATCCTGAAGCTCTTCGACCCCGATGCCCCCCTTCAGGTCGGCGTGGTGCAAAACCAAGACAGCTACATGACCGGCAAGATCGCGCAACGGGTCTTTTACGACCAGGTTCCGCGCCACCTGCAAGAGGCGATGGATGAGTACTACCGCCTCACCGGCCGGCGCTACGCCTTCATCGAGACCCACGGCATGGAGGACGCGGAGTACGCCATCGTCGCCATGGGCTCGACCGCCGAGACGGCCATCGCCTCGCTCGACCACATTCGCTCCCTCGGCTACAAGGTCGGCGTCGTCGGCGTCACCTGCTACCGCCCCTTCCCGCAGGTACAGATCGTCGAGGCGTTGCAGAACGTCAAGGCGTTCTCCGTCATCGAACGCCTCGACGTACCGCTCAACGTCGACAACCCGCTCACCACCGACATCGAGGCGAGCTTCGCCAAGGCGATGATGGGGCTCGACGGTTTCCCGACCATCTCCCGCATCCCCAAGTGCTACACCGGTTCCGCCGGGCTGGGCTCGCGCGACATCACCGCCGGCCACATGGTCTCGGTGGTGAAGAACATGGCGGGCGACGGCGAGGACAAGCGCTACTTCACCCTCGGCATCGACCACGCGGCGGCCCTGCCGGTCTCGGAGGAGCCCGACGTGCGGCCGGCCGGCTCGTTCTCCATCCGCGGCCACTCGGTGGGTGGCTACGGGTCGGTCACGACCAACAAGGTCATCGCCACCATGCTCGGTGACATCTTCGGCTTCCCGGTCCAGGCCGCGCCCAAGTACGGCTCGGAGAAGAAAGGGTTGCCCACCAACACCTATCTGACCACCACCAAGGGCGGCAAGATCCTCACCCACAGCGAGCTCCAGCAGGTCGAGTTCGTGCCGCTCATGGATCCCACCACCTGGAACATGGGCAACCCGTGCGTCGGCCTCCAGGACGGCGGGGCGATCTTCCAGCACACCGATGTGGAGGATCCGGCGGGGCTGTGGAAGAGCCTGCCGGTGTGGGCCAAGTACTTCATGGTGGAGCACAACATCCGCTTCTTCGGCGTCGACACGATCCGTATCGCGCGCGAGTCGTGCAAGTCGGATGACTCCCTGATCCAGCGCTTCCAGGGCGTCGTGCTCCTCGGGGTCTTCTTGAAGGTCACCCCCTTCCAGAAGGAGGCCGGGATGTCCGACGAGGACCTGTTCGAGAAGGTCGAGGGCCCGCTGCGCAAATACTTCGGCAAGAAGGGCGACGCGGTGGTGAAGGACAACCTGAACGCGGTGCGCAAGGGCTACCAGCAGGTCTTCGAGGTGCCGCGCGCCATCATGGAGGCGACCCCGGCCGACGTGCTTGCCAAGGGCAAGGAGGAGTGGGAGGCCAAGGGCAAGGACGTGAATGCGTTCTTCATCTAAGGCACCGCACCTCCTTGCGCATCGCGGAGCGCCAGACGACAGAAACCATGCATACCCCAACCCGTGAGAGAAAATGAGCATCCCCGACATCAAGAAAAATGACTGGTACGACTACACCCGCGCCGAGGAGGTGATCGAGGCATATAACCGTGGCGGCGGCTCGGCCCTGCCGGCGGACAAGTTTGTCGCCCAGTCCGTCGTACCGGCGGGCACCGGCGCCTACCGCGACTTCTCGTACATCGCCCCGGAGGTCCCGGAGCTCGCCGCGGAGAACTGCGTCGCCTGTATGGAGTGCGTCCAGAACTGCCCCGACACCGCGATCCTCGGCAAGGTGGTGCGGCCAGAGGACCTGGAGAAGGCGTTGGCGGCGATTGCGGACGAGGATCAGCGGGCACTCGCTCGCGCCCAGTTCGTCCAGACCACCAAGTTCTTCAAGACCTACCAGAAGAAGCACGACAAGGACCCGGCCGCCGCGCCGGGCGCCGAGTTTGGCATCTTCATCGACCCCACCAAGTGCAAGGGGTGCGGCGAGTGCGTCGAGGTGTGCGGCGATCACGGCGCCCTGAAGATGATCAAGAAGACCCCGGACAACCTGCCGGACTTCTTCGCCCTGTGGAAGCTGCACAACGACCTACCGGCGACCCCGAAGGAGTACATCAGCGAGAAGATCAGCGTCGACCTGATGCTCAAGCCGAGCAGCCTGCAATATGTGGGCGGCGCGGGCTCCTGCATGGGGTGCGGCGAGGCCTCGGTCATCCGCCAGATCCAGGCGATCACCAACGAGTACCACGGCAACAACTACGGCATCATCGCTGCCACCGGCTGTTCCACGGTGTACGGCTCCACCTATCCGTACAACCCCTTCACGGTGCCGTGGTCCAACTCCCTGTTCGAGAACGCCGCCACCTTCGCCATGGGCGTCCGGCGCTACTGGGACGACATGGGGCTCACCGACCGCGGCCTGTGGGCCATGGGCGGTGACGGCGGCATGCTCGACATCGGCTTCCAGGCCCTGTCCCGCCTGCTGTGCTCGGGGATGAACGTCAAGGTGTTCATCATGGACACCCAGGTCTACTCCAACACCGGTGGCCAGACCTCCTGCGCAAGCTACATGGGCCAGGAGGCGAAGATGAGCGTCCACGGCAAGACCGTTCCCGGCAAGCCCGAGCGACGCAAGGAGGCGGCCCAGATCTGCATGATGCACCCCAACACCTACGTGGCGCAGACCATCGGCCCCATGACCACCCACTTCTACAAGTCCCTGCGCGGCGCCCTCGAATACCAGGGGCCGGCGGTGATCATGGCCTACACCACCTGCCAGCCGGAGCACGGTGTGGCCGACGACTTGGCCGCCCACCAGGCACGCCTGGCCGTGGAGACCCGTGCCTTCCCGATCCTGATCTACGACCCCTCCAAGGGTCGCACCATCAAGGAACGCCTCTCCCTCCAGGGCAACCCGTCCGTGAACCGTAACTGGCACACCAAGGAGCTCAAGGACGGCACCGTTGAGGTCCACGACTTCTGCACCTTCGCCCGCAGCGAGGGCCGTTTCGCCAAGCACTTCGCCAAGGACGGCAGCCCGTCTGCGATGATCCTCGCCAGCCAGCAGGAGCGGCTGGAAAACTGGTGGCAGCTCCAGGAGCTGGCCGGGGTGGTCAACAAGGACCTAGAGGAGGAGGGCGCGTAAGCGTCTCAATCTGCAGGGACCTCAGGGGCAGGCCCGACGGCCTGCCCCTTTTTTTCTCCCATGGCGATCGCAATGGAACTCCTCGATCTGGTGGCCGCGGACCTCGTGCGGGAGCGTGAGCTTACCCCGCCGGTCATCGCCCACATCACCGCCGACTACAACTTCTCGGACGACCAGCTCCACCGCTTCTTCGCGGTGCGACTGCCGTCGCTCGAAGAATACGAGGTCGAGCTCACCTTTTCCCGCCTCTTCACTCCGGACCACACCGCCCAGGTGCGCGCCGGCGCCCTGATCGATGCTGCCGGGCTGTCCTGTGAGGAGGAGACGGCCCTCGTCGAGGCCCTCGATACCCGCCGCCTCACCTGCGTGCTACGCGAGGGCGCGCGCCAGTTTCCCTTCCCGGTGGGACGGGTCCTGGTCGAACGCTACGTCCGGCTACTCAACCTGCGTGCGCCCCTGGCTGCGGAGGCGAGCCGGCTCATCGACAAGATCGTCCCCGAGATCGATCGCGAGACTGCCCGCTTCTGGTGCCGGCAGCCCCAGTGGCAAGGGGAGGAACGCATCCGCCTGCTCGGCGACTGGCTCGCGGCCTGCGAGCGGTGCGGCAGCTTCACCCTCGACAAGCTCGCCTACTTCACCGGCCTGGTGAAGACCTACCGTCCCCACGACGCCGCCGACCTCGACCGCCAGCTCACCAACCTCACCGACGCCCTCGACAACATGGAAATCTCCCCGTTCTTCAGCGACGAGCTGGAAGAGATCCACGGCGCCCAGCATGAGGCCTCCGAGCACGCCGCCGCCCGCCGCGCCGACCTCGCCCGCGAGAAGGCCCTCACCACCGCCCTGCGCGACGATCTCGAGGCGATGCAGGAGGCGGCCGACTAGGCCGCATTTCTCACCATGAATCTGCTGCGCCCGCGCAACCTGCCTGCCGGCAGGCAGGCCGCATTTCCTGGCCGGGTCCTCGTCCGGGGTAGGAGCCGAATCCCTTCGGCGACCTGCCACATGGGGTCGCCGATAGAATCGGCTCCTACCGCGGGCCAGCCAGGATCTACGCGCGTTTGCACGATCTCGCCACGATCCCTGGTGAGAAATGTGGGCTAGGCCGCGGGAGCGCCGCACTGGCGCCCGCCTTGACCCTCCCCGCGGCCCGGTGCTACAAGCCCTCCCCCGACCCAGACGACTATTCCCCGATAGCTCAGTCGGTAGAGCAGCGGACTGTTAATCCGCTTGTCGCTGGTTCGAGTCCAGCTCGGGGAGCCAACAAATCAAGGGGTTGCCGCTCTCTCGCGGTGGCCCTTTGCAGTTGTGCCCCAGCCGTCCCCATTTCGCGGCTGGTGCGCGCTGATCCGGCGGGGCGACCGCGCGCGGGGCGCGATGTCGCCCACCATCCGGTTTCTGCGGTCCCAAGAGCGGCGCTACGCGCCCGCCTGTCTCAGTCCAAACCGATCCAGACCGCTCCACGCTTGTTCGGGTATAGCTTCACGCGAATAATCGCCCGCGCCGGGGGCGCAGGGCGAGCGCGACGAGCCGAAATCGAAAGAGGCCAAGTGAGCACACGGAGCATGGACGTCTTCTCCCTGCGGGACACCGTGGTCGGGGAGTACAAGAAGTTCGCGACGTCGTTCACGACTATCCACGCCGGGGACATCCGTCAGCAGGTGCAGGCCATCTACGCCGAGGAGCGCTACTGGCCCGAGCCTCTCATCCAGATCAATCCGAACTATCGGCGCACGACCACCGTCGACAAGCTCGTCGCCGCCTCATCCCTGCACCCGAAGTGTGCAGAGATCTTCCGCACCTCGCCCACCGCCGATGCCCCTCAGGGCGAGCCACTGTCGCTCTACAAGCATCAGGAGCAGGCCATCGCACTCGCGTCGCAGGGCGAGAGCTACGTGGTGACCACTGGCACCGGCTCGGGCAAGTCGCTGTGCTTTTTCATCCCGATCGTCGACGCCGTGCTGAGGGAGAAGGAGCGCGGCGGGCCGGCGCTAACGCGCGCCATCATCATCTATCCGATGAACGCGTTAGCGAACAGCCAGCGCGAAGAGCTCGACAAGTACATCGGCAACGTACCAGGCGCGCCCCCGGTCACCTTCGCCCGCTATACCGGCCAGGACGACACGGCCGAGCGCCAACGCATCTCCGAGAACCCACCTGACATCCTGCTCACTAATTTCATGATGCTCGAGCTGCTCATGACCCGGCAGGACAATCTCGACCGCCGGGTGATCGGCAACTGCTTGGACCTGCGCTTCCTGGTGCTCGACGAGCTGCACACCTACCGCGGCCGGCAAGGTGCCGACGTTGCGCTCCTCGTTCGCCGAGTGCGCGAGCGCCTCGCGCCGCACCACCTTCAGTGCATCGGCACCTCGGCCACCATGGCGAGCGAAGGTTCCCTCGAAGACAAGAGCCGCGTCGTCGCGGGCGTTGCCTCCAAGCTGTTCGCCTCCGACATCCCCGAGAGCAACGTCATCGTCGAGACCCTCGAGCGCGTCACGGACGCGGCGCAGAACAACTCGACGGTCAAACACGCGCTTCCCCCCACCATCGATGCCGGCATTCCCTCGGACATCGCCGATGAGGCCCTCCGCGTCCACCCGCTCGCAATCTGGGCCGAGACGAGCCTCGGCGTCACGTGGTCAGAGGGCGACCAACGGTGGCTCCGCGCGCGACCGCTCACGGTCACCGAAGCGGTCGCGGCACTCGCAGCCGACGCCGGCCGCCCGGCAGACGCCTGTCGCAAAGCCCTGCGCGATCTCCTGCTCGTCTCGAGCGTGCCCGAGGCCGATCGAACGGGATCTGACCACGGCAATCC
>DASWHD010000066.1:0-32158 GCA_036393335.1 bacterium
GCGCGATGAAATCGCGCTCGAAGGCCTCGATCACCTGCCGCTTGGCGCGCTTGAGGTTGGTCTCGCTCCGCAGGGGGGCGCAAAAGTCCGGGCAGCGGTCGGGAAAGAGAGGGCTAGGCAGGTCCTGGTAGTGGACGGTGCTGTTCGGGCAGAGGATGACCAGCCGTTCAATGACGTTACGCAGCTCCCGGACATTCCCCGGCCATTCGTACGCCATCAACGCGGTCAGCGCCTCCGGGGAGATGTCGATGTTTCTGCCCTTCTTGGCGCTGAACTCCGCCAGGAAGTGGTCCACCAGCAACGGGATATCTCCCCGGCGTTCCCGCAGCGGCGGCAGCCGGATGGGCACCACGTTGAGGCGAAAATAGAGGTCGGCGCGGAAGCTTCCATGGTCCACCGCCGCCTGGAGGTCCTGGTTGCTGCCGGCGATGATCCGCACGTCGACCTTCTGGATCCCCTCGGCCCCGAGGCGCGCGACCTCGTGATCCTGGAGGAAGCGCAGCAGCTTGGCCTGGACCCGCCCGTCGAGTTCCTGGATCTCGTCGATGAACGCGGTCCCGCCGCCAGCCGCTTGGAATATCCCGCGGGTGGTGGTGGCGGCGTCCGTGTATGCCCCCCGCTCGTGGCCGAAGAGCAGGCTCTCCGCGAGCTCTGCCGGGAGGGAGGCCGCGTTGATGGCGGTGAACGGGTGCTCTTTCCGTGCGCCGTAGTCGTGGATCGCACGGGCGAGAAGCTCTTTGCCGGTGCCGGTCTCGCCATGGATCAGCACTGTACAGTCGCCATCCTCCGACGCACGGCGCGCCACGGCCAGCGCCCCGATGAGCTGTGGGCTCTCGCCGACGATCTCGGGACAGCTGCGACGGAAGCCTTTCTCTCTCCGTCCAGCTTCCGGTCGTTCGGTACCTATCGCCATACCAGCTCCTCCAGGATGCTCCGGCAGAGTGAGTACCGAAACACTAGCAGTTTAATTCGCTTTGAGAGCATGGCAAGGATGTTGGGAAAGGAATAGATATATTTTGTCTCATCTGATGAAAGTTATTCGCCCATCCTCGTCCTTTCCGCATCCAGAACGAGGCAATATCCACCGCAGCGCGATGTTCTCGCGACGATGCGTGGGAATCAATGCGCGTCGCCGGCTTCTTGCACAATGTAAATTGCAACTGCGGTGCGTTCAGCCGCCGCTCTCGGTCAGCCGTGCAAGATCCCCAGCTCGGCCAGCTCCCGCCGCAGGGAGCGCGCATCGCGGAAGCGGATCGTGGCCATGCCCGCCCTCCGGGCCGCCGCCACGTTGGCCGACCGATCGTCGATGAGGAGGCACGCCTCCGGTGCCACGCCGAGGGCGCGGCACGGGCCGAAAAAGGCCTCGGGGTCCGGCTTGCGCACCCCGGTGCGGCACGAGACGAAGGTCCACGCCAGGTAGCGGGAGAGGCGCAATTTCTCCTCGATCAACTCGTACCAGGCCGAGTAGTTGGACAGGGCGTGAATCGTGAGACCCGCGGCCGTGAGCTCGGCCAGCACCGCCTCGACCCCATCCAGCCAACGGTACGCGCGCCGCATGTGGGCCCGCAGCGCCTCCCCGTCGACCGACCGCCCGTCGCGGAAGAACTTTCCGAGATAGGTCGCCTCGTCGATGCGTCCCTCCTCGAACTCCACCCACGCGGTCGGGTACTGGGCCGCCCCGAGTTCCGCCAAGGTCATCCCGAAGAAGGCCGGCAGCTCGTCGTAGTACGGCTCATGCACCAGGGTCTCCATCACATCGCACAACACGATCGGCCGCACGGACATGGGGCGCAGCATCCCGCCCCGGCCGCCGCCGGACAACCTCGCCGTCGTTGGCGCCGACCCCGCAGTTGGAAACGGACCGTCCAGCCTCCGGTCGCGACCATAGTCCTGGGTCCGCCCCGGCGATGGGCCAACGACCACACGGCCAGTGGCGGGCCGCAGAGTGTCCCGTGTGCCGCCGCCGGAGCAGGCGATACCGCCCCGGCGGCCTCCCGGCTTGGCTCGCCATTGCGCTCCCTCGACGACGCGGAAATCGTATACCAATATGTGAATAGATGAGATCTATAAAAATCCAGTATGTATCTAAACATTTATTTTTATTTAGATAATAATCTAATATGATAGAAAGTCGTATTCTTAGGAATACGAAAACACCATGCCTCCTCTTCGCCGATCCGATCACAGTTGCTAGTTTCGGACTGCGCGGGCCCCGCCGCGTGCGAGCGGATGAGTGCTCCATGAACCAGCCTTCGATCTTCGACTACCTCGATTACCGGGCCTTCTTGAAGGACACCTTTCAGTTCCGGAAGGAACGGGAGTCGTTCTTTTCGCATCGCTACTTCGCGCGGCGGGCTGGATTTACGGCGCCGAATTTCTTGCAGCTCGTGATCACCGGCCGGCGCAACCTGACCAGCGCGAGCATCCCCAAGGTGGCCAAGGGCCTCTCCCTCAAGGCGAAGGAGCGCGAGTACTTCGAGTCTCTGGTGCTCATGAACCAGGCCGACAGCCACGACGAACGCAACCACTACTACCAGAAGCTGACCGCGATGCGCGGCGCGGGTCCGGTCAAGAAGCTGGAGAAGGCGAGCTTCGACTACTTTTCGAACTGGTACTTTCCGGTCATCCGCGAGGTCGCCACCTGGGGGGAGGGGCGCATGACGGCCGCGGAGATCGCGGGGCTCCTCCAGCCACCGGTGGCCGTCAAGGAGGCGGAGCGAGCGCTCACCGCGCTCACGGACCTGGGCCTTCTCCAGACGGACGACCAAGGCCGGTGGCGGCAGTGCGATGCCGCCGTGACCACCGGTCCGGAGGTCCGCTCCCTGGTCCTCGCCAACTACCACCGCGAGATGATCCGGCTGGGGGGCGAGTCGATCGAACGCTACCCGCCGGCGGAGCGCGACATCACTACCCTGACCGTGAGCGTGCGCGACGACTGGATGGACGAGCTAAAGGAGAAGATCGCCGCTTTCCGGCACGAGCTGCTCGACCTCGTCTGCCAGGAGGACGAGCCCGGCCAGGTGATCCAGATCAACTTCCAGGCATTTCCCCTCACGAAGGTTTTCCCGGAGCGGACGGACCATGCACAGCCCAGCGACGAACATTGAATCCCTCGGCCAGCGGTTTGTGCGGCGCCGTCGCGGAGGAGTACGGATGAATACGCCCAAGATCTCTCTCGCCCTGCGGGTCGCTGTCCTCGGGCTGCTCACCCTCTCCTCTCTACTTGTTGCGGGTTGCGGGGGGACCGAGGGGGGGAACCCCGGCTCCCCGCCGATCTTCGGCGACGAGCGCGACCTGGAAGGCTACATCAAGGATCAATACGCGGCGGCGGTCGTGCCGAGACCCGGGACGTCTTCCTACCCCGCGGTGCCGATGGACACGGGCGCCGGGAACGACACGAGCGGTAGCGAGGCCGCGCGCGACCACTCCGACACGAATGTGCAGGAGACCGGCGTCGACGAGTCGGACCAGGTGAAGACGGACGGCCGCTACCTGTACGTGGCCCAAGACCAGGCGGTGCAGATCATTTACCTCGGCGACAACGGCGCCATGGACGCCGTGGCCACGGTGGCGGTGGGCGGGGTCGTCGACTCGCTGTATCTCTACGCCCCGTACCTGGTGGTGCTCTACCATCCCGCCGGCGACCAGCCCACCGACTGGTGTGGCGGGATCGATCCGGTCCTCGCGGGCGGCGAGGTCCTCGTCGCCATGCCGTGCTGGATCCCAACCCAGGCGGAGACCGGCGTATTGCTCGTGGATGTCGGCACACCCGATCAGCCATCCGTGGTCCGGGAGCTGGTCTTCGACGGCAACCTCGTCTCGTCCCGCCGCATCGGCTCGCGGCTCCATGTGATCACCCAGTTCGTGCCGGTCCTGCCGGTCCTCGAACCCTTCTACGACGCGGCCGTGGAGAGCAAGGAGGCCGTTATCGAGCGCAATCGCCAAGCCCTGGCCGGCGTCGCCCTCGATGATCTCGTCCCCTCCTTCGAGGTCCGCGATGGTGCGGGGGAGGTGATCGACGGTGGACGGCTGATCACGACCGGGAACTTCCTGCTCCCGAGCGATGCCCAGGGCGGCAGCGTGACCACGGTGACGACCCTCGACCTCGACAGCCCCCAGGCCGATCCGACCTCGGTGGCCGCGCTGTTGGATGCCCGCCACGTCTACGCGTCGACCACCTCCTTGTATCTGGCGGCGGAGCACTACGACTGGGCCGCCTCCACCGAGGAGTTCTACGCCACCACGACCACCACCATCCACAAGTTCGACCTGCCGGGTGGCCAGGCGGTCTTCGCCGGATCCGGCACGGTAAGCGGGACGGTCCTCGATCAGTTTTCCTTCGGGGAGTACCAGGGGGTGCTGCGCGTCGCCACCACCACCGGTGATACCTGGAGCGGCAGCGCGCGCAGCCACGTGTTCTGCCTGCGTGCAGGCGCCGATGGGCTGGAGATCATCGGCCGGCTTGACGACCTGGCGCCGGGGGAGCTGCTGTACGCCGCCCGGTTCGTCGGCGGGCGTGGCTTCCTCGTCACCTTCGTCAACATCGATCCCCTCTTCACCCTGGATCTCTCCGACCCGACCCACCCCACGGCGGTGGGCGAGCTGAAGGTCCCGGGTTACTCCGACTACATCCATCCGCTGGGGGATAACCACCTGCTCACCATCGGCAAGGATGCCGTGGTCGACGGCGATTTCGCCTGGTATCAGGGGCTGCAGCTCTCGCTCTTCGACGTCACCGACTTCGCCCATCCCCAGCTCCTGCACGTGGCGAAGATCGGCGACCGCGGCACGGAGTCGGAAGCGCTGCACGCCCCCAAGGCCTTCACCTTCTGGGCCGGCCACGACCTGCTCGCCCTGCCGGTGGACCTCTACCAGCACACGGCCGCGCCACAACACCCGTCGGACTATGGCACCTACGCCTTCAGCGGCCTGTACGTCTACCGGGTGACCGTGGACGGTGGATTCGCGTTCCTCGGCCGGATCGGCACCACCGGCGACGTCTCGCCGCCGTGGCCGAGCTACGGGGGGTGGACCCGCGGCCTGTTTGCGGGACCGACGGTCTATGCCGCCACCCCGGACGCCGTCCGATCGGCCGCGATCGACGATATCGAGAACACCATCCAGACTCTCGACCTCGGCGAATGACCCGGCTCATCGGTGGCTCACCCCCGCTGTTCCGCAACGGAAGTGGTCACCGAGCGGGCTGGCCATGGTGGGCCGTGAGCCGCCTGGCCTGTCACTTGCTGAGGATGCCGGTGACGCCGCCGCTGATCAGGGTGGCGATGTTGAGCAGGATGCGCGGCAGCGTGGCGCCGCCGGGGCAAACGAGGTAGCGCGGCTCCCACACCGGATCGAACTTCGCCTTGTACTGGCGTAGCCCCGCGAAGTTGTAGAGCTCCTCCCCGTGGCGAAAGATCATCGCGCCGATGCGGTTCCACAAGGGTGCGAAGGGGCGGTCCTCCAGGCCGGCCAGGGGCGCCATCCCCAGGGAGAGCCAGCGGAACCCCTGCTCCTTGCCCCACAGCATCAGGCTCACGAACAGGTACTCCATCACCCCGTTGGGGGCCCCCGGTAGGTGGCGCATCAGGTCGAGCGACAGCTCTTCGCGGTCGCCGGCGAGCCACAGGTTGGTGAAGGCGATTGCCCGAGTGCCCTGGCGGACTACGGCCACTGGGCAGCGGCATAGGTAGGCGTCATCGAAGAAGCCGAGGGAGAAGCCCTTCTCGCGGGTACGCTTCTCGGCCAGCCAGCCATCGGAGATCGCCCGTAGCTCCGGAAGGAGGACCGCCACCCCGGTCGGGGGAATGACCTCGCAGGTACATCCGTCCTTGCCCAGGCGGCGGTGGATGTAGCGCAGGCCGCGGCGTGCGGCTCCCGCGAGATCGAAGGAAGCCAGGGGGACCCGTGCCTCCTCGCCGATCTTCAGGGGCGTCAGCCCCATGTCGACGTACAGGGGCAGGGTGTCGGGGCCGACCTCGTAGAACACCGGCCAGCCGCCGTGGTGTTCCACCAGGGCGCGGAATTGCCACACCAGCTCGCGGGCCACCTGCGGGTCGGCCACGGGATCGCCCATCGCTACCCAGCTCCGGCCCTCCACGCCGTACATGAGGAATCCGGAACGGGTCTCGTCGAAGAGCAGGCTCTTGTCCCCCAGCAGGGCGAGGTATGCCTCGCTGCGCGGCGAAATGGCGGCGAGGGTCGCGGCGGTGGCAAGGTCGGCCGGACCCGGGGCCGCGGGCTCCGGGGTCGCCGGCCGCAGCAGCTTGGCGGCGGCGAAGATCAGGACGACGATGGCCGTGCCCACGGTGGCGCGCAGGAAGCGCGGTGCGTCGGCGGCGAATGCGAACCGCCACCACAACTCGTGGGAGTAGTCGACGTGCTGGTAGGCGAACAGGCCGAGCCATATGGTGCAGCCGAGGACCAGGACGATGGTGGCGAGCCACTCGGGCGTGAACGGCTCGGAGAGGAGCGAGGCGCGCCGGTAGAACTGGCGCCGGCACGGCAGGGTCGCCGCCAGGAGCAGGGCAAGGAACAGCGCCTCGCCGTAGTGCGCCCCCTTCAGCAGGGAGGAGACGACCGCGACGGCCAGCAGCGCGACGGCGATCAGCCACGCCCCATCGAGGCGGCGTTGCAGGCCGCGGCCCAGGAGGAGCAGGCCGGCGCCGGTCACGCTGGCGAGGAAGTGGGAGGTTTCCAGCACCCCCAGGGGGACGGCTTGTTTCAGCCACGCGAGGCGTGCGGGATGGGCCGGCGTCGCGCCGGAGAAGAGCAGCACGGCGCCCGCCACCAGCACGGCGAGCCCCAGCACCGGCGGGATCACTGGCGCCGTCCACCGCCCCGCGGTCCGCGCCGCCTTGACCACCACCGTGTGGCGCTGGCCCAGCTCGTGGATGCCGAGGAGCAGGGCGGCGGTCGCGAGGGGCAGGAGGTAGTAGATCGCGCGGTACGCGAGGAGCGCACCGAGCAGGGCCGGCTTGGGGAGCCCCGGGGCGAGGGCCAGCACCATGGTCTCGAATACCCCCAGCCCCCCGGGCACGTTGCTGATCAGGGCCACGACCTGGGCCAGGAGGTAGACCGCCAGGGCGCTCCAGAACGACAGACCCGTCTCCGGCGGCAGCAGGGCGAAGAGCACGCTCCCCGCCACGATCCAGTCGACGACGCCGACGGCGATCTGCATTCCCCCTTGGCGGGGCGTGGGCAGGGGCAGCTCCCAGCCGCGCAGGCGTACCGGCGTGCGGCGTGCGGCGATCGCCACCAGGTAGGCCGCGACCAGGCCGAGAAACAGCACCCCGATCGGACGGGTGCTATGCAGCGGCAGGGGGAGGCCGGTGGGCAGACTCGGCGGGTGGACGAGAAACAGGATCCCACCCAGGGAAAGGATCCCGAGCCAGAAGGTGGTGGTGGTGAACGCGACCAGGCGTGTCACCTCTTCCGCCGCCAGGCCCCAGGACGAGTAGAGGCGGTAGCGGATCGAGCCGCCGGTGACCACCGACAGGCCGAGGTTGTTGCTGAACACGTAACTGACGAACGAGGCGAATGAGACCTTGCCCCACGGCAGGGAGCGGCGCAGGTAGGCGATCGCCAGGTGGTCGTAGAGGGTCATGGCCAGGTAGCTGGCCGCGGTCAGGAGCAATGCCGCGGTGATGCGACGCATGGGGAGGGCGTGGAGCGCCTCCTGGATCTCCCGGAAGCGTTGTCCCTCCAGGGTGCGGTACAGCACGGTGAGGGCGACGAAGAAGATCGTCAGGCCGAGGAGGGGCACGATGCGCTCCGGGCGCAGCCAGCCCGGGTGCTTGCCCCGTGCCGGGATGACCGGCTCGTCAGGCGACATCGCTCGCGCTTTCGGTCGATCCATGGTGAGAGTGCGGGTTAGGCACCGGCGGCCCCGGCGCGTGCGCCTACCCCGAAGGACTATGGTAACTGCCGGACCCACGGCGGCGGCAGGGGATCGTGCCGGGTCACCCGCGGCTTCTGGCCCGCCCCACCGGATCGCGGCTTCCGCCGGCCTCAGCGCGGTTCATCGGGGGGCGTGCGGTCTGACCGGTCGGCGATGCGCTGGCTACGTTCCCAGGTCTGCTCGATGCGCGCGATCTCGTCGTCCACGGCCTCTTCCTCCGCCATCGCACGGATGCGCCGCCGGGCGTCGCGCCACTTGTGGAGCAGGCCAAATCCCACCACCGGGCTGGCGAGGACCCATACCAGGGAGCCGGAGAGGATCAGCGGCAGCCACGTGTAGCGCAGGCGCATCCCGCTGCGCCATTCCGCCGCGATGGCCGGCCACGGCTCCCCGTACACCTCCGCCGTCGCCGTGCTCAGCTCCTGCCCGGCGGCCAGCCGGTCGAGGAGGAGCGCCAGGCCGGGCCACCCCTTCTGGCGCTTGAGGTAGTGGACCATGGACAGCGACTGTGCGTAGGCGGCGCGCGCGTGGTGCATGCCGCCTTGGAAGTCCGGGTCGATGGGGGAGAAGTTGGTCAGCGAATTCGCGGCGGCGAGGCGTGTGAGGAGAGGGATGTCCCCCGGGCGCAGCTCCTGGGATACCAGCATGGCGAGCCCTTCGTTGAGCCAGCGCGGCAGGCCGTGCGGCACCCGCTGCCCGAGGGCGAGGTGCGCCAGCTCGTGGGCGAAGACGACGTCGATCGACTCCTGCGGCGGCAGGGTGCGCGGCGAGCGCAACAGGACGGTGTTGGTCTCGGCCACCGCCAGCCCCACGATCCATTCGGGCAGACCGTGCCCCTCGGACATGCTGGGGATCTGGAGCCGCTCCAGGAGGTAGACGTGGATCGGCACCGGCACGGCGATGCGCAATTGCTGCTCGATCCGCGCCAGGCTCTGCGGGGCGATCTCCACCAGGTGCTCCACCGCGCGGCGATCGGGCTCGTCGAAGACGAACAGGAAGCGATCGGTGGCGAGGCTGCGCGGGACGGCGTGCACCGGCAGCGCCGCCAACAAGATGACGAGAACCCCTGCCGCACAGGTAAACACCGCGCGGCGGATGCTCCATGGCTCCCTCCCTCTCCGGGGGAGGGTCGGGGTAGGGGCGAATGGTTTCGCTTCGCTGTTCGGTGGTTTGCTAAACAATGTGCCGAATCCAGGCGCCCTCACCCCGGCCCTCTCCCGGGGGGGAGAGGGTCTCATAGGACGCCCCTGCGGGGTGGATTGATCGCTCTGCCCTCCCCCGGGCCCCCTCCCGGCGGGAGGGGATGGCGGCCGGGTCACGCGAACGGCGACTCCGGCGGCTCCACCAGGGGCAGGTTGACCAGCTTCCAGTCGGTGATGCCGCCGGCCATGGAGACCACCTCGGTGAACCCCATGCGCTGCAAGACGTCGGCCGCCAGGACCGAGCGCAGGCCGGAGCGGCAGTAGAGAAGGATCGGCCGGTCGCGGTCTTGGAGGCGCACGTCGCGCTCGAGGTATTCGTGGTCGGCGAGGAGGTCGATCACGCCGCGTGGCACGTGGATCGCCCCGGGGATCGCCCCCTCGCGGTACTCGTTGGGCTCACGGATGTCGACCACCACGGCGTGGGGTTTTGCCGCCATCCAGCGCTGGCACTCGATGGGGTTGAGCTCCTCCACCCGCGCCGCCGCCTCCTCCACTAGCTGTGCTAACGACATTGCCATGGGCGCGCTCGACGAAACGGGAAGGTACACGGATCGGCGATCTTTTTTAACGGGTCTCATGCCACTACGGCATGCCGGGCGTCGTGCCCGTCGCCCTCCGGTGGCCAACCACGTCGGCCCGGGTTACTCCGGAGGTGTGCCGGCCAGCCGGGCCTGGATCTGCTGCATGTCCTCCCATACCGCCCGCTTGCCGCCCGGGTTGCGTAACAGGTAGGCGGGATGGTAGGTGGGCATCACGGGGATCCCCCGGTAGTCGTGGAACCGCCCGCGCAGGCGTGAGATCGGGGCGTCGCTGGCGAGCAAGGTCTGGGCGGCAAACTTGCCCAGGGCACAGATGACCCGCGGCCGGATGAGCTCGATCTGCCGGTCGAGGTAGGGCCGGCACAGGGCGATCTCATCCGGCTTCGGGTTGCGGTTGTTCGGCGGCCGGCACTTGAGGATGTTGGCGATGTAGACGTCCTCGCGCCGCAGCTCGATCGCCGCGATGATGCGGGTGAGGAGCTGCCCCGCGGCGCCGACGAACGGCTCGCCCTGGCGGTCCTCGTCGAAGCCCGGCGCCTCGCCGACGAACATCAGGGCCGCGCGCGGGTTACCGACGCCGAACACCACCTGGGTGCGGGTCTCGCACAGGCCGCACTTGCGGCAGCCCAGGGCGAGGTCACGCAGGGCGGCGAGATCGTCGGGCAGGGGCTGCGCCGGGGCGTCTGTTGCCGGTAAGGCCGGTGGCGGCGCCGCGCGGCTCTCCCCTGTCGGATGCCCAGGCGGCTGGGTCGCCGCCGCGGCGGGCGGCGTTTCGGCGGTGGCCGGAGGCCCCGCGAGGACTGGGGCTGACGGCGGTGTCGGCGGCGCTGATGCCGGACCATCCGTGCAGGCGTCGATCCATCTCGCAGGGACCGCCCCCAGGCCGAGCTCTCCCTGGGCACGCAGGGCGTTCGCGATCTCGTGGCGCAGGTCGTGACTCATGGTGGGATTACCGCCGCAGTATGGCTGTTCTGGTGACAGGCAATCCAACTGGCGAGATGTCGCCCTGTAGGAGCGGCCTTGGCCGCGAACCGGTATCCCCCCGGCGCCGTCGGTCGCCTCGTGGGTTCGCGAGCAAGCTCATTCCTACCGTGTGCCGAGCGGTCACGCCTATGTTCCCCACCCCAGCTTCGCCCGCAGGACCGAGAAGTAGTCGTACTGTCGGTCGTGGATGATCTGCACCCGCTTGGGGGAGCGGGTGATGTGGATGTGGTCGCCGGTCGCCAGGGCCATGCCCTGCTGGCCATCGAGGGTAAGAAAGAGGTCCTGGTGGTCGGCGACGATGGTGATCTCGATCACCGCATCGGTGGACAGCACCAGCGGCCGGTTGGTGAGGGTGTGGGGGCAGATCGGCACGAGGGTGATGCACGGCAGGCCGGGGGTGACGATGGGGCCGCCGGCGGCCATGCAGTAGGCGGTGGAGCCGGTGGGGGTGGCGAGGATCAGGCCATCGGCCCGGAACCGGGTGAGGGGGCGGCCGTTCACCTTCACGTCGAGGGAGACGATGCGCGCCATGGCGCCCTTATTGATGACCGCGTCGTTGAGGCAGTCGAACGCCCCGAGGGTGGCGCCGTCGCGCTCCAGCCGGGCGGTGAGGAGCGCCCGTTCCTCCATGCGGATCTCGCCGGCGAAGATGCGCGCGAGGGTCGCCTGCGCCGCATCCAGCGGCGTGCCGGTGAGGAAGCCGAGGCTGCCGAGATTGACGCCGAACACCGGCGCGCGGCCGCCGGCCGCCTCGCGCGCCGCCGCCAGCAGCGTGCCGTCACCCCCGAGGACCAGGATCAGGTCGCAGTCGGTGAGGACCCGCTGGCGCGGCGCCGTGGGGATGCCCGGCAGGATGGCTGCCGCGGCCTCGTCCAGGAGCAGCTCCTTGCCCTGGCTGCGGATCCACTCCAGGAGGGCGCGGACCCGGGCGCCGAAATCGGCCAGGGGTTTACAGATGATGCCGATGCGCTGCATGGCCTCTAACGAGGGGCTAGGAAACGATCAGCCGCAAATGAACGCAAATGCCGTGGCGGTCCATTGCCACCGCGCGACTCTGCGGTACCGAGTAAACGTACTCCACGCGTGACGTCGGCGTCTTTCCGTGCCACTGCCGACTAGGACTGGATGGACCGGTTGCGGCCACGGAATCCACGGAAGGATTGAGTTTCGTGATCCGCAGATTGCGCAGATTTGCGCAGATCGGATGGCTCTAGCGCGGCGTTGCAGCGACGCGGATCAGCCTCCTTCCCCGCGATGGACCATGGGGTGCTCCCTCCGCGCCTTTGGGTCTCTGCGCGAGGTTCTTCCATGTCTGGATGCCGATCGGCGTCTATCTGTGTCATCTGCGGATGAAGAGAGGAAACGGCGGCAGTGATATATGAGACTCGCTCCGCCCCTATTCGCGCTCATTCGCGGCTAGCGCTGCTTCCGGGCGACCAGCAGGGCCTCCAGGTTGCCCTTCGGGCCGCGGATCGGGGAGTCGATGGTGCCGACCATAGAGAGGCCCAGATCGACGGTCAATTGGTGCACCGCGTCGATCGCCTCCTGGCGCGCGACCGGGTCGCGCACTACGCCGCCCTTGCCCACCGCCTCCCGGCCCACCTCGAATTGCGGCTTGATGAGCAGGATCAGCACGCCGCCTGGCCGCAGCAGGGGGATGATCTCCGGTACCACCATACGCAGGGAGATGAACGACAGGTCGCAGGTGATGCCGTCGAAGCGGCGTTCACGCAGCTCCGCCGGGAGTTTCAGGACGTGGGTGCGCTCGCAGACCTCGACCCGCGGGTCCTGCCGCAGGGACCAGGCGAGCTGGCCGTAACCGACATCGACGGCCACCACCCGCGCCGCGCCCCGCTGGAGCAGGCAGTCGGTGAAGCCGCCGGTGGAGGCGCCGGCATCGAGGAAGTCGCGGCCCGTCACGTCGACGTGGAAGGCATCGAGGGCCGCCGCCAGCTTTACCCCGCCGCGGCTGACGAACTCGTGGTCGACCCCGCGTAGCCGCAGGTGGTCCTCCGCGCGCACGGGGTGGGCCGGCTTGTCGACCACCCGGTCGTTGACCAGCACGACGCCGGCGCGGATCAGGGACTGGGCGCGGGAGCGGCTCTCCGCCAGACCGTTTTCCACCAGCGCGTGATCGAGGCGCTGAGTCTGCGCTGCCATCGGGATGCCGCCGGTCGCCGCGGCGCGCGCGCTAGCGGCTCAGGCTGGGGTGCTCGCGCTGCACGAAGCCGCGCACCCGGGTGGCGATGCCCTCGACATCGAGGAGCAGCTCCTGGCGCAGCTTGGGCTGCGGACCGTGGGTCACGAAGCGGTCCGGGAGGCCGATGTGCAGCAGGCGCACCCCGTCCACCCCCGCGGCCGCCAGCTCCTCGGACACGGCGCTGCCTAGGCCGCCGGCGATCGCCCCCTCCTCGAGGGTGACGAGCTGGCCACACTCGGTGGCGCAGGCGGCGATCACGTTGCGGTCGATCGGTTTGACGAACCGCATGTTCACCACGCGGGCGGCGATGCCGTCCGCGGCGAGGCGGTCGGCGGCGGACAGCGCCGGGTAGACCATCGCCCCCAGGGCGAGCAGCGCCACGTCGTGGCCGTCGCGCAGCACCTCCGCCGTGCCGATCGGCACCGCCGTCGGTGCGCCTGCGAGGGCCACGCCGAAGCCGTTGCCCCGCGGGTAGCGCACGGAGGCGGGGTGGCCGCACTCCAGGGCGGTCTTCAACAGGTGGCGCAGCTCGTTCTCATCCTTGGGCGCCATGACCACGAAGTTGGGCACCGTGCGCAGGTAGGCGATGTCGAAGGCGCCGTGGTGGGTGGGGCCGTCGTCGCCCACCAGGCCCGCGCGATCGAGGGCGAAGGTCACCGGCAGATCTTGCAGGGCCACGTCGTGGATGAGCTGGTCGAAGGCGCGTTGCAAGAAGGTGGAGTAGATGGCCACGACCGGCCGCAGCCCCTCCGTCGCCAGGGCGGCGCTGAAGGTGGTGGCGTGCTGCTCGGCGATGCCTACGTCGAAGAACCGGTCCGGATAGGCGGCGGCGAAGCGGGTCAGCCCCGTGCCGCTGGGCATGGCGGCGGTGATGGCGACGATCCGCCGGTCCGCGGCGGCCAGCTCCACGAGGGTCTCGCCGAACACCTGAGTGTAGGTCGGGGGGGGGCTAACGGCGCGCGCGGCACCGTTCTTGCGCGGCTCACCGGTGGCCACGTCGTACGGGCCGAGGCCGTGCCACTTGGCCGGGTCCTTCTCCGCGAAGGCGTAGCCGCGGCCCTTCTGGGTGACGCAGTGGACCAGCACCGGCCGCCCCAGCTTGGCGGCGCGCTGGAAGGCCTCGATCAGGGCAACCGTGTCGTGACCCTTGATCGGGCCGATGTAGGCGAAGCCCAGCTCCTCGAAGAGCATTCCCGGGAGCACGAACTGCTTGAGGCTGTCTTCGAGCTGCTTGGCCACCTTGAGCATCGGCTCACCCAGCCCCGGGATGTGGTGCAGCACCCGCTCCACCGCGTGGCGCAGGGTCTGGTAGGTGTTGCCGGCGAGGTGGCGCGACAGATAGGCGGAGAGGGCGCCGACGTTGGGCGAGATGGAGAACTCGTTGTCGTTGAGGACCACGATCAGGTCCTTGGCCAGGTGGCCGCCGTGGTTCAGCCCCTCGAAGGCGAGGCCGGCGGTCAGGGCGCCGTCGCCGATGATCGCCACGGTCTTATGGCGCTCGCCTTTCAGGTCGCGCGCCGCCGCCATGCCCAGGGCCGCGGAGATCGAGGTGGAGGCGTGACCGGCGCCGAACGGATCGTGCGGGCTCTCGGAGCGGCGGGTGAAGCCGGACAGGCCGCCGTGGGTGCGCAGGGTGTGAAGGAGATCGCGCCGGCCGGTGAGGAGCTTGTGGACGTAGGACTGGTGGCCCACGTCCCACACCAGCCGGTCCCGCGGCGAGTCGAAGACGTAGTGCAGGGCGAGGGTCAGCTCCACCACGCCGAGGTTGGCGCCAATGTGGCCGCCGTTCACCGAGCACACCTCGATGAGCAGGGCGCGGATCTCCTCGGCGAGCTGCGGGAGCTGGTTCTTCGCCAGGGCCTTGAGGTCGGCCGGGGAGTCGATCTGGTCGAGGAGGCGGGACATTGGGTTAGCTATCAGAGATTAGCTGTCAGTGGTCAGTGCTTGGTGTTTGGCGTGCGGTGGTAGAGAAGAATGGGGGGCTGTCGCCCAGAGGGCTGAAAGCTGATCGCTGAGAGCCGCAAGCTAATTTAATTAGTGTGTGCGGGCGACGATGTACCGCGCCAGGGCCCGCAATGGCTCGGCATAGGCGCCAAACGGCTCGAGCTCGGCGAGGGCCCGGTCGACCAAGGAGTCGGCGTGCTCGCGCGCCGCCGCGAGCCCCATCAGGGAGGGGTAGGTCGCCTTGGAGTGTTCGCCGCCGTCGGTCTCGGTGACCAGGTCGAGGATGTCGTCCGCGATCTGGAAGGCGAGGCCGATGTGGCGGCCGTAGCGGGTGAGGGCGTCGATCTGATCGGCGGTGCCCCCGCCGAGGCGCGCGCCCATGCGCAGCGCGGCGGCGATCAAGGCGCCGGTCTTGTGGGTGTGGATGAACTCCAACTCGGGGAGATCGATCTCGTCCTGCTCCTCGGCGAGGATGTCCGCCGCCTGGCCACCCACCATGCCCGCCGGTCCGGCGGCATGGGCGAGGTCGAAGAGCACGGCGAGGCGCGTCTCGGCATTGCCGATCGCGCCGAGCTCCGGTGAGGCGAGGATCTCGAAGGCGGCGGTGAGCAGGCCGTCGCCGGCGAGGATCGCCATGGCCTCGCCGTACACCTTGTGGTTGGAGGGCTGGCCGCGGCGGGTGTCGTCGTCGTCCATTGCCGGCAGGTCGTCGTGGATCAGGGAATAGGCGTGGATCATCTCCAGGGCCGCGGCGGCCGGCAGGGCATTGTGTGCATCCCCTCCCACGGCGTCCACGGCCGCGAGCAGGAGGACCGGACGAATCCGCTTGCCCGGCGCAGTGAGGCTGTAGCGCATCGCCTCGTAGAGGCGGCCCGGCGGTCGCTGCTCGGGCGGCAGCAGCCGTTCCAGGGTCGCGTCCACCCACTGGGCCCGTTCCGCCAGGTAGGCGGCGAGGGCCGGCTCAAGGTCGTTGCGGGCGGTCACGGCTCTGGATCCAGGGGCGCCGTGGTCACTTCGCCATCGGCCTCTTTGAGCAGCACCTCCACCCGCTTCTCCGCCTCGTCGAGCTTGCGTGTGCACCGCTTCACCACGCCGATTCCCTCCTCGAAGAGCTCGAGCGAGGTCTCCAGAGGCAAGTCACCCGTCTCCAGCTCGGCGACGATCGTCTCCAGACGGGCGAGGGAGTCCGCGAAGGAGTCAGGATTTTTCGCCATGAGAGGTAATCCGGCCCCCCGGCGCCGGATACGGTGGATCAGTATCTTGCCCGGTTCCGAGACCAGTCAAGTAAGCCCATATCACTCAACGAATTGGACTCGTTCATTGAGGCACCAGGAACGCACCCAGGGAGGCGCCGGGTAGGTCTCACAGGCGATCTCGGGGGTGAGGCGGACACGGAGTTGGCCGTCGAGATCGGTGCGCCAGACGCGGGCAACCGGCAGCACCCGGGCGACCCGGCGCAGGATCGCGGGGTGGGGGTGGCCGAAGGGGCTCATCTCGCCCACGGAGATCAGGACGGTGGCCGGATGGGTGGCACGGAGGAAGGGGCTGGATGAGGAGGTGCGGCTGCCGTGGTGGGGAAGCTTCAGGAGGTCGCAGGCGAGGTCCTGGCCGTGGCGTTGTATGAGGTCATCCTCGGTGGCGCGGTCGATGTCGCCGGTGAGGAGCAGCCGCCGCCCGGCGGTCTCGACCAGCAACACCATGGATTGGGTGTTGGGGTCGCTGCCGGCGGTGGGGGTGCGTAGTGGATGGAGGCAGTACAGGCGGGCGTCCTCCAGTCGGTGCTCGAAGCCGTCCAGCGGGTGGACGACGGGGATCCCGCGCTGTGCCGCCACCTGGTGCAGGCGCGCGTGAGCCGGGCTGACCGGCTCGCTCCAGGCGTCCCATAATGCCCCCACGGGGAAGCGTTCCAGGACCGCGGCCAACCCACCCATGTGGTCCGCCTGCGGGTGGCTCACGGCGACCACGTCGAGCCGCTCGATGCCGAGGGCCCGCAGGGCCGGGACCACTACCTCCGCACCGACGTCGAACTCCCCCCAGCTCGAGCCGCCGCCGTCGACCAGGAGGGTGCGGCCGGCGCGCGTGCGCACGAGAATGCTGTCTCCCTGGCCGACGTCGAGGACCACGACCGCCGCCGCCGTCGGCCTGGGGTGCAGCGCCGGCAGGGCGACGGCCGCCACGGCGGCGGCCACCGCCACGGGCAGGATGCGGGCGAGGCGCGGCCGCCGGATCGTCCACCACAGGAGGAGCGCCAGCGCGGCGCCGAGCACCACGAGCGTGCCGACGGTGGGCGGCGGGAGGCGAAAGTGGCCCAGCCGCCACTCGCTGCCAAACGCTACCAGGCGCAACATGGCGTGCGCCGCCGCCTCGGTGGCGGCGGTGACCGCAGGGCCGGCCAGGGGGACGGTGGCCGGGACGATCAGGCTCACCAGGGCGCACGGCAGCAGGGCGAACCCCAGGAGGGGGATGGCGGGCAGGTTGACCAGCAGTCCGGCGGGCACGACCTGGCCGAAGTGCCACCAGACCAAGGGGGTGGTGGCAAGCCATGCGCCGCCCGACGCCCGGACGAGCCGCGCGGCCCAGCGGGCGAGACGCGGCAGGCGGCCTGTCTGCCATCGGGCCGGGGAGGTGAGATCGCGCCTGCCCGTGGTGATGAGGATGCCGGCCACCGCCGCGAAGGAGAGCTGAAAGCTTGCCAGCCCTATGGCCTGGGGTCGCAGGCAGAGGAGGAGGAGCGCCGCCAGGCAGAGGGCATGGCCCGGCCGGCTGCGCCGGCCCAGGAGCGGGGCCACGAGGAGGGCGGCGATCATCACCGCGGCGCGGCAGGTCGAGGTGTGGGCGCCGGAGAGCAGGGTGTAGGCGACCACCCCGGTGAGGGCGACGGCCGCGGCGATCCCCTGCGGGTGGGCCCACACCTGCCCGTCTCGCAGGGTCGTCAGGGGCAGGGTGCGGCGCGCCACCCAGTGGACCAGGGCGAAGAGGTAGGTGGCGAGCAGCCCCACGTGGAGACCGGAGATCGCCAGGAGGTGGGCCGTGCCCGAGTCGATAAAGGTCTGGCGTACCTCCGGCGCCAGGTCGCCCCGGGTGCCGAGGGTGAGGACCGCTACCAGGGCCGCCGTCGCTGGCGAAAAGCGCTCCCGGAGGTCCGCCTCCCGCCGGTCGCGGAATCGCTGCAGGAGACGCAGGATCCGATGGGATTTTCCTGCGGCGAGGATCTGTAGCCGGTCGGCGGGTAAGCCGGCTTGCCAGTGGATGCCTTCCCGGGCTCGCCAGCGGCGGTAGTCGAACACCCCCGGGTTTTTGTATGCCCGGGGCGGGCGGACTCGTGCGTCGATGCGGAGACGGTCGCCGGGGAGGGGCGGGTCGGGGAGGTCGCCGTACACCGTGGTGCCCACCGTCGTGCGTATGGCATGGCCGTCGATCGACTCGCTACGCAGGAGGAGGCGGGTCTGGTCTGCGCTGCGCTCCACGAGGCCCTGTACCGTCCCGACCATCGTGGCGCGCGGGCGGGGGACGGCGGGGATCTCGGCGGGCGGCGGGGCGAGGCCGCCGTGGGTGATCCACAGGAGGAGGGCGAAGCCGATGCCGCCCACCGCCGCCGCCGCGGGGTGGCGGCGAAAGGCCACGGCGCCGGTGATCAGCATCGCGCCCGCCGTGCCCAGAGCGGGACCCACGGCGTGGGGGTCGGGCCACCCATGGGCGATCGCCAGCCCGGCCAACAGCCCGGCGACGAGGCGTGGCAGGGGGTCAATGTTTCGCGTCATCGACCCGGTGAGCGAAGGTGAAGGCGGTGTCGCCTACACGGCGGGTGGAGGCGGCGATGAAAGCCGCGGGGAGGGCCGGGGAGTGTCGCGCCGCGTGCTCCCCCACCACGACGCCACCGGGGGAGACTAAGCCGCGCGCGAACAGGCGGCCCAGGGTCGCGGTCAACAGGCTCTCCTCGGCGTAGGGTGGGTCGAGGAAGACCACGTCGAACGGCCCGGCCAGCCGGTCCACCGCCGCCGGCAAGGGGCGGGGAACCACCTCGGCGGTGGGGCCGGCTCCGATCGCCTGGAGATTGGCGCGTAGCATCGTCAGGGCCGCGCGGGCCGACTCCACGAAGCACACCCGCTGGGCACCGCGCGACAGGGCCTCGATCCCCACGGCGCCACTGCCGGCGAAGAGGTCGAGGAACTGCATCCCGTCCAGGTCTCCGAGGAGGGCGAAGAGGGTCTCCCGCGCCCGGTCCGACGTGGGACGGGTGGCGAGGCCCCGTGGCACCAGGAGACGGCGGCCCCGGTAGATGCCGGCGATAATGCGCATGGTTTAGCGGTCAGCTTTTAGCTCGGGGCACCTTGCCGTTGTCGGGGTCGCTGGGTGGTCGAACAGCCGTGGGGGAAATGGTGAGTCGTCTTTCGTAGGCGCGCTGCATACATTAGTGGCTGACCGCTGACCGCTGAAAGATGACCGCATTATCCTCGTGTCCCTCGCCCTCTTCCTTTCCCTCCTGACCTGCCTGCTCGCGGCGGGTGCCGTGGTCGGCATCGTCCTCCTCTGGCGCCGGCAGCGGCCGGATGCGCTGCGCCAGGTGGTCCGCGAAGCGGCCGACGCCCTCCGTGCCGGGGTGCGCGAGGACATCGGGGAGAAACAGACGGGTCTGGAACGGGTGCTGGGTGAGCAGGCAACCCACCGTAGCGCCGAGCTGCGGGACCACGTGGCCCGCGAGCTCACCGCGGTGCGGGACCGTCTCGCCGCACAGGAGAAGGAGGTCGGCCGGACGTTGCTGGAGGGACAGGACCGTCTCCTGTGGCAGGTCCGGGCCACCCTGACCGAGACCACCACCAACCTGGAGCGCCGCTTCGAGGGGCTCCAGGGGCTGACCGCCGAACGGCTGGAGGCGATCTCCGGCAAGGTGGATGAGCACCTCTCCCAGGGGTTCGAGAAGACCCAGAAGGTCTTTGTCGACGTGATGCAGCGACTGGCGGCGATCGACAAGGCACAGCACGAGATCAGTGCCCTGTCACGGGATGTCACCTCGTTGCACGCGATCCTCACCGACAAGAAGTCCCGGGGCGTCTTTGGTGAGGTTCAGCTTGAGAATTTGGTGCGAAATGCGCTTGAGCCATCGGTCTTTCAATTTCAAGCGCCCATCGGGGTAGGCGGGCAGGTGGTCGACTGCCTCCTCACCCTTCCCCCACCGTCCGGAACGATCTCCATCGACAGCAAGTTTCCCTTGGAGAACTTCCGCCGCATGGTGGACGCGGAGGGTGAGGCCGGCCAGCGGAAGGGGGCCGCAAGCGCCTTCAAGCAAGACGTTAAGAAGCACATCAACGACATTGCCGACAAATACATCATTCCGGGAGAAACATCGGATTGGGCGGTGATGTTCCTGCCCAGCGAGGCGGTGTTCGCCGAGATCCACAGCCACCATCCGGACCTTGTCGACCTGTCCTATGGCCGGCGGGTGTGGATCACCTCGCCGACCACCCTGATGGCCCTGCTCAACGCGGTCCAGGTGGTGCTCCGGGAGGAGAAGACCCGCCAGCAGGTACACATCATCCAGGAGCATTTGATCTATCTTGGAAGGGATTTTCAGAGATTTGCTAAGCGCATGGATCAGCTTGTGAAACACGTCGACCAGGCCCACCGCGATGTGCAGGACGCCCGCACCTCGGCGCGCAAGCTCACCGGGCGCTTCGCGAAGATCGAGCAGGTGCAGCTCGACGGTGACGAGACGGTGCAGGCCGAGGAGGCCCTGGAAGGGCCGGTGACCGCGGAGGAATGATCCGGCCGGGTCCGGATCGCCACTCCATCGCTGGCCACGGTTCGGGCGATCGTCTGGGCGACCGGGCGATCGTCTGCGCGACCGGTAGGCTGGATTTCTCGCGCGCGATCGTCGCGCGTGCAGGCCACTCACCGCAGGTCTTGGCCGCCCGGTACCTTCTCGCCCGCAAGCGACCTCGGGGACCGGTCGAGGACTCAGACGAGGAGGCCCGGGAGGGGCCAACAGTCCCGCGCCGGTGGCAGATTCATGGTGAGAAATGCAGGATTAGAATTGGCACAAGGGGGGAGCCCAATTCCCAGGAGAGTCGCCATGACACATTCTGGTAGCGCGGCTGTTCCGAACACCCAACGTCATGACCGCTTCGTCAAGGAGCGCCGCCACGACACGTACCGCTCTCGTGGCAAGCTGCCCGAGCCGACCTGCTGCCCCGACTGCGGTGCGGTCTTCCAAAGGGGCCGGTGGAGGTGGGCTGAGGCGCCGGCCAATGCCCACCGCAGGCCGTGTCCCGCCTGCCAGCGGACCCATGATCGGGTGCCCGCGGGAGTCGTGAAGGTTGCGGGGGAGTTCTTCGTCGCCCACCGGGAGGAGATTCTCAACCTGATTCGCAACGTGGAGGGGAAGGAGAAGGCGACCCACCCCTTGAACCGGATCATGGCGATGGAGGAGGGGCCGGAGGGTATGGTGATCTCCACCACCGACACCCACCTGCCACGCCGCCTCGGGGATGCCTTGTTGCACGCTCACGGTGGTGAGCTCGACCTGCAATACCCGGAAGAGGAGCAGCTCGTCCGTGTGACGTGGTCCCGTTGAGGTGCCAGCGAGCACGCCTTCACCGCTTGGCCCGAGGTGATCACAGGCGGGAGGCGAGGGGCAGGTGCACTGCGACCCGGCGATTCTGCTGGCGGTCGGCGGGCGTGGCATTGCCCGCTATGGGTTGAGTCTCGCCATGGCCGACCACATGGAAGCGGTCGCTCGGAAGGTGGGCCGTGGTGGCAAGGTAGTCGGTCACGGCCTGGGCCCGGGCCACCGAGAGGTGGTGGTTGTACGCCGGGGGGCCCAGGGCGTCGGTGTGGCCATGGACCTCGATCGGTCCTTCCGGATAGGCGGTCAGATGGCCGGCCAGGGTGTTCAGGATCGGGTGGGCGTCGGTGCGGATGTCGGCATGATCGAAGTCGAACAGGATGTCGGAGGGAAAGACCACGACGGTCTCGACGCCTTGGGGCAGGGCCGGCACCAGGCGGTCCCCCACCATCGGTGTAGCGTAGATGATGTGGGGGTGGTGCTGGCGCGGCAGGGGCGCTTCCAGGCGCGCAACGGCCGTCTCGTCCTCCACGTGGATTACCCGCACCGTGGCAACGGGGATGAGCAGGACGGCGGGCGTCTCTGAGGCCAAAGGGTTCAGGTACCGTTCCCGTTCCACCCACAACCGGTCGCCGACTGCGAGCCGGTCGAGACGGTTGCCGATGATATGATAATCGGCGCCCGCCACGTGGCCGCCCGGGCCCATGTCGAACGCGGGGGTAACGGCGACCAGAGAATAGACCTCGGCGGCCTCGGGAGCAGACGATGAGGCCACGACGGCGGGCTTGCCGCTGGCGATCGTGGTCGTGAGGAGCAGCGGGACGAGCAACGGGAGGGGAGCACCCATCGCCCCGTCATCGGCACAGATGACGGGGGGGATGATCTCCTACGCCTGCTCGATGTTCTCCCGGTCGACCCAGATGAAGCCCTTCTCAAACGTGTCGTTGAGGACTTTGAAGCGGCGCTGGGTGGGGAGCTTACCGACCACTGCGACCTCCCCTTTGAAGTCGCAGATGATCTCCTTACCTCCCGTCTTCACCTTTACCTTGCCTGGCTTGGGAAGGGAGCCAAACTGGTTCTTCTCCAATTTCTGCACAAAGGTCATGACCTGCCTCCAAACGAGGGTCTACCACTGCCCGCATCCGACTATCTTGCCCCACGCTACGGCCCGGCGTTCATGCGCGGAACGCTTGGGAGGGTCAGTGCCCGGGCGGCCGTTGGCCGTCCGCAAGCTCGCAGGACGAGAGCCTGTATTTGTGACAGGGATTCTGTCAATGCTGGCGCCACTTCTCACCATGAACGTGCCATCGAGGATGGCAGGAAAGAAGGCGGGTGGCCGGGACTGTGGCGAAGATCGGAGTGTTGACGGTCTCCGACCGGGCGAGCCGCGGCGAATACGAGGATCTCGGCGGGCCGGCGATCATCACGGCCCTGGGTGAGATTCTGACATCGCCGTGGGAGGCGGTGGCACGGGTGGTCCCCGATGAGCAACCGGCCGTGGAGGCGGCCCTGCGCGAGCTGTGCGACCAGGAACGATGCTGCCTGGTGGTGACCACCGGCGGTACGGGGCCCGCGCGGCGCGACATCACTCCCGAGGCAACGGTCGTGGTATGCGACAAGCTGTTGGACGGCTTTGGTGAGCAGATGCGGGCAGTCTCGTTACAGTATGTGCCCACGGCGATCCTGTCGCGGCAGGTCGCCGGCGTGCGCGGGTGTAGTCTGATCGTCAACCTGCCGGGGCAGCCGAAGGCGATCCGTGAGTGCCTCGACGCGGTGTTTCCAGCCATCCCCTACTGTATCGACCTCATCGAGGGTCCCTATCTGGAGACCGACGCCGCGGTATGTGCGGCATTTCGGCCGAAGAAGAAATGACGCCGATACGGTATCCTGAAAAACACGTCCGTCGGTCCTCCCTGGCTGGCGGGGGGAGATGAGAGAGGATATCCGGAGGTTGAGTGGTGGCGGCGCAGGTGCACACGCTGGTGGAGCGGATGGCGGATGATCTCTTTGCGGAGGGTCAGGTCCAGCACCTCGGGGACGAACTGGTACGGGAGTTCGACCTTGCCGGACCGCTTCTCCTCTCGGAGATGTGCCTGGCCAGGGCCCTGATCAATCGCCTGCGCCCCGGCGAGTGCACCGTGTTCCGCAGCCGCTGGCAGGAGACCCACCGCGACCTCATCCATCTGTGCAACATCCTCGGCCACGAGTTCCTGGAGGCGGGCTTCGACGGTGTCCACTACCTGATGAAGGTACGGGTGCGCGCCGGCCACGACCGGGTGCCGCGTCGTGACCCGACCACCATCGACTACCCGCAACCGCGCCCGGTGGTGACCCTCGACGTGACCCCCGGCTCCCTTCAGGACCCGCGCAGGAGGGGCGTGGAGGACGAGGGTGGTCTCGCCGCCCGGCTGCTGAGCTGGTTCCGGTAACGCGCCGTCTCCGGCGCTGATGCATGGTCGTTCCATCGTGCCAAACTTCCTCCCAAGGAAGATAGGAGAGAGGCAGGAAAGCAGGAAGAAGCGCGCGTCGCGTGTCACAACGCTTTCCTGCCTTCCTGCTGTTTTCCTGCATTCCTTAGATGGATTGTAGACCGGTGGGGTTGAGCCGCGTTCGCCGATCTCTCCTCGCCAGACGGCGCAGGTGAAATGTCGCCACCGACCTGGTACGGTCACCTCCCTTCGTGGAACCGGAGAGAGATCCGATGGCCCCGCGTACCCTGTTCGACAAGCTCTGGGAGTCCCACCTGGTCGAGGTGCTGGAGGACGGCACGGCCATCCTCTACATCGACCGGCAGCTGGTCCACGAGGTCACCAGCCCGCAGGCGTTCGAGGGGCTGCGCCTTGCCGCGCGGCCGGTGCGGCGGCCAGAGGCGACCTTCGCCGTACCGGACCACAATGTCCCGACCACCGATCGCTCGCGGGGGATTGACGACCCGGTGAGTCGCCTCCAGGTGGAGACCCTCGACGCCAACTGCGCCCACTTCGGGATTACCGAGTTCCGCATGGACGACCCGCGCCAGGGGATCGTACACGTGATCGCGCCGGAACAGGGGATCACCCTGCCAGGCATGACCGTGGTGTGCGGCGACTCCCACACCGCCACCCACGGCGCCCTGGGGGCGCTGGCCTTCGGCATCGGCACCAGCGAGGTAGAGCACGTTCTCGCCACCCAGACCCTGCTGCAGAAACGGCCCAAGACCTTGCTGGTACGGGTCGACGGCACGCTGCCGCCGGGCTCCTCGGCGAAGGACATCGTCCTGGCGACGATCGGTCGCATCGGCACCGCCGGCGGCACCGGCTACGTCATCGAGTTCGCCGGCGACGCCATCCGTGCCTTATCGGTGGAGGGTCGTATGACCGTGTGTAACATGGCAATCGAGGCGGGGGCCCGGGCCGGAATGGTGGCCGTGGACGACCAGACCATCGACTACGTGCACGGTCGCCCATACGCCCCGATCGGGGACCAGTGGGACCCGGCGGTCGCCCAGTGGCGCGAGCTGTACAGCGATTCGGGGGCGAGCTTCGATACGGTCGTCGAGATCGATGCGGCGAGTATTATCCCGCAGGTCACCTGGGGCACCTCGCCGGAGATGGTGGTGGCCGTGGACGGCCGGGTGCCGGATCCGGCGACGGCCGACTCCCCGCTGCGTAAGGCCGCGTGGGAAAAGGCGCTCGCCTACATGGATCTGGCACCGGGGACGCCGATCACCGACATCGCCGTAGACCGGGTGTTCATCGGCTCGTGCACCAACGGTCGGATCGAGGACCTGCGTGCCGCCGCGGCGGTGGCGAAGGGCCGGAAGGTGGCGGCTGGGGTGAGCGCCATGGTGGTGCCGGGCTCCGGTCTGGTGAAACGGCAGGCAGAGGAGGAGGGGCTGGACGCCGTGTTCACCGCCGCCGGCTTCGAGTGGCGTGAGCCCGGCTGCTCCATGTGTCTCGCCATGAACGCCGACCGGCTGGAACCGGGTGAGCGGTGTGCCGCCACCAGCAACCGCAACTTCGAAGGGCGGCAGGGTCGCGGCGGCCGTACTCACCTGGTGAGCCCGGCGATGGCTGCGGCGGCCGCGGTGACCGGCCGGTTTGTCGATGTACGGGAGCTTCTTT
Organism: bacterium; assembly: GCA_036393335.1. Taxonomy (GTDB): domain Bacteria; phylum CG2-30-53-67; class CG2-30-53-67; order CG2-30-70-394; family CG2-30-70-394; genus DASWHD01. The sequence goes on from DASWHD010000066.1 coordinate 25,432, forward strand.
GACTTCCGTGAGTCGCACGACACTCTCCCCTAGCCCCTAAGCCCCGTCATGGAACCCTTCAACCGCTTTACCGCCGTCGTTGCCCCCCTGGACCGGGCCAACGTCGACACCGACGCGATCATCCCCAAGCAGTTCCTGAAGACGATCAAGCGCACCGGCCTCGGGGTGAACCTGTTCGACGAGTGGCGCTACCAGGACGCGGGGGAGCCCGGCCAGGACCCGTCGACCCGGGTGGAGCGCACCGACTTCATCCTCAACCGGCCCGACTACCGGCACGCCGGGATCCTGCTGGCGCGGGCCAATTTCGGCTGCGGCTCCTCGCGCGAGCACGCCCCGTGGGCGCTGCTCGACTTCGGAATCTGGTGCGTGATTGCTCCCTCGTTTGCGGACATCTTCTTCAACAACTGCTTCAAGAACGGTATCCTCCCCGTGGCGTTGCCGGCGGGGGTTGTGGACGAGCTCTTTCGGCGATGCAGTGGCCGCCCGCCCGGCTCGCCCATGGAGGCGACCGTCGACCTGCCCGCCCAGACCGTGACCCTGGCGGACGGCACCGAGGCCGTCTTCGCTGTCGATCCGTTCCGCAAGGAGTGCCTGCTCAAGGGGTTGGACGATATCGGCGTCACCCTCGCCCATGCCGATGCGATTGCCGCCTACGAGGCGCGCCGGCGGTCCGAGGCGCCCTGGCTGTTCACCGCGGCGCGGTAGCCCGCCGCTCAACGCAGTCAGCCCGGTCGGGTGCGGTAGCGTCCTTCGCTCGCCGAGCCCGCTAGGTCTCCGATTCGTGGGGCCGGTGGTGCGCCGCGGCCCGACGCTTGCGGGTCAGGCTGGTCTTCTTCGCCACGGGGGCATTCATCTTCCGGTTGGCGGCCTGGAGCTGCCGGCGAAGCTCCTTGAGCTCGCTCGCCATACCGTCCATGCGGGCAGTGAGGACGGTCATCGTGCCGGGATCGGTGGCCGCGGCCGGCTTGTCGCGGTCGGAGAGGTCGACGTGCGGCTCGCTCTCGTCGTGCAGGGCGGCGCGCTCCGTTTCCCGCTTCAGGGCGTCGACACGCGCCTCGAGTGCCTTGAACCGCTCGGCGATGGGGTCCGGCATGTGCACGTGGTCCATGCCCTCTTCTGGCAGTTCGCCCTTGACGCGCACGATGCGGCCGGGGACACCCACGACCGTGCAATGGTCCGGTACCGGCGTCAGCACCACGGCGTTGGAGCCGATCTTGGTGTGGCTGCCGATGCGCATCGAGCCGAGGATCTTGGCGCCGGCGCCGACCACCACATGGTCGCCGAGGGTCGGATGACGCTTCTTGTGCTCCTTGCCGGTACCCCCCAGGGTCACTCCCTGGAAGAGGAGGCAGTTGTCACCGATCTCCGTGGTTTCACCGATCACCACCCCGGTGCCGTGGTCGATCACGAAGCGCGGCCCGATCTTGGCGGCGGGATGGATCTCCACCCCCGAGAGGAAGCGGGCGATAGTCGAGATCAGCCGCGGCACGATCGGTAGCCGCCACTCCGCCAGCCGGTGGGCGAGGCGATAGAGCACCACCGCGTGGAAGCTGGTGTAGGTGATCGCCACCTCCAGGCGGTTGGTGGCGGCCGGGTCGCGCTCGAAGATCGCCCGATAGTCGGAACGAATGAGCTGCCAGAGGGTCATGGGAGTGAGCGGCCGCGGAACAGAGCCCTTGCCCGGCGTCGTCGTCATGGCGCTCCTTTCACCGTAGGTCAACGCGTCCGCAGCATAAAGGGTGTGGCCGGTTCATGCGCCGGGAGTCATCGTTATCGGCGTCACTGCGGCCGTGCTCGGTACGGTCGGATAGACCCTGCGGAGAGGGAGATCGACAACCGGGATCATCGGGTGCGCAGGGCGGCGGTGAAGTCGCGCAGGCGGCGGCGTGCCTCCTCGGCACCGAGGAGATGGAGAATCTTGTCCAGCGCCGGGCCACGGTCGCGGCCGGTGAGGGCCACGCGCACCGGCAGGAAGAGGGCGCGCCCCTCCAGGTCACTCGCGGCGCACGCCCGGTGCAAGACGGCGCCGGCACCCTCGACGTCGAGCTCCGCGAGGCCGGCGAGGACGGCGGCCACGGCGTCCACTGCCGCCGTGGCAGCGCTACGGTCGCTCACGAGGGCGGTCGCCGGCGCGGGCCGTCGGTAGAGATAAGAGATCTGCTCGGCCACCTCCGGGAGGTGGTGGATCTCCTCGTGCAAGGCGGCAACGATCGCCCGTAACCGCGTCTCTTCCGCCGGTGTCGCCGGAATGCTCACCAGCTCCGCCTGCTGGAGGTACGGCAAAAGGAGTCGCACCAGCTCTTCTCCGGGCAGGCGGTGCAGGTGGAGCTTCTGGAAGTGGCGCAGCCGCGCCTCGTCGTGGTGGGCCGGGTGGTGGCTGAGGTGGGTGAGGGTGAACTCATCGCACAGCCGTGCGAGGTTCAGCAGGCCGTCGTCCGGTGCATGGGCCCAGCCGAGGGTGGAGAGGTAGCTCACCAAGGCTGCCGGGAGAATCCCCTCGGCACGCAGATCGGCGAGGGTGGCGGCGTGGTCGCGCTTGGCGAGGGGGCGTTCGTCGCTGCCGAGCACCGGCGGCAGATGGGTGAAGTCGGGCCGTGGAAAGCCGAGGGCATCGAATAGCAGGGCCTGCTTCGGGGTGTTTGAGAGATGGTCATCGCCGCGGATCACGTGGGTGATGCCCATCAACGCGTCGTCGACGACCATTGCGAAGTTATTGGCCGCGATGCCGTTGCTGCGTACCAGGACGAAGTCGCCGAAGTCGCCGGCGTCGAAGGCGATGGTGCCGCGCAGGCGGTCATGTACGAAGACCTTGGCCGGCGGCGTCCGGAAGCGGATGGCGTGGGACTCGCCGGCGGCGCGGCGGCGTTCCACGATCGCTTTCGGCAGGTCACGGCAGTGGCCGGCGTAGCGGTAGGGGAGGCCCTGCGCCTGGGCTGCGGTGCGATCCGCAGCGAGGACCGCGTCGGCGCAGAAGCACGGGTAGGCGGTGCCGTCAGCGAGCAGGGTCTCGGCCTGGGCACGGTAAATGGCGAGGCGCTCGCCCTGGCGGTATGGTCCCGCCGGACCGCCGCGGTCGGGTCCCTCGTCCCAGTCGAGACCGAGCCAGGCGATGTCCTCCATGATGTGGGCCTCGATCTCCAGGGCCGAGCGCTGCGGGTCAGGTTCCTCCATGCGCAGGATGAATTGTCCCTCCTGACTGCGGGCGAAGAGCCAGTTGAATAGCGCCGTACGGGCGTTGCCCACGTGCAGCAGGCCGTTGGGGCAGGGGGCGAACCGTACCCGCACCCGTGCCTCGGGCTCCTCGAGGGTGGCCGTGGGCTGTGGCTGGGGCTCCGGTGTGGGGAACGCGGGGAAGTCGGCCATCGGTCACCGGGAATGGATGAGGGCGACGGCGTGGGCGGCGATCCCGAGCCCTTCGCCGGTGAAGCCCAGCCCCTCCGTCGTCGTCGCCTTGACGTTTATTGCAGCGACCTCCACGTTCAAGCAAGCCGCAAGGTTGTCGACCATGGCGTGGATGTGTGGGGCGAGCCGGGGGGCCTGGGCGACGACGGTGGCATCGACATTGCCCACCGCCCAGCCGGCGGTGGTGAGGAGGGCGTGAACGCGCCGCAGGATCTCCAGGCTGGAGATCCCGGCGAGACTCGAGTCGGTGTCGGGAAAGTGGTGGCCGAGATCGCCGGCACCCGCAGCGCCGAGCAGCGCGTCACAGATCGCGTGGGTGAGGCAGTCCGCGTCCGAGTGACCGAGGAGCCCCCGGTCGAAGGGGATGACCACGCCGCCGAGGATCAGGGGGCGGCCCGGCACGAGGCGATGGGCATCGAATCCGTGGCCGATGCGCGTCATGGTCCCTCTCCCCATCCCGCCAACCAGTGGGCCGCCAAGGCGAGGTCTGCCGGTGTGGTGATTTTCAGGTTGGTGGGATCACCTGGCACGAGGCGCACGGCACAGTCGGTCGCGATGGCGATGGCTGTGTCGTCCGTGTATTCCTGCGCCGCCTCCGCGGCCGCCCGATGCGCTTCGACGATGAGATCGTAGCGGAAGACCTGGGGCGTTTGCAGGGTCCGCAGGGGGGCGCGGTCGACGTGGCGCGCCACCCAGTCGGCGCCGTCGACCTCCGCTACGGTCTCCGCGATCGGGAGCGCCGGTGCCGCACCCCCGTCGCGGGCTGCGGCGGCGAGTAGAGCATCGAGCAGTGCGGACCGCGCCAGGGGCCGAACCGCATCATGGATACAGACCAGGCCGTCCGCGGCCATCGGCTCGGACAGAGCGGCGCGCACCGATGCCTGGCGGCTCGTCCCGCCCACGATCACGCAACACAACTTCGGGTAACGGTCCTGCAGGTCACCTGCCCGTCGATCGCGCTCGGCGGCCGGCAGGGTGAGCACGATGTCGTCGATTGCCGGGTGGTTCTCGAAGAGCCGCAGGGTGTGCTCGAGGACCGGTATGCCGGCGAGGGGCACGAACTGTTTGGGTAACGCCGCGCCGAACCGCCGGCCGACGCCGCCGGCGGTCACCACGGCTCGGCAATGGCGGTGGTGGTAGATCGCTAACCCTTTGAAAGATAAAAGTTCGCCAAGATTTGCGGAGTCTACGCTCGGTTTTCGTCGAGTCAAGGGCAAGGCCCGTCATGGTGGGGAGTAGCAACCCTGGCTACTGGTCCCGGGTGAACGGCCCCTGTTTGAAGGGTCGGTAGAGGGGGTCGCCGACCAGCACCATGCGCCACGAGAGGTGGGGGAGGCACAGGAAGTACGACTCCACCAGGGTGTACTGTCCCTCGGCGAGGCGCAGGAAGAAGAGGTCCGGCGGGGGGAAGGCATCGGCGTAGGGCTCCGCTACCGGGCCCAGGGTGGCCGTCACCCCGTCGGCGATCAGGCGGGGACACCAGTAGTCTCCGTCGCGCAGGCTCCGGGCCTCGCTCGACGCAAGGTGGACGGCGATCGCACCGGGGGTCCAATCGAAGGCGTCGCGGTACTTTGCGAGGCTGTACCAGCCGTAATAAAGGAGCGCACCGGGGCACGCCCCCGGCCCGTACAGCTCGGCGGTATTTTCGAGCTGGGCGGGAAACGGGCTACCGAGGAAATGACGGTAGGCGCGACGCAGGGCGTCGTCGTAGGGGGCATACTGGCCGCGGGTCAGGCCGCGTGCGTCGATGTAGACACGACCCGATGGCGGCCGCTGCTCCGCGGCGACGGCCTTCTCCGCGAGGCCGAGGGCCAGTTCTGGGGTCGGGCCGTCGAGACGCGCGGTCATCAATCCCCCGTTCGGCAACCGTACCGCGGCGGGTGGCTGGATCTCGGCGCGGAACAGGGGGTTCGGAATCCGGCCTTGCAGGGCGTGGGGTGTGCGCAGGAGGGTCAGCTCCGAGTCGACCGAGGCGATGTCCGAGCGGGCCGTTTGGAGTAGACTCTTGCGCTGGTCAAGGAGCGTGGCGAGTCGTTCCGAGTCCGGTGCCTCTTCTTCCAGGGTGTCGATGAGGCGATCGAGCTCCTCGATCCGCAGGCGTGTCCAGGAGTGGGCGTAATCGGAGTGGATGCGGAGGGGCACGTCGTAGGTGAGTAGGAGGCAGGCGATCTGCCTCCCCTGGGGGTGGGCGGAGAGCCACCGACGGAGGGGCTTTTGTATGATTTCTTCGAATGTCTGGCGGTCGATAGTCTCCGACATGGGGAGCGGCAGGACACAGAGGTTGACTTGGGGAACCTGGCGCCACTGCCGATAGCGTTCAGCAATGGATAACGAATCAGGACTGTTGGCATTCACCACGATGACCACCTCGTCCGGTGTCAATGGATGGGTCGAGGACGGTGCCAGGAGGAGCCAGGAAATGGTGGCCGCCAGCCACCCGAGGGCGTGACAGCCGGCTGTCGTACTCTGAGTGCGCATGCCAGTGTTCTCTTAGGTTTGGGTTGACGGGAATGTATCGGAGCCGTCTCAATCTGCGAACGCCACCGGACGATTGGTGGCCGCCGGTTCGCGGCCGGGCTGCCTGCCGGCGCTTCCCTGCCGGCCGTTTCGCACCCGCCTTACGTCCATTTCGTTTGCAGACAGGAGAATGGCAATGATGCCAACAAGATGGCTCACGTCCGCTTCCGGCCTCGTCGTCACCTGGCTCCTTCTCGTCCCGACCCTGGCCGTCGGTGCGGGGCCCGATTACCGCATTGGTATCGATGACTCGGTCCAGGTCTTCGTCTGGGGGAATCCTGACCTCGGTGCCACAGGCGTGGTCCGGCCCGATGGCAAGATGTCCTTTCCGCTGGTCGGGGATGTCTTTGTTCAGGGGATGACTACCGAGGAGTTGCAGAAGGTGGTGGTGGCAAAGCTGAAGGAGTACGTCCGGGAGCCGACGGTGACGGTAATGATGGCCGGGATGGCCAGCTACGCACAGGATCACAAGATCACGGTGCTCGGTGAAGTAGGCAGCCCGACCAGTATCCCGTTCCGGGAGGGGCTGAACATCATCGACGTGATCATCGCCGCCGGCTGGTTCACTCCTTACGCCGATATGAACAAGGTGACCATCGTGCGCAAAGAGGGAGGCACGGCGAAGAAGATCGACGTACGTTTCAAGGACGTCTATAAGAAGCTCGACCTCTCCCAGATCATCGACATGAAAGACGGGGATCTGGTGGTCGTTCCCTAGCCTCGGAATACAACTCATGGAAGTTCAAGCCAACAATCTCGATCTGCGGGTATACCTCTCCCTGCTCGTCCGCAACCGATGGTGGGTGCT
>DASWHD010000067.1:0-5672 GCA_036393335.1 bacterium
CGCCTGCAGGAGCTCGGCTGTGGTCACAATCCCAAGGCGCCACGGTTCCAGGTCTACCCCGCCGGCCCCAATTCTCCCGGCGCGCTCCATTTCGGTATCAATGCCAAGAGCGAAAGTCCGTACCTGCGTCGCGTCATTCCCGATTGGGAGGAGCCGCACATCCACATGGATTTCGTGACCTTCGACTCCACGGTAACCGCGGGCAATACGACCCTCATCGAGAACGGCTTCCTGATGTCGCTGCGCGACGAGGAGGTGGTTGCGGCCGCCGCCCGATATGGCGATCCGGTGGAGCTCCTCGAATCCTTCGACCAGTAGTGCGGAGGGAGTTCCGCTTTAGTCCCCGATTCTCGCCGCTACTTGGAGCAGTCGGGCGAGCGATTGGGGATGATTTCGTCGCGTGTTGCCACCGGTCCCCGCGCAGGGCTATCGTACCCGGATGCGGGGGTAGCAACCCTTACCATCCCGGGAGAGACCATGGACGACACCAACCGATCCGGGAGCAATGTCCTCGCCCAGGGGCTCGACGATCTGATCCGGGCCCACCGCATCCTCGAGATGGAGGGGCACGAGGACCTGACCTTGGGGCATATGTCCTGGCGGGACCCGCAGGGACGCGGTTTCTGGATGAAGCTCCAAGGGATCAGCCTCGGCGAGGTGCACGGAACCGAGGACTTGGTGCTCATGGATTTCGACGGCAACGTGATCGAGGGGGACGGCCGCTGGGTCCACGCGGAATGGCCGATCCATGCGGAGTTGCTCAAGGCGCGCCCGGAGATCGAGGCGGCCGGTCATACCCACCCGTTCTATGCCTGCGCGTTTTCCTCGACGGGGGAGGTGCTCCGCGCGGTTGCCCATGAGGGCGCCTTCTTCGGCGAGAACGTGCCCCATTTCAAGGATACCTCCGACCTCATCAAGACGCCGGAGCTGGGCGCCGCCTGTACGCGGGCCATGGGCGCCGCCTTCGCGCTGTTCGTGGGCAACCACGGTGTCACCTTCTGCGGGCATACCATCAAGCATGCCATGCTCATGGGAATCTTCCTGGAGAAGGCGTGCCGCCATCAGCTCCTGATGCAATCCACCGGACTCGACTGGAGGTGGGTCGAGGGCGAGGAGATCGAGAAGAAGAAGCAATGGCTCAAGCCGGAGATCCTGGACGCCTGTTGGCGCTTCTATAATCGCAAGCTCGACCGTTTCGAGCACGGCCGTGGTCTCGAGCCCGTCCCCCCGGAGGAACGCATCGCGCCCTGGTTCGAGCGCCACGGGCCGGCGGGTGGGCCCCGCTGCTGAAGCGCGATCCTGCGTACAGCGACAAACAGGAGGTCCCATGACCGAACTTGGAACCCTCGACGAGTTGCCGCGGGAATATCGGGACAAGCTCTCGGGCCTCAATCTCAAGCCCCTGTGGCCGAGCCTGCGGGCGATGGTGCCCTACGGCCAGCCGTCGCGCCGGGTGGAACCCCTGGTCTGGCATTATTCGGATGTCCGCCCCCTCCTGATGCAGGCGGGAGACCTGACCCCCATCGAGAAGGCGGAGCGCCGGGTGCTGGCGCTTGCCAATCCGGGCCTCGGGGCCGATGCCATGATGGCGACTCCCTCGATCTACATCGGCCTGCAGCTGATCCAGCCTGGCGAATCCGCGCCCTGCCACAAGCACACGCCGTCCGCCATCCGCTGCGTGATCGAGGGCTCCGGCGGATTCACCACCGTCCAGGGCGAGAAATGCCCGATGGAGAAGGGAGACCTGATCCTCACCCCGGCCGGGACCTGGCACGAGCACGGCCACGAGGGCAAGGGTCCGGTGGTGTGGATGGATGCCCTGGATCTCCCGTTGGTTTACTACCTGGAGGCGTCCTACTCGGTCGAGGGCGAGTCCCAGCCGCTGCGCAATGCTCCGGACGCGTCCCAGACCCGCTACCGTCGGGCTGGCCTGGTGCCCTATGTGTCGCTTCGGGGACCGCGGGCACCCTATCCGCTCACCCGCTATCCCTGGCGCGAGGTGCGCGAGGCCCTCCTTGCCCTGGCCCAGGACACCGCTACCGGGGAGCCGGTCTGGCTTGCCTATGTCAACCCCGAGACCGGCAAGGAATGCCTGCCGACGCTCGGTTTCTCCGCGGTCATGCTGCGCCCGGGCGAGGAGGCGGGGTTTGTGCGCCGGTCGGCCTCCCAGGTTCTGCTCGTCATCGAGGGCGAGGGCACCGCCGAGGTGGACGGCAAGACATTGCGCTTTGGGATGGATGATATCTTCACTGTGCCGACCCATGCGCGTGTGAGGCTGGCCAACGGCTCGGCCAAATCACCGGCCTTCCTGTTCGTGGTCGACGACGCGCCGCTGCAGCGCAAGCTCGGCTTCTACGAGGAATTTCCAGACGTATAAAAATTATTACTTATGAATAAGTTAGTGACTTATTCTCATATTTCACTTATTCAATTAACCGGAAGGTGACAAGGACCGCAACGGTCCCGGGAATAGCCTTTCCTCCCTGCCGGGCCGGGGCGAAGCGCCAGCGCCGCACGGCGGCGAGGGCGGCGCGGTCGAGCCGACCATGGCCGCTCGATGCCGCCACCTCCACCACGGCGGCCGATCCCTCGGCGTCGACCGTGACGCGGAGGACGACCCGGCCCTCCTCGCCGCGCCGACGCGACAGCCACGGATAATCGGGCCTCGGATTGGCGAGGCCGGGGAGCCCATAGCGGGGAGGCGATGCGATGGCCGCTTCGTTGCGCCCGCCGTCATCGCTCCTCGCGGCGGATTGGACCTCACCGTGAGCCACCGCCGCATCGGGAAGCGCAGGTCCTTTCGCCAGATCGGGTGAAGGGGGTTCGTTTTTCACAGGAGGCGCCGGTGAGGCGTCACGATGGGCGCGCTCGCGCGTTTCCGTGCTCTCCGCAAGCAGTGGGCGCCGAGGCGGTGGCTTGAAACCCGGTACGCCACTGATGTTCTCCTTCGCTGTTGCCGAATCATCGATTGCCACCACCCCGTCGGCAACGGCCGGTCGCTCCTGCTGGGTTCCCTGTCGGCCATCTGGCGTCGGTTGATCGTTCGCGGACGTGCCCGTGGTCGGGAGGTCGGGGGTTCCCGAATCTGGAGCCCTGGAATCTCCAGGGCCTGCTTCGGCCGGGACCTCGCCGATCATCACGACGGGGAACGCGCGGGGCTCCCCTGGTGCCGGCGGAACGATGCCCCATACCCAGGCCGCCAAGGCCAAGGCGCCCCCGTGGAGGGCCAAGGACAGCGCTGCGGCCACTGCCAGCGCATGCCCGCGGTGTGGGCCCCCACGCGTGGGCACCAGATTCCGCTCGCGCCGTCCGGTCATGGCGCGTCTCCGACGCCGGTGCGCGCCAGGGGGACGACGAAGGGCTGGCCGTCGGCGATGCCGCGATAGGCGCGGATTCCGTAGGCGCGGGCCAGATTCTCCTCACTCAGGACATCGCCGGGCGGGCCCTCGGCCATGGTGGTGCCTTGAGCGAGCAGCACGAGGCGGTCGCAGTGGCGGATGGCGACGGTGAGGTCGTGGATCACCGCCACCACCGCCGCCCCTTCCCGGGCGCGACTGCGAAGCACCGTCATGACGTCGAGCGCGTGGGCGGGATCGAGACCGGCCACCGGCTCGTCGGCGAGCAGCACGTCCGACTCGACCGCGAGCGCCCGGGCGAGGAGCACGCGGGCGCGCTCGCCGCCCGACAGCCGGTTGACCGGGCGATCGGCGATGGTGGTGGCATCGCATGCGGCAAGGGCGCGCCCGACCGCGGCGTGGTCCGCCGGCGAGGGGCCCCGCCACGGCCCCATATGGGGTAGGCGCCCCAGTGTCACCAAGGTCTCCACTGTGACCGCCCAGTGGCTCTCGCCGTCCTGGGCGAGATAGGCGAGGGCTCGGGCCCGGGCGTGCCGATCAAAACCGGCGAGCGCCCGTCCGTGGAGGCGGACCTCGCCCCGATCCGGCGTCAGCAGCCCCGCCAGTACGCGCAGGAGCGTGGTCTTGCCGGCGCCGTTGGGGCCGATGAGTCCGACTACCTCACCCTCCACCAGCGAGAAATCGGCGCCGGCCAGGATCGGCGTCGGGCCGAACCGGACCGCGATATCGCTGGCGGTCAACGCGGTCATGCGAACCTCCGCCGCATGGCCAGCACCAGCCACAGGAAGAACGGAGCACCCACGAGCGCGGTGAGTACGCCGAGCTTGAGTTCGCGGCCGGGCGAGAGGAGTCGTACCGCGACGTCGGCGATCAGCGTCAGCGCCGCGCCGCCGAGGGCGCTGGCGGGCAGCACGAGGCCGGGCCGGTGGCGGGCGAGGGGGCGGAGGAGGTGGGGCACCACCAGCCCCACGAAGCCGATGGAGCCCGCCACCGCTGTCGCCGCCCCCACTGCTAGGGCCATGCCGAGGAGCAGGCGCCGACGCACCCCCGGAAGGTTGATGCCCAGCGTGCGCGCCGTATCCTCCCCCAGGGTCAGCGCATCGAGGGCACGGCCGAGGGTCAGCAGCAGGGCCGCGCCGGCCGCCACGAAGGGGGCGGCCAGCCACACATGGACGAAGCTGCGGTCGGCCAGGGACCCCATCATCCAGAACACGATCTCCAGCGCGGCAAAGGGGCTTGGGGCGAGGTTGAGGACGAGGGCCGTCGCCGCGCCGGCGAAGCTGGTCACCGCGACGCCGGCGAGGATGAGGTTTAGCGGGCCGGTGTCACGGCCGGCCAGCGCCTGCACCGCCAGCATCCCGGCGAGGGCGCCGGCGATGCCGCCGAGGGGGAGTGCGAGGGTGGCCGCCGCCGCGAGCCCCGTGTAGAGCATCAGCACCGCGCCCAGGGCGGCGGAGGCCGAGACGCCGATCAAGCCTGGCTCGGCCAGGGGGTTGCGCAGGAATCCCTGAAGGGCGGCTCCGGCGAGCCCGAGGGTGCCGCCCACCAGGAGCCCGAGAATCGCGCGCGGCAGGCGCACCTCCAGGAGGATGATCCGCGCACCCTCGCTGCCTTGCCCGAGAAGGGCTGCGATCAGCTCGCCGCTGCCGAGCCCCGCCGGCCCGACCGCCAGTGAGGCGGCGAATGCGACGGCCATGACGCCGGCCAGGGACGGTATCAACAAGGCTGTCGGTGCACCGCCGCCGGCACGCGGCGCGGTTCCCGCAGGCGCCGTCATCTCCGGTCTCCCAAGGGATGCGCGGCGAGCCCCCGGCGAAACGACGCCAGCCGCTCCATCGCCTGGGCGATCTCGGGAATGGCGCAGGCCCAGAGGTGGTGATCCATCCCGATCACTGCGTGCCGCGGCACCGTCCGGGCAAGGGCGGGATGGGAAAGAAACTCCGTGGCAAGGGACGGGTGCTCGACGCTGAGACGGCCGAGGATCAGGGCATCCGGTGCCGCCTTTACCACGGCCTCGAGAGGGATTCGGCCGACCCCGGCCATGCCGAGGCGGGTTGCCAAGTTTTCGAATCCGGCCACCCTCAGCACCGCGTCCGGCAGGCTCCCCGCGCCCGAGGTGAAGCCATTGGGATCGATAAGGATGGCCACCGGCCGTGGTCCCGGCGGCGGGGGCGGGATTGCCGCCGTCTCCCCTTCGAAGCGCGCGATCAGGGCCTCGCCGCGGCCCTCCTCGCCGAGCGCCTCCGCCACCAGCCGGATATGGGCGGCGACATCGGCGAGGGACTCGGCCAGCGGGAGTTCCACCACCCTGTGGCC
>DASWHD010000068.1:0-2813 GCA_036393335.1 bacterium
GCCGGAGTTGTTGATCGTGCCGCCGCTGAAGATGATCTGGTTGTTGTTGGCCGCGGTGTTGCCGCTCCAGGTGGTCACGCCCGTGGCATTAACGATGCGCCCGCCAGTGAGGTCCTTGCGGGTGGCGCCGCTGATGGCGAGGGTGCTGTTGAAGTTCGTGCTGCCGGTTCCGGTGTGGGTGCCGGCACTCCAGGTCGAGCCGCCGGTCAGGGTGAGATTGCCGGTGCCGGAGACGATGCCGCCACCCTGCGTCAGGCCCAGGATGGAGGAGTCAAATCCGAGGGTCGCGGTACCTGCGTTGATGATCGCGACATCGCCGGCGCCGGGTTGGCCGTTGTTCCAATTCCCGCCCACGCCCCAATCACCGTTACCACCGAACCACGTGGTATCGATGGCCAATGCAGGACTGGAAAATCCCAGGGCAACGAGGATCATGGTTCGAGAAAAAAAGATCGCCGATACAGCACCGGCGATGACCGACAGCCGGGATTTCTGGTTCACGCGCATGGGTTCCTCCTCGGGACTATTGTTAACTCGTGGGAAATCGCTTTTCCGACGTTGGCCGCGCAAACCACCGGCCGTTCTGCATCCGTCCTCCCGGTCCCCCCGCCCGAGTCTTTCCCAGCAAACACCGGGCCAGGCCGAGGCGATGCGCCACCTCCCACCGCCTTTTCCATCAACCGCCTTATGAAAATAACGGATTAGGCCAGGAAGACCTGGGACGATTCCTCCTCCGGCGCGACCGCAAGGCGCCTCTCCTTGGGGCGATTGCTCAAAATTGAGACAAGCCTCCTGGGGGCGATTGTTCAATTATGAGACAAGCCGCGTCTCACATTGCGACGCTCGTCCTCAAGAGGAGACATGAGGTCGGGGTCGTCGCGGCTCCTGGCCTGGGCGAGGCGCTCCTGGAGGCCGGGGCGACTGCACGACTTGCTCGCCGCCCTGCTCCTCCACGTCCGCGATGAAGGGCGGGCGGCCGGGCACGGCAAGGCGATGATCCGGGAGATCGCCGGGCACATCACCGCCCTTTCCCCGTCTTGTTCGGTGCCAGTGGTTGTCTTTTCGCTCCGCCGCCGTTGCCCGCCGCCAACCCGCCGTGCGGTCCTTCCCCCACGAGAGGTCTCAGCGCGCCGGTGGCAGGTCGGTGCAGCGGCCGGTGAACAGCTCCGCCGCCGCCATGAAGGTCTCGGAGAGGGTCGGATGGGGGTGGATGGTGAGGGCCACGTCGCCGGCCCTCGCCCCCATCTCCATGGCCAGGACCCCGGCGCCGATCAGCTCCCCGGCCCCGGCCCCGACGATCCCCACGCCGAGGATGCGCCCGCTCGACCGGTCGCACAGCAGCTTGGTGAGGCCGTCGTCGCGTGCCCGGGTCGTCGCCCGGCCCGATGCCCCCCAGGGGAAGCGGGTGACCTTCACGGCGTGGCCCTGGGCCGCGGCCAACCTCTCGGTCAGGCCGCACCAGGCGATCTCCGGATCGGTGAAGACCACCGCCGGAATCGCGCGCGGCTCGAAGGCCACGTTGCGGCCGTGGACGGTCTCCACCGCCACCCGCCCCTCGTGGGTCGCCTTGTGGGCGAGCAGCGGCTCGCCCGTGAGGTCACCGATGGCGAAGATCGCCGGCTCCGCGGTGCGGCGGCTCGCGTCGACTGCCACGAAGCCGCGCTCGTCCACGACCACGGCGGTGTTCTCTAGCCCCAGGCCGTCGCTGCACGGCCGGCGACCGGTGGCGATCAGCACCCGCTGGAACAGCCCTTCCGCCGGCCCCTTGCCCCGGAACCGCACCCGCAGCCCCTCGCCACTCTCCTCCAGAGCCGTGACCGTGGTCTCCAGGTGGATCGCAGCGAACGCCTTGCCCAGGCGCCGGGCGAGGATCTTGACCAGGTCGCGGTCCGCGCCGGGGAGCAGCTCGCCGGTCATCTCCACGCAGGTGACCCGCGCGCCGAGGGCGGCGTAGACCGTGCCCAGCTCCAGACCGATGTAGCCACCGCCCACCACCAAGAGGGTCTCCGGGACCTCCTCCAGGGCGAGGGCCGCCGTGGAGTCCATCAGCCGTGGCGACTCGCTCGCCAGGCCCGGCGGCAGGGCGGGGCGGGAGCCGGTGGCGAGGATCGCGTGCTCGAAGGCGAGGCGCCGGGCTCCGCCCTCGGGCGAGGTCACCTCCAGGGTATGACCGTCGAGGAGGCGCGCACGGCCCTGGAGATAGGTGACGCCGCGCGCCTTGCCCATCTGGGCGAGGCCGCGCGTCATCTTGCCCACCACCTCGTCCTTCCAGGCACGTAGCCGCGCCACGTCGATCGCCGGCTCCGGGAAGGTGATCCCGAGACGGCTCGCCGCGCGCGCCTCGCTGAGCAGGGCCGCCGCGTGGAGCAGGGCCTTGGAAGGGATGCACCCGACGTGCAGGCAGACCCCGCCCGGCAGGGGGGCGGTGTCGATGAGGGTCACCTGCATCCCCAGGTCTGCCGCCAGGAAGGCGGCGGCATAGCCACCGGGGCCGGCGCCGATCACGGCGAGGGGAGTGGTCGGATCAGCCATGGCTACGCCTCCGTGAGCCTGGGAGAGGGTCCGGCATGATTACCTCCGCCCGCGCCTCACCCCTCCAGGCTGAGGAGGAAGGGCTCCTCCAGCAGCTCCACCAGGCGGCGCAGGAAGCGGATCGCCGCGGCACCGTCCACCGCCCGGTGGTCGTAGGACAGGGACAGGGGCAGGAGGAGGCGCGGCAGGAAGGTCGCGCCGCCGCGGTCGTAGACCGGAGCCATGCGCCCCCGGGAGACGCCGAGGATGGCGACCTGGGGTGGATTGACGATGGGGGTGAA
>DASWHD010000069.1:0-2396 GCA_036393335.1 bacterium
AGCGGCCGCCTGGCGGCGGTCGGCGATGCCGCCGGACGGGTATGGGTGTGGGACCTCGGGGCCCAGCGCCTCGCCCACCGCCTGGAGCCGGGCGGGGCCGCGATCACCGCCCTCGTCTTCAGCCCCGACGACCGGACGGTCGTGGCCGGGGACAAGGCGGGGACGGTCTCGGTCTGGGTGGCGGACGAGGGCTCACGCCTCAGCACCCTCAAGGCGCACGAGGCGGCGGTCAACTTCGTGTACGTGGCCGACGGCGGGCGACAATTGTGGACCGGCGGCTGGGACAAGACCCTGCGTCTCTACAACCTGACCACCGGACGCATGGTCAAGCGCTACACCTTTCCTCAGGTGTGGGGCGACGCCATGGCGATCGATCCGGGCGGCCACTACGTGGCGATGGAGAACCACAGCGAGGTGCGCCTCTGGGACCTCTCGGGTGGCGGCGAGATCGGCTCCCTGCGTGGCCACGAGACGTGGGTGCGCGCCCTGCGCTTCGGCGCCGACGGGCGCTCGCTGCTGTCCGCCAGCGAGGACGGCCAGGTGATCCTGTGGGAGATCCCCTCCGGTGCGCGTATCCAGTCGTGGCAGCCGGTGGCCGGTGTATGCGCCGTGGCGGTCTCGCCCGACGGCGATCGTCTCGCCCTGGCCAGCCGTGACGATACCACCATCCATCCCACGGGGGGCGTGGACGACCTGATTGCCGTCGCGCGGCTCCAGCAGGAGGGCGTCGACATCGACTGGTCCCTGGGCACCATCGACCTGCCGCCGTACCCGGTGGTGGAGATGCGCTCCTCGCCGGAGAACGGCGAGGTGGTGGCAGGTGACCGGTTCAGCCTCACGGTACACCTGTACAACCGCGGCAAGGGCGACCTCTACCGCGCCAAGGCACGGCTCACCAGCCCGCATCCGGCCCTCGACGGGCGTGCCTTTTATTTCGGCCGGGTCGCGCCGGCAGGGAGCCGCGACTGGACGGTGGTGATCGACCTGCCGCGCGACCTGCCGATCGGCGACATCCCGTTCTCGCTGGACTTCGACGAGGCGGACGGCTACGTGCCGCGCGGCGTCGAGGGGGTGCTCAAGGTCGAGGCCCTGCCGCGGCCGGAGTTTCGCTACAGTTACCGCGTGGTGGACGACATGACCGGCTCGTCGGTGGGCAACGGCGACGGGGTGCTCCAGCGCGGCGAGGCGGTGGACGTCATCGTCAGCGTGCGCAACGTCGGCGCGGGTGCGGCGCGCGACCTGCAAGTCGACCTGGCGCCGGTGGAGCTGAGCGGCGTGCGGGTCCGCGGCTCCGGCCGGGGCATCGAGCTGCTGCGGCCCGACGAGATCGCGGAGATCGCCATGACCCTGGTGGTCGCACCGCAGGTCACGGCGCGCGAGGTGCCCGTACAACTGAGCATTCACGAGGGCGGGTTCGGCATCGACTTCACCGACCGTCTCGGCTTCCCGGTCGATCCCGATCCGCCCCGTGAGGTGCGCACGGTCACCGGTCAGGTGCGGGTGGTACGACCCCTGGAGATCTTCGCCGGCGCCGGCCGCAAGACCAGTGCGGTGGCCCAGGTGGGCCCCGGCGACCTGCTGGAGGCGGTGGGTGAGCTGCCGGAGTGGGTGCAGGTGAAGCTGGCCGGAGACCGCACCGGCTGGGTGGAGACGACGGGCGTGGAGAAGCTCTATTGATGGAACCGCGAGATCAGATCTACGAGGGCAAGGCCAAGATCCTCTACACGACCGACGACCCGGCGCGCCTCGTCCAGTACTTCAAGGATGACGCGACGGCGTTCAATGCCCAGAAGCGTGGCGCGATCCACGACAAGGGGGTGGTCAACAACCGCATGTCGGAGCGCCTGTTCCGCTACCTGGAGGAGAACGGCATCCACACCCACTTCGTCGAACGCCTCGACGACCGCCACATGGTGGTCTTGAAGCTCAAGATGCTGCCCATCGAGGTGATCGTCCGCAACCGCATCGCCGGCTCGTTTGCCCGCCGGCTGGGGTTACAGGAGGGCGGGACGCTGCGTCACCGCATCCTCGAATTCTGTCTCAAGTCCGATGCCCTCGGCGATCCCCTCCTCACCGACGACCACATCCACGCCCTTGGCCTGGTGGAGGACGCGGTGCTGGGCGAAGTGAAGCGGGTAACCGACCGGGTGAACGAGCTGCTCATCGCCTTCTTTGCCCCGCGTGGCCTCGACCTTATCGACCTCAAGCTGGAGTTCGGTATCGACGGCGACGGGCGGCTCACCCTCGGCGACGAGATCTGCCCCGACACCATGCGGCTTTGGGATCACAAGACCGGCGAGAAAAAGGACAAGGACCGCTTCCGCCACGACCTCGGCGGGGTGGAGGAGGCGTACCAGGAGGTGCTGGCGCGGGTGTTGGGGTAGCCGTCAGCGATT
>DASWHD010000070.1:0-19674 GCA_036393335.1 bacterium
GGTGCTCATGGTCTCCACCCTCCTCACCGGCCAGTACGGCGAGCAGGACGTCTGTCTGTCGGTGCCATGCGTGCTCGGCGCCCGGGGCATCGCGCGGGTGATCGAGCTGGACCTCACCGGCGAGGAGCGCGCAGGCCTCCACGCCTCCGCCGAGATCCTGCGCGCCACCCTGCGCCGCGTGGCGCCCCGCTAGCCCCGCCGAGAGCGTTGGTTCGGTGACCGACAGAATCGTGGGAGTGACGGACCTGGGACATCACCACAAATGATGGAGCCTATATGCTATAGTTACGCATCAACGACGCCACAAAATTGGTGAGAGTGTCTTATGCGAACCACGGTGACTATTCCGGACGACATTCTGACGGACCTGATGCATTTTTCGCAGGCATCGTCCCGCACGGACGCCGTGAACCGCGCGGTCGTGGAGTGGGTGCAACAGCGGCGCATCGAGCGCCTCAAGGCGCTGCGCGGAAAACTTCCGGTCGAAGGGGATCTCGCCGCCCTCCGGGAGCAAGAGATCGAAGAGGTGGCGGAGCTTGACCGCTGAGGTGGTAGTCGATTCCAGCGTCTGGATTGAGTATTTCCGGCGCGGCGATGGGCCGGTGTTCGATGCCCTCGACACCCTCCTCGACGGCCGGCGGGCGATCCTGTGTGGGGTAGTGGAGCTGGAAATCCACCAGGGGTTGCGCACGCAGGAGCGCGCCATGGTCACCGACCTCTTTCAGGCCCTTCCCTACTTCGAGACCCGGCGGTCCGACTTCATCGCCGCGGGGGAGCTGCTAGGGGAGCTCCGCGCTCAGGGTGTGACCATCCCCTCTTCCGACGCCCTAGTCGCCGCCATCTGCCTGCAACGGGGAGTGGCCCTCCTCACCCTCGATCGCCACTTCGACCGGGTCCCCGGGCTGCGGCGATTCGCCGTGGGGGTGTGAGCCGAACGGCCGGGAGATGCGAGCGGCTGGGCGGGAGTGGCGGAATCATGGTGAGAAATGCGGGCTAGGAGTCTGTCGGACTTTCGAGACGGATTGGGGTCCTGAGGGTTAGACTGGCGCGGGTTCGGTAGGCCTCAGCCGGGAGGAGTCATGGGCAGTCGATTCATGGTGGCCGATCGGGAGACGCCGTTTCTGTTTCCGCCGTCGGTGCAGGAGTGGCTTCCGGAAGACCCTCTGGCGCGGTTTGTCGCCGACGCGGTGGAGCATCTGGATCTGCGTCCGCTGGAGGCGGCCTACCGTGGGCGCGGCTCCCTGGCGCACCATCCGGGGGTGCTGTTGGCGCTGCTGTTCTACGGCTACGCCACGGGCGTGTTCTCCAGCCGCAAGATCGAACGCGCCACCTACGACTCGGTCGCCTTCCGTTACCTGGCGGCCAACACCCACCCGGACCACGACACGATCGCCACCTTTCGCCGGCGCTTCCTTTCGGAGCTGGAGCCGCTGTTTGTGCCGCTGTTGGAGCTGGCCTGCGAGCTGAAGCTCTTGCGGCTCTCGCCAGGTGAGTCTGGACGGGACCAAGATCCAGGCCAACGCCAGCCGCCACAAGGCGCTGAGCTGGGCGTATGCGGACCGTCTGGAAGCCCAGCTCCAGGCGGAAGTGGCGGGATTGATGGAGTGCGCCGAGCAGGCGGATGCCCAAAACCTTCCCGATGGCCTGAGCCTGCCCGAGGAGATCGCCCTTCGCCAGGCGCGGCTGGCCGCCCTGGCGGAAGCCAAGCGCACGATCGAGATCCGTGCCCAGGAGCGCTACGCGCGGGAGAAGGCCGCGTTGGACGAGAAGGTCGCGAAGCGCCAAGCCCAGGAAAAGGCGACCGGCAAGAAGCCCGGGGGCCGGCCTCCGACGCCGCCCGAGGCGGGGCCGACGGCCACGGACCAGGTCAACCTCACGGACGCAGAGTCGCGCATCATGCCCGTCTCCGGTGGGGGCTTTGAGCAGGCGTACAACGCCCAGGCGGCGGTCGACATGGACACCGCGCTGATCGTGGAGCACCCCCTCACCGACCACGTCAACGATGTTCACGAGATCGAGCCGGCGCTCGTGAAGCTGGGGGCGCTTCCAGAGGCGCTCGGCACGGTCGCGCACCTGGTGGCGGACACCGGCTACTTCTCGGCGGCCAACGTGGCGGCGTGCGAAGCCCAGAAGATCACCCCCTCCTTGGCCTCGGGCCGGCAGCCCCACCCCCCGCCGGTCTGGGAACGGTTCACCGAACCGCTGCCCGCTCCCCCTGACGCCGATGCGGTGACCCGCATGCGCCATCGGATGCAGACCCCGGCGGGCCGCCGGCGCTACGCGCGCCGCAAAACCACCCTCGAACCGGTGTTCGGGATCCTCAAGCACGTCCTGGGCTTCCGGCAATTCCTCCTGCGGGGGCTGGCGGCGGTGCGCGGCGAGTGGACGCTGCTGTGCCTGGCATACAACCTCAAACGCCTGCACACCCTGCAGGCGGCCGGTTGGGCGGCACGGGCCGCCTAAACCGAAGGGCACGTCTCCCTTTCCCCCCTGGGGGATCCGTCTGACCCCGTCTTTTCGCCGGTTCGAGCGCCACACCCCGTCCCTCTTCAAACCTTCCCCCTGCGGATCCACTGCCAAGACGAACCCAAACCGTCCATCCCCCCACGCCCAAGGGGGGTAGTCCGACAGACTCCTAGCTGATTTTTTCTTCGGCCATCGCCGCGCCGAGGGGCAGTGGGAGCGCGGCGGGGAGTGGCTATGGGAGAACAAGGTCGCCGCGGCAGGCCGGCGGTGTCTAGACAGCGGGCGACGTTCGACCTGGCAAGACGCCATCAATGCGTCGTATCGCGTGACCAGCGCAACAGGCCCTGCGGGCCTGGGTCGCCGACCTGCCTGCCGGCAGGCAGGAGGGATTCGGCTCCTACCGCGGGCCACCCAGGATCTACGGCCGTTGGCACGCTCTCACGACGATCCCTGGCGAGAAATGCGGGCTAAGCAAAACTGTGACGTTTGCCAGCACGACTACTCCGTACCGCCGAGATCGCGCCGGATCCTCGCTGCGATTTCCATCCGCCGCCCCTCCTCGATCGGTGTACTGGCCAGGCGCGCCGCCAGTGTCTCGCCGTCCACCAGGCCGTGCTCGATGGCCGCACGGATGAAGGCGAGGTCCTTCTCCCGACCCGCGACGTACTTGCTCACCAGGAGATCGTGGATCTCCAGGCTCCAGCCGATGGCGCGACCGGTGTTCTCGTTATGGACGCGGAACAGCCGCTCCTCCCAACGGGCGGGCAGGGTCGCCGTCTCGGGGCCGACCCCCTGGGCGTAGTAGCCAAAGGTTTCGTGGAACGGCGAGCCTTCGCCGATGGAGCCGTCGATGAGGTCGGCCTTCTCCGGTGCGTCGCGCGGATAGAGACCGGCCCCCACGGAGCGCAACAGTACCTCGGGGACCTCCGGGAACTGGCCGAGGATCGCCTGGCTACCGACGATGATGAGGTGGTCTTCGTCGGCGATGCCCGCGGCGGCACGGATCACGTGCTCAAGATTCGACCGCGTCACGAGGCCACATCTCTGCTCTGCGCCAGCTAGTCGGCGCGCACCTGCTCGTGGATCTGCCACCGCAGGCGCGGCGGCAAGAGGCCGGCGAAGGGGGTGGACTGGCGGAGTTCATTGGCCCGCTCACCGGGATCCGTCAGGAAGGCCAGGGCATCCTCCAGCGGCTGTTCGAGAATGGCCAGCCACGCCCGTGCCCAGTGGCGCTGAGTGGCGTCGTTGGAGGCGACCTGGCGCCGCAGTTTCGCGATGACGCGGGTCAACCGCTCGGGTTCCTCCCGGATCATCTCGGCGATCCGCCGGTGGTAGGCGATGCTCCGTGCCTCGGCGAGGCGGTGCCAGGAATCGTTCACTGTCGAGCCTCTCTTCTGGCGAGACCAGATCTACTCCCGCAGTCTAGCCCGCATTTCTCACCAGGGATCGTGGCGAGACCGTGCAAACGCCCGTAGATCGTGGCCGGCCCGCGGTAGGAGCCGAATCCCTTCGGCGACCCAGGCCCGCAGGGCCTGTTGCGCGGATCGCCGGTGAAACCGGCTCCTACCCCTGTCGAGGACTCGGACGAGGACACGGCCAGGAAATGCGGGTGGTTGCGCGGGCGCAGCAGATACATGGTGAGAAATGCGGGCTAGCGCGCCGCCCGCAACCACCTGCAGCGGTCCGCTACGCCACCACGTTCACCAGCCGGCCGGGGATGACGATTACCTTGCGCGGCGCCTTGCCGTCGAGCCACCTCTGGACCGCGGGGTCCGCCAAGGCGAGACTCTCGAGGTCGGCCTGCGGCGCGTCGGCGGCCACGGTGACGCGGCCGCGCACCTTGCCGTTCACCTGCAAGACCAGCTCGATCTCGTCCTCCTTGGCCAGCGACCGGTCGTAGTCGGGCCACGGAGCAGCATGCAGGGGCGCGCGGTGGCCGAGGGACTCCCACAGCTCCTCGGTGATGTGCGGGGCGAAGGGATTGAGGAGGTGGACGATGGTCTCCATCGCCAGGCGGCTCAGGGCCGGGTCGGGCGCGTCGCCGGCGCAGTAGCCCTGGGTCGCGTTGGCCAGCTCCATGATCGCGGCGATGGCGGTGTTGAAGTGGAAGGCCTGCTCCGCGTCGCGGGTGACCCTGCGAATGGTCTGGTGCAGGCGGCGGGTGAGGTCGGCCTCGGCCTTGCCGGCCGCCGGCGCCGCGGAGGCGCGGTCGGGTAGCGCCACCACCTGGGCGGCGAGGCGCCACACCCGGCCGAGGAAGCGGTACGCCCCCTCCACCCCCTCCTCGCTCCACTCCAGGTCGCGCTCGGGGGGCGCGGCGAACAGGGAGAAGAGGCGCGCGGTGTCGGCGCCGTAGCGGGCGATCAGGGCGTCGGGATCGACCACGTTCTTCTTCGACTTGGACATCTTGACCACCCGCCCCTGCTCGGCCGGCCGGCCGCAGCGGGTGCAGGCGCCGCCATCGACCTCCGCCGGCAGGAGCCAGCCGTGGGTGGCGCAGCGCCACGTCTCCTTGCACACCATCCCCTGGGTGAGCAGCCGGGTGAAGGGCTCGGCGGCGGAGAGGTAACCGAGGTCGCGCAGGGCCTTGGTGTAGAAGCGGGCGTAGAGGAGGTGGAGGACCGCGTGCTCGATGCCGCCGATGTACTGGTCGACCGCCATCCAGTAGTCGACCTCCTGCCGGTCGAAGGGGCCGCGGGCGATCTCCTCGGGAGTAAGGCGCAGGGCGTCACCGGTGGCACTGGCCCGCGGGTCCGGCGAGGCGTAGCGCAGGAAGTACCACGACGACTCCAGAAAGGTGTCGAAGGTGTCGGTCTCGCGCCGCGCCGGGCCGCCGCAGGAGGGGCAGGTGGCCGTCACGAAGCCGGCGTGGGCCGCCAGGGGCGAGCCGCCCTCGCCGGTGAGGGCCACGTCCTCGGGCAGGACCACCGGCAGGTCCCGCGGCGGGACGGTCTGCATGCCGCAGGCGTCGCAGTAGAGAACGGGAATCGGTGCCCCCCAGTAGCGCTGGCGGGAGATCCCCCAGTCACGGAGGCGGTAGGTGACCGCCGGACCGCCCTGGCCGACGTCGGCCAGCCAGCGGGCCACGGCGCCCTTGCCCTCCTCCGAGGGGAGGCCATCGAACTGCGCCGATCCCCCCATCACCCCGGCCGCCTCGTAGGCCGCCTCCATGGTGGCACCGTCCAGGGGCTGGGGCGTGCCGTCCTCGCGGAGGGGGAAGATCACCGGCCGGATCGGCAGGCCATACTTCCTGGCGAACTCGAAGTCGCGCTGGTCGTGGGCCGGGACCGCCATCACCGCGCCGGTGCCGTACCCCATGAGGACGAAGTTGGCCACGTAGATCGGCACCGGCTCGCCGGCGCCGGGCGGCAGGCAGTAGGCACCGGTGAACACCCCCTCCTTGTCCTGGGCCACCTCTTCCCGCACCGCCGCCGCGACGGTGGCGAGCTTGGCGCGCAACGCCGCCACCGCCGGTCGCTGGGTGGCGGCGGTGATGCGCTCGACGAGCGGGTGCTCCGCCGCCAGCGACAGGAAGGTGACCCCGAACAGGGTGTCCGGGCGGGTGGTGAAGACCTCGATCTCCTCGCCGGTGTCCACCACCGGAAAACGGACGCGCGCCCCTTCCGAGCGGCCGATCCAGTGGCGCTGCATGGTACGCACCTTCTCCGGCCAGCCATCGAGGCGGTCGAGGTCGCGCAGCAGCTCCTCGGCGTAGTCGGTGATCTTGAGGAACCACTGCTCCAGCTCCTTGAGCAGCACCGGATTGCCACACCGCCAGCAGGCACCGGCCTCGACCTGCTCGTTGGCGAGGACCGTGGCGCAGGTGTCGCACCAGTTGACCTGGGAGCGCTTCTTGTAGGCGAGACCGCGCTCGACCATCTGGATGAAGACGAGCTGCTCCCACCGGTAGTAGGCCGGGTCGCAGGTGGCGAACTCCCGCTCCCAGGGGATCGACAGGCCGAGCTTACGAAGCTGGCCGCGCATGTAGGCGATGTTCTCGCGGGTCCACTTGGCCGGGTGGACACCCCGCTCGATGGCGGCGTTTTCCGCCGGCATGCCGAAGGCGTCCCAGCCCATGGGATGGAGGACGTGGAAGCCGCGCCGCCGCTTCACCCGCGCCACCACGTCGCCGATCGCGTAGTTGCGCACGTGGCCCATATGGATGCGCCCCGATGGGTAGGGGAACATCTCCAACACGTAGTACTTGGGACCCGGCGCGTCGCGCGCCACCCGGAAGGCGGTGCTGTCGTGCCAGCGCGCCTGCCACTTCGCCTCGATCTGCTGCGGCTCGTATCGCTCGTCCATGGTCATGCCTGTCCGACCGTTCGGTTCATCCGGGAATCTTGGAGGGAATCGTAGGAGCGGGCTTGCCCGCGAACTGACGCCGCCGCCCTGAACGGTTCGCGAGCAAGCTCGCTCCTACCGTGATTCCGGGAGCGCGCCGCGATTTTCCAACAAAGGGTAGGAGCCGGTTGCACCGGCGATCCGCGCCATCGGCGCGGCAGGCCCTGCGGGCCTGAGGTCGCCGACCTGCCTGCCGGCAGGCAGGAGGGATTCGGCTCCTACAGAAGGCTACGACCACCATCCCAAGAATCCCAAGCGGAGTCCAGAGTCGGTCAGCGCAGAACACGGCACCGGCCTTGCGTCTCGCTGCGGAAGCCAGGAAAGGAACAGGAAGGCAGGAAACTCGGATGTATCCCCACCTTCCTGCCTTCCTGTTCCTTTCCTGCCTTCCTTAGAGGAATGACTCTACCGCTCCGGACACCGCTAGCGGTCGGGGCTCTCCAGGAACTGGAACAACGGCGAGCTCGAGTCGAGGACGGCGGTCGCTCCCTGAGCGAGGGTGGCGCGGTAGGCGTCGAGGGTGCGCAGGAAGGTATAGAACTCCTGATCTTGCTGGTAGGCCGCGGCGTAAATGGTCACCGCTTCGGCCTCGCCCTGGCCGCGGATCTCCTCCGCCTCGCGGTTGGCCTCCGCCAGGAGGATGACCCGCTCCTTGTCGGTTTCGGCACGAATCTTGGCCGCCTCCTCGGCGCCCTCCGACCGATAGCGTTTGGCGATCCGGGCGCGTTCCGACGCCATGCGGGCATACACCGACTCCTCGACCTCACGCGGCAGGTCGGCGCGTTTGATGCGCACGTCGGGGAGCTCGATGCCGTACTCCTCGGCCTTGGCCGCGGATTTCTTGGTCACCGCCGCCATGATCTCTTGCCGCTGCGCGTCGATGATGTCGCTCTGGGTGTCCTTGGCGAGCTCTTCACGCAGCTCCGAGAAGATGATGTCGTCGAGACGCGACTGCGCCCCCTCAATGGTACCGACCCGCTGATAAAACGTGAGGGGGTCGGCGATGCGCCAGCGAGCGTAGTTGTCGATCACCAGGTTCTTCTTGTCGCGGGTGAGGATCTCCGCGGGGGTCGCGTCGTAGTTCAGCAGCCGGGCGTCATACACCCGGAGCTTCTGGATGAAGGGCAGCTTCCAGTGCAGCCCCGGCTCCTCGATCGAGCGCTTGAACTTGCCGAGCTCGGTGACCAGCACCACCTCGGTCTCATCGACGGTGAAAAAGGACTGGGTCGCGACGAGGATGAGGACCAAGACGACGGGCCCGATCAGATTGAGGCGCTTCATGGTTGCTCCTCGGCCGTGGGCCGGATCGCCGGCGGCACGGGGCTCAGGGGCAGGGTCTGGAGCAGATTGCCCGCCGCCTCCGGATTGATGATGTACTTCTGAATTCCCGGCAACACCGCCTCCATGGCCTCCAGGTAGAGGCGCCGGCGGGTAACCTCCTTCGCCTTCCGGTACTCTCCCAGCACGCTGAGGAAGCGATTCGCGTCACCGTGCGCGCGCTGCACCCGCTCGGCCTTGTACCCCTCGGCCTCGCGCTTGATCTGCTCGGCCTTGCCACGGGCCTTGGGCACGATGTCCTCTTGATACCCTTTGGCCTCGTTGATCAGCCGCTCCCGGTCCTCCTTGGCGCGCACCACGTCCTTGAACGCATCCTCCACCTGTTTGGGCGCCTGCACCGTCTGGAGCTTCACCGCGGTCACCAGGATGCCCCCTTCATACAGATCGATGATCTCCTGCAGCAGGTCGCGGGTGCGGTCCTGGATCACCAGCTTGCCGGTGGTGAGGACGTCGTCGATCGTGGAGGAGCCGATCACCTGGCGCAGGGCGACCTCACCGGCATTGTGTAGGGCGAGGTCGGGCTCGACGACGTTGAACAGGTACGCCTTCGGGTCCTTGATGCGGTACTGGATGATGAGCTGGCAATCGACGATGTTCTCGTCGCCGGTGAGCATCAGCGACTCCTTGGGGAACGGCTGGTAACGTGCCGGCGGGCCGGAGCTGATGGTACGGAAGCCGATCTCCAGGCGCTGCACCTGGGTGACCTTGACCTTGTCTACCCGATCGATGCCGCGCGGCATCTGGAGGTGAAAGCCGGGTTCCAGAACCGCCACGGCCGCGCCGAAGCGCCGCACCACGCCCTGCTCGTCGGGGCTGACGATGTACACGCCGCTGAAACCCCAGAGCAGCAAGGCGGCGAGTATCAACAGGCCCCCCCCGGGCAGGTTGGCCCGGAGGCGACCGACGATCGCCTCGAATTGCTTGGCGACCTCCTGCGGTGTCGGGGGACGTTTCTGTCCCCAGGGGTTACGCGGTGGGGTTTCCCAAGGCATGGGTGAGCGCTCCGGTCGGAGGGAAAGGGAGAGGTGCCCTGCTGGTGGGCAGCGATGGTACCACCCGCTTCCGACAGCTACCACCGCGCGATGGCCGTGTCACCCGCCGTCGTCTACCCTTACGCCACCTTCCTCCGGCGGTCAACAACGGCGACTGAATCGGCACGCGAAACTTCATCCGCAGGAAACGGACACCGACGATGAATCTGATCAAATCCGAGGTGTTGGCAGTGGCCCAGAAGATCGAGAAAGACGGCATCGCGTTTTACAAGGCGATCGCCCCGTACACCAAGGACCTCAAGGCCCGCGCCGTCTTCTACCGCCTCGCCCACGACGAGGCCCTGCATCTGGACGGCTTCAGCGCCTTGCTCAAGGTGCCGGCGGACGACACCGCCTACGACGATGCGGCTCTGCTCACGAGCTATGTCCAAGAGACCATCCGCTCCGACCTCTTCCCGCCCACCACCGAGGCACGCAGGATCGCCCGCTCCGACCACGGACTGCTCGCCGCGGTCGATCTCGGCCTGCAGGCGGAGCGCCAGTCGGTCGCCTTTTATGAGCGCATGGTGACCGCGTGTACCAATGCGGAGGGCAAGGCGGCCTTCGCCGAGCTGCTCGCGGCGGAACGCGAGCACGTGGCGACCCTCGAGGGGTTGCGCCGCACCGTGCAGAACCGCTACGCCTGAGGCGCCGCCGTCCCCGGACCGGGCGCTACCCACTGCCACTCATGAAACCGATCAAGCTCACCCACCTCGACGCCGCCCCGCCGGCTCCCCCTACGCCGGCGCCGGCGAAACCCGCCCCGGTACCCGTCCCGGGAGATGCCATCCATGCCGACCGGGTACACCTCTTTCTGGACGGCATCCATGTCGCCACGGTCACCGTCACGGTCTACGAGGAGACGGCGATCCAGCCACCGCGCCCGGGCTACAACAGCCACTTCCTGCGCGCCCAGGGTCGGTTCATCGACACCGTCTACTCGGTACGCTCCGCGGAGGGCGGGGCAGAAGGGGCGGTACAGGCGTTCAAGCGCTCTATCGAGGAGCGCATGCGCAGGGGGAAAGTGTCGTAGCGCACCGCTGCGGCGCCCAGGCCGCGCTGCCCGGGACACATACGGGAAGGGTTTAACGTCTCCCGGGACCGGAACGACCAGTATTCCGGCGGGCGGGGATAAACCCCGCCCCTACGGACTACCCTTTGTTGAGGATCTTCTCCACCCGCGGCGCTCGCACCCGGCTCGGGGAGGGCATCCCGGCCCCGAGCAGGGGACGGAGGTAGAGGCGGAATGCGTCGGTGACGTTGGTCCCCGACGGGTCGATGAACTCCGGCGGCATCAGCTTGGTCATGCCCGCCACCTCCTTCAACGAGCTGAGGCGGTAGTCGACCGAGTAGAAACCGGTGCGGTGGATGGTCACGGAGCCGTCGCGGTTGTGCCACAGGGCGAATTGCGCGGCCTTCTCCCCGGCCTCCCGCGCCTCGCGCTGGTCGACGTCGGAGACGCAGCCGATGAACGAGCGCTGCAGATAGCCGAGGGTGTCGGCCCGCACGCGCTTGATCTTCAACTGCGCCTTGATCTGCCCCGAAAGTAGATCGCCGAGGGCGGTGGTCCCTGATAGCTGCACGTTGCCGTGCGAATCCTTCTCCACCTCTTTGGCCAGCTTCGCGGCGATCGCCGTGCCATCGACGTCGTGGACGCCCTCGCTCACCGCCACCACACACCGGCCGTTTCGCTCGTACACCGCCTTGACGTCGTCCAGAAAGCTGTCGACGGAGAAAGGACTCTCGGGTAGATAGATGAGATGCGGGCCGTCGTCGGGGTATTTTCGACCCAACGCCGAGGCGGCGGTGAGGAAGCCGGCGTGGCGCCCCATGACCACGCCGATGTAGACGCCGGGGATCGCCCGGTTGTCGAGGTTGGCACCGATGAAGGCCGAGGCCACGAAGCGTGCCGCCGAGGGATAGCCCGGGCAATGGTCGTTGACCATCAGATCGTTGTCGATGGTCTTCGGGATGTGGATCGCGCGGAACTCGTAGTCCGCGCTCTGGGCCTCGTCGTTGACGATGCGCACCGTGTCGGCGGAGTCGTTGCCGCCGATGTAAAAAAAGTACCGTACCCCGTGCGCCTTGAGCACCCGGAAGATTTCCCGGCAGTACGCTTCGTCCGGCTTGTCGCGCGTCGATCCCATGGCCGACGACGGCGTCACGGCGACGCGCTCCAGGTTGTTGGTGGTTTCCTGGGTGAGGTCGAGGAAGTCCTCGTTGATAATCCCGGATACCCCGTGCTCGGCGCCGTACACCCGCTCCACCTGCTGGAACTTACGCGACTCCAGCACGACCCCGACGAGACTTTCGTTGATGACCGCCGTGGGACCGCCCCCCATGGCAACGACGACCTTACCGACTAGCTTGGAAGACATGGTGCTCCTCAGTGGACTGACAATCAGGTGGGCAGAAGGGTAGCAGTAGCCCGACGCGCCGCAAACCGGCAACCGGTATTCGCTCGCCCCCGGCGTGCCACGCCCACACCTGCCACGCGAACACTCGCGGCCATGGTGCCCGGTCGGTTTTGCTTCGCGCGAAAGTGCCCCCGGCAGGCCGGTCTTCACCCCTTGAGGAGCCGCCGGTACACGCTCTCCTCAAACCCCGCCATAATGCCGGCGGGCGTCCGCAGGACCGGTGCACGCATGGTGCCGGAGCGACCCAGGAAGTGCTTCAGGATCTCTTCGTCGCTCATTTGCTCCTTACGCAGCTCGCGGTGCAGGACCCCACGTCCCCACTTGACGAAGACCTCGTCACAGGCCCGGACGATGGCCAGGGTAGTGACCGGATCGATGGGGTCCTTACGGACATCGTGGTTGCGGTACGCCACCTTGTTGCGCAAGAGAAACTCTCTCGCCACGCGACAGCCGCTTCACGAACGGTTATAGAAGACGATCTCGGACATGGGTATCTCGGTCATGTGGCAACCGCTGGTATCGACGGCATCTCACGGCAGGTGGCTGTGCGCCCTTTATCTTAGGAAAGCAGGAAGCCACAAGACACCGCTGCCCCCTTCCTGCCTTCCTGCCTTCCTGGAATTCCTGCCTTCCTTAGATGGACTCGTAGCCCAATGGCGGGAAAGGCAGGATGGAACGTAGGATTCGAAATCAAATCCTTGGCAGGGTGACGCCGGTCTGTTTCTGGTACTTGCCCGCGCGGTCGGCGTAGGAGATGGCGCATTCCTCGTCGGCCTCGAAGAAGATCACCTGGGCGATCCCCTCGTTGGCGTAGATCTTCGCCGGCAAGGGGGTCGTGTTGGAGATCTCGATCGTGACGTAGCCCTCCCAACCCGGCTCGAAGGGCGTGACGTTGACGATGATGCCGCAGCGGGCGTAGGTCGACTTGCCGAGACAAATGGCCAGGACGTTGCGCGGCATGCGGAAGTACTCGACCGTGTGGGCCAGGGCGAAGGAGTTCGGGGGGACGATGCACACATCCCGCTTCACGTCGACGAACGACGCCGGGTCGAAGTCCTTCGGGTCGACGATCGACGAGTTGACGTTGGTAAAGATCTTGAACTCGTCCGAGACCCGCGTGTCGTAGCCGTAGGAGGAGACGCCGTAGGAGACCACCCCCTTGCGTACCTGGCCCTCCTCGAAGGGCTCGATGAGCCTGTGCTCCTTCGCCATCCGCCTAATCCAGCGGTCCGACCGAATCGACATCCGCGTTCTCCTGTCGGTAACGGCCTCACCCTAGGCGTAGGCCGCCATCTCAATCAACAACACCACCAGTACTGCCAACGCCAAGTCGATGGCGATGTAGAGATCCAACCGCCGCAGGTGGCTCGCCATTGTCCCCTCCAGCTCGGCGGTCATGCCCTCCCGTGCGTGTTGCTCCAATACCCCTTTTAGTCGCTGCTGACGACCGGAGTAGAACATGACGTAGACCAGAAAGAGAACGGCCACGACCACCAGCTTCGCCAGGAAGAACCGACCGTAGGGCGACTCGTAGCGCTCGATGGGCACCCAACGAAAGGTGAGCGCCAGCCCGGTGATGGTGAGGAACGTGACACTCGCCCACCCCACGGCGGCATTGACCTTCAGCACGCGCGGCACGAGCGCCAGCCGCGACGGCAGGTCTACCCGTTTCAACAGCGGCGTCACCATCAGTAGGTCACCGGCCATCACCCCGATCCACAGGGCGGCACACAACAGATGGATCGCATGCACCCAGCCCCACACGGTGGTTTCCCTTTAATAATGATGGTGGCTCCCCTACCGTTCCGCACCGCACTATACGTCCAACGATGCGGGTCGCACACCCACCACAATTCCCGGGGAATGGCATGCCTCCCATCGAGCACCACGTCGAGGTGGCCAAGGCGTACAGTGAGGCCCGCGCCACGAATGCCGTGGACATGAATAGCCACGTCCGCGCCCTGCTGCAAGGGATCGGCGAGGACCCAGACCGGGAGGGGCTGCTCAAGACCCCGGACCGAGTGGCCACGGCACTACAATTTCTCACCAGCGGCTATGAAGCGGACCCGGTGGCGGTGCTGAATGAGGCGATCTTCACCGACCGCTATAACGAGATGGTGATCGTCAAGGACATCGACTTCTTCTCGTTGTGTGAACACCACCTCCTGCCCTTCTTTGGCAAGTGTCACGTCGCGTACATCCCGAACGGCAGGATCGTAGGGCTGTCCAAGTTGGCTCGTATGGTGGAGATCTATTCTCGCCGGCTTCAGGTCCAGGAGCGGTTGGTCACCCAGATTGCCAACCTCGTGGACGACCTCCTGAAGCCAAAGGGAGTCGGCGTGATCATGGATGCCACGCACCTGTGCATGGTCATGCGCGGCGTCCAGAAACAGAACTCCACCACGGTTTCCTCGTGCATGTTGGGTGAGTTCCACGACGAGGACACCACCCGTGCCGAGTTCCTGCGCCTGGCGGGATACTAGGAAGCAATTGGCTATTAGAGGTTAGCTGTCGGCTAAGCGCTAAACGGGGTGGGAGCCGTAGCTCCCACCCCGTTTTCTTACGCCTGACGTAACGTGAAGACCGGCTTCACATGGGTCAGCGCCTTCTTGAGGTTGGCGCGGGTGACATGCTCGGAGAGGGACTGAGCGATGTCCCGGAACCGCTCCGCCTGTGGGGATTCGGGATGGGCGGCGACCACCGGCATGCCGGTGTCGCCCCCTTCGCGTACCACCGGATCCAGCGGCACCTTGCCCAGCAGGGGCACGTTGTACTCACTGGCGAGCAGGGCGCCGCCGCCCTCGGAGAAGATCGCCGTCTCGGTGCCGCAGGAGGGACAGACAAAGGAAGACATGTTCTCGATCACGCCGAGGATCGGGACCTCCACCTTCAGGAACATCCCCATGCCTTTCCTCACGTCCGCCACCGCCACATCCTGCGGGGTGGTCACCGACACCGCGCCATCAAGCTTGACTAGCTGCGACAGGGAGAGCTGGGCATCGCCGGTGCCGGGAGGCAAATCGACCAGGAGGTAGTCGAGATCCCGCCAGTCCACGTCGCCGAGAAGCTGGCGGATCATGCCGTCGATCATCGGGCCGCGCCAGATCACCGGATCCTTCTCCTTCACGAAGAAACCGAAGGAGATGTAGTAGACGCCGTGGCTGAGAGCCGGGATGAGCCGCTTGCCGAACAGCTCCACCGGCCGCTCCACCCCCATCATGGTCGGGATCGAGGGGCCGAGGATGTCCGCATCGAGAATGCCGACCTTGTTGCCCATCTGCGTCAGGGCGACGGCCAAATTCGCGGTGACTGTTGATTTTCCGACGCCGCCCTTGCCGGAAGAGACCGCGACAATACAGCGCACGTTGGGGATCAAGTTACGCTGCCCATACTCGTGGGAGAGGGTCTCTTCTTTGACCTCTAGCTCCACCCTATCGACGCCATCGACACTCGCCATCGCCGCGCGCACCCGCGCCTCGAGCTCGGGACGCAGGCGGGAACCCACTGCCGGCATGTTGAGCGTAGCGCTGGCTGCTCCGTTCCGAGCCTGCACGTTGGTCACCACCTTGAGCTTGACGACGTCTTCCGACATACCGGGGTAGACAACCTTTTCCAGGGCCTCCATCACTTTCTCAGTGCTCATTATTTCTCCTTGGTGTGCTTGATCCGCGCGACTGCCGCAGGCGCAGGCCGATTATCACGACAGCGATGGGGACAAAAAAAGGAACGCCCCTTGCCGCATGGCAAGGGGCGTGGCGTCACAAGCGACGTAACGGGACCGCGAGGGAGGGAACGGCCCCTTATTTGCTATTTGCTGAACCCTACTCCTCGTAGGAGGTCGGCACGACCCTGTGGCGGAAGCGGCTTCCTTTGCGCGGCCCAGGGGGCTCGAGGCGCGGCCCGGAATGGAAGAAAACGTAATTCCCACAGATGTAACAGCGGTAGTAGTGGGAATCCATGGAATCACTCTGGAGATTGCTGGCGCTGTCCACGCACAGCATCTTTTCCATCTGCATGGGCGAGGAGCACTTGGGGCAGTTCATCCTCTGTACCTCCGATGCGACTGTTGCCGAGACGATTTATCACTCACTGGGGACTTCCCAGACCCACCGGGGTCGGGCCATCACCACGAAATTGTTCTTCCTCCACGCGGCGGATGACCCTCCTCTTTGCCGTCGTGCCACCTCGCTTCTTGGTCTGCAACCATCCAAAAGACTTTTTCTATCGTATTCATTTTGAAATAAAGTTAGCGGATCACCCTTCCATCGTCAAGTTGTAGCCGATCCCACCATCCATTGCCACGATGGAACGCACCGGAAGACTCCGATTCGCGCGACAGGTGTTCGCGGGCCGGTCGAGGACAGGGCGAGAAGAGTTGGATGAGACACAGGCGCGCAACGGATACACGGCCAGAGCCGCGGATCACTGAAAGTCGGAGCGCTTCAGGTGATAGCGCTTCATGAGCCCGTAGAAATCGGTGCGGTGCTTCCCGGCCATGCGCGCGGCGTTAGTGACGTTGCCGCCGGCTGCCCGTAACACGCTGATCAGGTAGGAACGGTCGAATCGCGCACGCGCGTCACGCAACGGGAGGAACTCGCCACCCACGACCTCGGAGACCGACGCGGTGGCTCCTTGGAGCGAGAAGTCGTCCGGCGAGAGAACACCGCCATCGCTGAGAGCCACTGCCACCTCGATGCGATTCCGTAGCTCGCGGACATTGCCTGGCCACGAATAACCGCGCAGGCGATCGAGCGCGTCTCTCCCGATATCCACGGGAGCGCCCACCCGCCCCTCTTGAAACTCCGCGAGAAACACCAGGGCCAGTGGCTCGATGTCGTCCAGTCGCTCGCGCAATGGTGGGATGTGCAAGGGTAGGACGTCGATGCGGTAAAAGAGATCTTCGCGAAATCTGCCCTCGGCGACGAGCTGCCGTAGGTCCTGGTGGGTAGCCGCAACCACGCGTACGTCGACCTCCACCGATCGGCTACTCCCTACCGGGAGGACTTCCCGGTCTTGGAGCACCCGCAGGAGCTTCACCTGCGTTTGGAGAGGGGCATCGCCGATTTCGTCCAGCAACAAGGTACCACCGTGGGCGGCGCGGAAATGACCCTCGCGGGCGGCATGGGCACCCGTGAAGGCACCGCGCTCGTGACCGAACAGTTCGCTTTCCAACAGCTCCCCCGGAATTGCTCCGCAGTTTACTGCACGGAACGGGCCCTGCCGACGGCGACTGCTGAGGTGAAGGGTCCGTGCCACCACCTCCTTACCGGTTCCGGTCTCGCCTGTGATCAGGACACTGGAATCGACGCGGGCCAGCCGTCGCACCTGATCCCACACCCGCTGCATGGCGCCGCTCGCGGCGACGAATGGCGGCTCTGCTGCAGGCGCCTCCACTCGCGCCGGCCCGGGAGCGCGGCCACGGAGGGCGGCGCGCACCCGTCGCAGGAGCTGAACGCCCTCATATGGCTTTTCCAGGAAATCGAAGGCCCCGAGGCGCATCGCCTGGACCGCGCTGCCGACATCGCCGTGCGCGGTCAGGATGATCACCGGTAACCCCGGATCGCGCGCGTGGAGCCGTTGCAGCAATTCCATGCCGTCCATCCCGTCCATGCGCAGGTCGGTGACAACGACATCGAAGCACTGGCCCTCCGTGGCGGCGACCGCAGCCTCGCCACTCGCCACGCAATGCACACCATAACCCTCTGTCTTCAAGCGCATCTCAAGGACACCGAGGATACTTGGGTCGTCGTCCACCAAGAGCACGGTGGGGCTTTGGGTCGCGAACTCGATCACGGTTGGGGGTCTCCAGGAAGGGGGGCCAAGTCGATTGCTTTCAGCGTCTCCAACTCATGACGAACCTCCTTCACCTCGGTTCTCAGCCGTTCCAGCTCGGCCTCACACTGGGCTACCTGACCGGTCACGGAACGCCGATCGGCACCTTCCGCTTTTAGGGAGGCGAAGAGCGCCAAAAGGGTTCGCGCCACCGCTCCTGCGCCGCCATCCTCTGGGTCGAGGGTGCTCGCACGTTCCAGCCATTCCTGCGCCGCGCTCCCATCCCCGACGCTCTGGGCGGGGGGTAACAACGCCACGGCACCACGCAACCACGCCGCCGCACGCTGCCGATCGGCCACGGATGGATCTTCCCCCATCTTGCGCAACGCCTCCTGTTCGTCGGGAAGGGGCACGGACCTCCCCCCCTCCTCTTCCACGCCGCTGACAAATGGCCAGCGTGGCGACCACGAGCGCACGTTGGCACACCCGGACAGACAAGCGATGGCGACGACCAGGACACCGGCCTGCCACCGCCGAACTGCCAGTGTCTGCGCCCCGGGCACATCCGTGGCGCCGGCGCGCGGCGCGGCCCGGTGAGCGATGGAGGTCCTTTCCGACCCACGGTTATTCAGGGGCGCTGCTGGCATGCGGTTTCCTCTGCGCCGATGGCAGGCGAACGATGAAACGTGATCCATTTCCAGGGGTACTCTCCACCGCCAACTCGCCCTGGTGGTCCCGAACGATGAGCTGCGCGATGGCCAGGCCCAGCCCACTGCCCGGCAAATCGGGGTTAACGCCCGGGTGGGCACGCTCAAACCTCTGGAAGATCCGTGACAGATCCTCCGGCGCGATCCCGAGCCCGTCGTCGCACACCGCGACCACGGCCCACGCCTTACCGTTTCGCTCCTCCTCCATCGCTTCGAACCACACCCTCCCGCCGGGGCGGTTGTATTTCACGGCGTTGGTCACCAAGTTGGTAAACACCTGAGTCAGGCGCTCTGGGTCGCCCCGGACGACGGCACCGTCGGAGAAGACCGGGCCAACCAGCTCCACCTCGCGGCGATCGGCGAACAGGGTCAGTCCTTCCAGGCACCGGGAGAGCAGCTCGGCGAGGCTCACGTCTTCGAAGTAGTAGGCCATCCGTCCGGCACGGATCCTTGAAAAATCAAGAATTTGACCCGTGCGCTGTTGCATCCTCCCGAGCTCCTGGTGACTGATCTTCAACAACCTGCGCTGCTCCTCGGTCGTTGGGCCAGCCACCCCTTCGAGCATCATCGCATTGGCCTCGAAGAGGGAGGTGAGGGGCGTCTTCAGCTCGTGGGAGCAACTGGCCAGGAACTCCTCCTTCAATGAATCAATCTCCGCCAGTTGGCGGGCCATGCGGTTGGCAGAGTGGGCCAGGTCCCCGATCTCGTCGCTGCGCACCACCTTCACCTGGAAATCGAAATCTCCCTCCGCCCAGCGCCGGATCCCGACACTCACCTGCATGAGTGGCCGGGTGACGTGGCGATACGTCCAGTAGGCGATGGCCACGCCGACCGCCATCGCCGCCAGCCATCCCCCCAAGCTGACCCGCCACGCATGGCGCACTGCCAGCTGGCTGTGGCTGAGACGCGCCTCCATGGCCTCCTGAAGGCCATTGCGGACCCCCGCGAGAAAGGACGCGAAGATGTCCAATGCAGCGTCGATCTCGCCAATCGACTGCGCATGCAGGGCGGGTGGCTCGGGCAAGGTAGTGAGCATGCCCTCGGTCCAGAGGGCACGATGGGTCGTTTGGGCACCTTCGAGGGCGCGGTGCCACTCGGGCTGAGGGCTCGCCAGGATCAGCTCGGTGAGCGATTCCTCCAGTCGCTGCGCGAGCTGAAAGGCCCGCTCCACGAACGCCGGATCATCAGTCACCATCGCCTTTTTCGCCAGGTTGGACTCGGCACGCATGAGATCGATACAGCGGCCGATGGCGATGTAGCGGGGCATGTCGTCCTGCAGGAGGTCTGTTACCTCGCCCTCCTGAACGCCAAGTTGTGCGAGGACGTAAAGACCGAGACACGCGACTACCCCGCCCAATAGCAGATAGCCGATAAGAAATTTGAATAACAGACGAGACGCTAGAGCACGGACCAATTGTCGCCCCAAAATGCACGGAGAATGATCGTGGCACCGGCCCCAGGGCGGGTCAAACCGCCCGGCTCGTTGTTGACCCTTCTTATGAACCTTACCTACCATCCCGTGGCCCCTCGGCGACCGGTGCCCCGGTGGCTCGCCACCATGTCCATCCCGAGCCTAGCCCGCATTTCTCACCACGAATC
>DASWHD010000071.1:0-12644 GCA_036393335.1 bacterium
CGCTCCCGACAGGCCGGCGGCATACAACACCCCCATGACCGCCCCGATGCTGCTGCCCGCGATGCGGTAGGGACGGATCCCCAACTCGTCCAATACCTCCAGCATCGGCACGTGGGCCAGACCCCTGGCGCCGCCGCCGCCCAGGGCCAGACCCACACGGTCGCGCCGCGGGCGTCTCTGACATCCCGGAGCCAGTGTGGCAGCCAAGGCCGTCACCGACACGAAAGCGAGAAACTCGCGGCGCTGCATAGAACCTCCTACCTACGGGTGAACGGCCGCGTAACGTCCCGTCGTCTCTGTGGCCACGGCCTGGACGGCCCGCGCTTCGGACGCCATCGAGTTGGCCGGCTTCGCTCGCGCACCACCACCTCCCGTGACCATGGTGTGAGTCCCCCCGATTCTACTCATCGCCCTCACCTTTTTTTCACCCTCCCGTCACGCCCCCGTCATCGCTCTGATACCTGCCGCTGAGAGTCTCCCGGCTCCACGGACCGCCCATTCATGGGCCAGAGAAAGGAGTCAGAAGGGATGAAGAGCAAAGCCATTCTTTCCGCAGGAATCGCGCTGGTGATCGGCGCGGCCACGGCAGACGCCGGACAAACGGTCAACGGGCCGATGGCATTCGACCCGATCGCCGGATCGGCCTATGACCTGACCGCCGACTGGGGCGACGCCCCCTTCGTCCTGCCCGCCGGCTATAGCCAGCACAAGGTCTCCGACGAGCGCGACCTGGACATCTACCCCGGGGTCGACGACCTCGGCGATATGAATACGGTCAACGAGACGGGCCTATGGGCCGGCCGCTTCCTCTACCGTACGCACGAAGTAAACAATGGCGGTGCCGTCTCGGTAGTGGACCTGGAGGCGGGCGAGGCCAAGGTCCTGGTGCGCGAGGGCGACTACCCCGACTTCGTCACCGACCGCTACGGCGACCTGTCGAGCGGCCAGCTCTACGCCCTCAAGGTCATTGGCGTGGACCCCAACTACCCGGTCGGCGATCGCACCGGCCCCTTCGAGTGGGTCGCGCTGGATATGGCTCAGGTGGTGGTCGACGCCTTCGACGCCGCCCAGGCGGTGGAGGCCACGGAGTACGGGCGCCCAGAAGACGTCGAGCTCATCGGCCACACCCTCTACGTGGCGATCACCTCCACGGATCGGGTCCTCGCCATCGATCTGAACAAACAGACGGTGGCCGACTTCGTGCGGGCAGGGGTCAACGTCCCCGCCGAGGACACGAGCGCGGAGGGACCGGTGAACGCCCCGCCGACCGGCCAGTTCGTGACCGGCTTCGATAACCCGGACAACCTCGCCCAGGGTCCCGACGGACGGCTGTGGATCGTGGAGGACAATTCGCCTTCCGACATCTGGGTCGCGGACCCCGACCGGAACGGCGACGGCCTGGCGGACGGCGTCCACCTCTTCGCCTCGCTGCGCGACGGCGTGTGGGAGTGCGACGACGAGGTCAACGGCACCTGTGAAGGGTGGAACAACAGTGGCGCCGAGGGCACCGGGATCTACTTCGGCAAGGACCCCCACACCCTATTCGTCAACATCCAGCATGCCGAGGCGGAGCTGCGCGACGGGACCTGGATGATCACCCACCGCGACGTGCAGTAACGCGTCGACTCCGGCGACCTCCACCCCCCGTGCCACCAACGGGAGTCACGCGGGCGGCTCTCCCCGGCCCCCTTCGCCTGGGGAGAGCCGCCGTCCTCCGCCGCGTTTGGCCCCAAGCGGTGCAGGGTCGGTGACCTCGGATCATCGCGGATCCACCGAACACCGCGGCGTGGCGAGATCCCCCGAGGCCATGACTGCCCGCGGGTGCGACCGGCCTGGTATCGCGCCCCTCCGCCCGCGACGTCGCGGTACATCTGCGCCGGTCATGCCCGGGCGCCGGCGATCTCCCGTTGCGCACCGATGCCGCCGAGAGATGGCCACCCGCAGGCGGTCCGTAGGCGGGGCACCGAGCAGAATTTTTTTGCCCGGCGAGCCGGTGGCGTGCTACAACGCGCCACCCAAATCAAGGGATCGAGAAACTGGGCGGTGTGAGGGCACACCGCGCCTCGGGTGCAGACGGCACGCGGGGTTTGACGAAGGCACAGCGATGGCATTCACCAACGAAGAGAAGCAGCGCATCATCGAATCCTACGCCGTCCACGCGGGCGACACGGGATCCCCCGAGGTGCAGATCGCGCTCATCACCGAGCGCCTTCGCTATCTGAACGAGCACTTCGCCGTCCACGCCAAGGACCACCACTCGCGCCGTGGACTGCTGAAGCTCGTGGGTCGGCGCCGCCGGTTGCTCGATTACCTGAAGAACAAGAACATCGAGCGCTATCGCGAGCTGATCGACCGTCTCGGCATCCGCCGGTAGCCATTCCAATTCGGGTCGCCATGGCGGGCCGCCGGCTCGTCGGGGGCGGCCACTGGCACCGCGCTCCGGCGCGATGAAGGGGTATCGCCGTGCAACGACACGTTTTTGAAACCGAGCTCGGGGGGCGCCCCCTGATTCTGGAGACCGACTGGCTGGCCAAGCAGGCGAACGGGGCCTGCTTGATCAAGTACGGGGACACCCACATCCTGGTCACCGCCGTCGGCGAGAAGGGGGCCGCCGAGCGCGACTTCTTCCCGCTCACCGTCAATTATCAGGAGAAGTTCTTCGCCTCCGGCAAGATCCCCGGCGGCTACCTGCGGCGCGAGGGGCGGGTGGGTGACCACGAGACCCTGATCTGCCGTCTCATCGACCGCACCCTGCGGCCGCTGTTCGACAACCGCTACCAGTCCGAGACCCAGATCATCGCCACGGTCTACTCCCTGGACCCGGAGTGCACCCCGGACACGGTGGCGATGATCGGCGCCTCCGCTGCCCTGACCCTCTCCGACCTCCCGTTCCTCGGCCCGATCGCCGCCGTGCGCATCGGCCGGGTCAACGGCCGGTTCGTGGTCAATCCGTCGCTGGTGCAGCTCGAGGACTCCGAGCTGAACCTGGTGGTCTCGGGCACCCGCGACGCGATCAATATGGTGGAGGCCGGGGCGAACGAGGTTTCCGAGACGGTGATGATCGATGCCCTCACCCTCGCCCACGACGAGATCCGGCGCCTGTGCGACGTACAGCTCGCCTGGGCCGAGGGCCACGCCAAGGCGAAGCGCGACCTCCCGGAGCCGCAACCCGACCCGGAGCTCGACGCGATCGCGGACCAGGTGCGCGCCTTCGCCACGCCGCGTCTCGCCGCGGCCAACGTGGTCAAGGGCAAGTTCGCGCGTTACGCCGCCATCGACCAGGTCGCGGCGGATACCTTGGCCGAGCTCGATCCGGAGGGCATGTTGCGCGGGCCGATCGCGGCCCTGCTCCACGATCTCGAGACCGAGGTGATGCGCCGCCAGGTGGTCGAGGAGGGGGTACGCTCCGACGGTCGCAAGACCCACGAGATCCGCGCCATTACCTGTGAGGTAGGGCTCCTGCCGCGCGTCCACGGCTCCGGCCTGTTCACCCGCGGCGAGACCCAGGGGCTGGTCACCTGCACCCTCGGCGTCGGCCGCGACGCGCAGCGCGTCGACACCATCTACGGCGACCTCGAGAAGCCGTTCATGCTGCACTACAACTTCCCGCCGTTCTGCGTCGGCGAGGCGAAGATGCTGCGCTCACCGGGCCGGCGCGAGATCGGTCACGGGGCGCTCGCCGAGCGCGCGATCGTCCCGGTGCTGCCGAGCCAGGACGAGTTCCCCTACGTGGTGCGCATCGTCTCCGAGATCCTGGAGTCCAATGGCTCGTCGTCCATGGCCACGGTGTGCGGCTCGACCCTCGCCCTGATGGATGCCGGCGTGCCGATCAAGCGGCCGGTGTCGGGCATCGCCATGGGGCTGATCAAGGAGGGCGACAAGATCGCCATCCTGTCCGACATCCTCGGGGTGGAGGACCACCTCGGCGACATGGACTTCAAGGTGTGCGGCACCGAGCGCGGCATCACCGCCCTGCAGATGGACATCAAGATCAGCGGCGTCACCCGCGAGGTGCTGGAGCAGTCCCTCGGCCAGGCGAAGGAGGGACGGCTGTTCATCCTGGGCAAGATGGCGGAGGCGATCCGTGAGGTGCGGCCGGAGCTCTCCAGCTACGCCCCGCGCATCACCACCCTCAAGGTCCATCCGGACAAGATCCGCGAGATCATCGGCCCCGGAGGCAAGATGATCCGCTCCATCCAGGACGCCTCCGGGTGCAAGATCGACGTGGAGGACGACGGCACCGTGCGTATCGCCAGCACCAATGCGGAGGCCGCCGCCATCGCCCGCAACATGATCGAGGGCATCGTCGAAGAGGCGCAGGTCGGCAAGATCTACGAGGGCACCGTGCGCAAGATCATGGACTTCGGCGCCTTCGTCGAAGTCCTGCCCGGCACCGACGGCCTGGTGCACATCTCCCAGATCGCCAACGAGCGGGTGGAGAACGTGCGTGCCCACCTCAAAGAGGGGCAGAAGGTGCGCGTCAAGTGCATACGCGTGGACAACAACGGCAAGATCTCCCTGTCGATGAAGGAAGTGGAAGAGGGCAAGAAGGAGAAGGCGGGCGCGAAATAGCGCTGCTCGCCCCCGGGCATCTCGCTATCCGGACCGCCGTAGGAGCGACCTTGGTCGCGAACCGTCAGCCCCCGCGTCATTGCGGCCGGACCCATCGGTTCGCGGGCCAGCCCGCTCCTACGGATAAGCCAGCGCCACGGTGATGTCGATGGAATTGCCGGTCCAGATCCTGCCCCACGGCGCGGGGCTCGACCTCCCCGCCTACCAGACCGACCACGCCGCGGGTCTCGACCTGCGGGCGGCGGTCGAGGGCGCCGTGACCCTCGCCCCCGGCGCCCGCGCCCTGATCCCCACCGGCATCGCCCTCGCCATCCCGCCCGGCTTCGAGGGCCAGGTCCGGCCGCGCTCGGGGCTGGCCCTGCGCCACGGTCTCACCTGCCTCAACACCCCCGGCACCATCGACGCCGACTACCGCGGCGAGGTGCATGTGCTGCTGGCCAACCTCGGCCAGGAGCCGTGCACCATCGCGCGTGGCGAGCGCATCGCCCAGCTCGTCATCGCCCCGGTGGTGCGCGCCGCCCTCGTCACGGTCCGCGACCTCCCCGCCAGCCCCCGCGGTGGCGGCGGCTTCGGCCATACGGGACGGGGGTGAGTCGTGCCCAACTTGCGACCCTTCGGAACCGACGATAGGCTCGCGACAATGTTGGTTCCAACCCGAGTGATCCATGTCTGAGTACGTCTATACCATTGCATTGGAGCGGGAGGAGGACGGTGGCTATCACGCCTTCTGCCCCGCATTGAAGGGCTGCCACTCGCAAGGGGAGACCCTCGACGAGGCCGTCGACAACCTGCGTGAGGCCATTGCCCTCTACCTGGAGACGCTCACCGAGGAGGGGGAGGAGATCCCGCAGGAAGACCTCCTTTTCCGGCCGCTGCGTATTGCAGTGTGAGTCCTCACCTGCCGGCGGTGGCGGCGAAGGACCTCATCCGAGTGGCAAAGCGGCTCGGCTTCGAGCTGCGACGCCAGAAGGGAAGCCATGCGATCTACCTCCGCGCCGCGGACAAACGGCGCGTCGTGATTCCCGTACACGCCGGGAAGATGATCAAGCCCAAGAGCCTCGCGGGCCATCGTACGGGACATGGGGATGACCATCGAGGAGTTCCGAGACTTGCTGTAGGGGCCCCCCGCGTATGGCACGATCAGACGTGAATTTGCTGGCCCTGCGCGACGACCTCCGGCGCTTCGCCGCGGAGCGCGACTGGGATCGCTTCCACTCGCCGAAGAACCTGGCCATGGCCCTGGCGGGCGAGGTCGGGGAGCTGCTGGAGGTCTTCCAGTGGCAGACGGAGGCGGAGTCCTGCGCCCTCGAACCCGAGGCCCTCGCCCGGGCACGGGAAGAGCTGGCCGACGTCCTCATCTATCTCGTCCGCCTCGCGGACAAGCTGGACGTCGACCTCATGGCCGCGGCCGCGGACAAGATCGCGGCCAACGCCCGCAAGTACCCCGCCGACCGGGTGCGCGGCAGCGCCCGCAAGTACACCGAGTACG
Source organism: bacterium (assembly GCA_036393335.1). Lineage (GTDB taxonomy): Bacteria > CG2-30-53-67 > CG2-30-53-67 > CG2-30-70-394 > CG2-30-70-394 > DASWHD01. The sequence continues at coordinate 6,062 of DASWHD010000071.1, forward strand.
GCGGGTAGCTCGCCGGCGCCAGGGCGATCGCGGTGGTGAGAAAATCATCTCTTGTAGATCCTGGCCGGCCCGCGGTAGGAGCCGAATCGCCTTCGGCGACCCAGCCCCGAAGGGGCTGCCGCGCGGATGGCGCGGGTCGCCGGTGCAACCGGCTCCTGCCCGTCTCGATGACTCGGACGAGGACACCGCCAGGAGATACGGGCAGATACGCGCCCGCAGTCGAGGCGGTGTGAGAAATGCGGGTCAATCCAGGCGCAGCTCCGCCAGCACCTCGCCGTCCACCGCACGGAACCGCACCCCGCGCCACTCTCCCCGTGGCACGCGCGCCAGGCAGTACGGCGAGGTGATCACCTGGGCGGTGATCGCGCCCGGCGGTGGCCGGCGGGTGGTGACCGTGACCTCCAGCCATGGCCCGCCGTCGCCGGCCACGGCCTGCGCCGGGCCGAGGTCGATGCCATAACCGGCGGTGGGATGCTGGCCGAGGAAGGCGGCCAGGACCAGCGCGTGCGCGAAGTCGAGCGCCGGGGGGGAGGGCTGGGGGATCTCGCCGGCGTGGATCTCCGCATAGATCTCGGCGAAGTCTGTCGTGTTCGCGACGAGCCGGTAACCCGCCGCCTCGCCCACGGCGCCCGACTGGCCGCCCGCCTCGATCCGTGCGAGGTCCACCGGCCCCGGCGGATCCCCCGCCAGCGGCGCGCTCGCACACGCGGCGGCGCCCATCACGATGCCCCCGATCAGCCAGGCCATCCCACGTCGAATTCCATCCACGATCGCCTCCGGAAGGGCTGAAACATGTTCATCCTGAGATGAACACAGATAGACACAGACCATACCCGGCGTCCCTTCCGATCACGGTAGTTGGACCCACATATCTGTGTCCATCTGTGGTTCCACCCTTTCCCCGCCGCTCCGTCCAACGAACGGTGAGCAGGGGACGCACCGTCAGTAGTGTACCTGGAAGACGTTGCGCACCGCCGTCCCGAGGAAGCGCTCGGCCAGGGAGGCGAAGGTGTGGGGGAGGTCGGTGAGGTAGAAGGTGTGGCCGCCCCCCACCGCCCGCTGCTCGCCGATCGCCGCGGCGACCGCCGTGGCGGTCTCCTCGGCCGAGTCGATCAGGCTCACCCCCGGCCCGAGCAGCTCGGCCAGTAGGGGCTTGAACAGCGGGTAGTGGGTACAGCCGAGCACCAGGGTGTCGATGCGCTCGGCGCGGAAGTCCTGGAGGTAGTGGTCGAGGGCCGCCCGCGCCACGTCGTTGTCCGTCCAGCCGGCCTCCGCCAGGGGCACGAGCAGCGGGCAGGGCCGCGACAGGGTGCGGGCCGCCGGCAGGCGGGCACGGATCGCCTCGACGTACGCCTGGGAGGCGATGGTCGCGTCGGTGCCGATGATGGCGATGCGCCCACTGCGGCTGGCCTTCGCCGCCGCCGCCGCGCCGGGCTCGACCACGCCGATCACCGGCACGTCCACCGCCTGGCGCAGGGCGTCCAGGGCCACCGCCGACACGGTGTTGCACGCCACCACCAGCAGGCGCACCTCGCGCTCCAGGAGGAAGCGCGCCCCCTCCACCGCGTAGCGCCGCACCGTCTCCGCCGAGCGCGTCCCGTACGGCACCCGCGCCGTGTCCCCGAGGTAGACCAGGGGCTCGTCGGGCAGGCGCGCGGCGATCGCGCGAAACACGGTCAACCCGCCGACGCCGGAGTCGAAGATGCCGATGGGACCGGGGGTCATGGGCGGTGGAGTCGATAGAGATCAGCGCACGAGGGGACGCCGAACTCTACGGCGGGGACTGCTTAACGCAAAGGCGCAAAGGCGCAAAGAGCGGCTCCGACGGGGGTGGCCGGGCTTCTTGGCGGCGTGGCGCCTTGGACGGGGAAACAACTCAACGCAGAGTCGCGGAGGCGCAGAGACGCAGGGGAACCGCGCTGCCCTGGACCAAGTCACCTCTCCCCGCCGTGGGAGAGGCACGGGGTGAGGGGGGAGGAACTGGCCGCGCGTCGGCAACACTCCGGCCATCACCGCCCATCGTCGCCGTGGGCTGATCGGGTTCTCTCGCCAAGCCGCCAAGCACGCGAAGGAGAAACCAGGGGTCAACCGCGTACACCGTCGATCGGTTCCCTTGGCGTCTTTGCGTCTTCGCGAGAGAGACTCCTTCAGGCGGAAGCGCAGAGACACAGCGAGCGCGGGCGTCATCTCGACAAGATCAGCCTTGCCGACGAATCTTTGTGAGCCGTGCGCGTCCGGCCGGGAAAATTTCACGAATGCGGATTTCCGGTCGCCGCCCGATCGCGCTTCATGGCAGCTCGGTCACCCAGACCCCCACGTGGAGGCTCGCTCCCGGAGGCCCAACGAACGAGCCGGCTACGGGGGGTACGGATTCGGGCAGCCTCGCCACCGCCACGGCAAAGTGGCTGGTGCCGACGATTTCGCCGATGGTGGGATCGAATCCCTTCCAGCCCGCGCCAGGCAGGTACACCTCGGCCCAGGCATGGGTTGAACCAAAATTGACCGTGGATGGCGCCGCATGAAGGTAGCCGCTCACAAAACGCGCGGCGAGGCCCAGGTGCCGTGCGGCTTCCATGAATAGATTCGCGAAGTCACGGCAGGAGCCGGTACCGCGGGACAGCGTATCTGCGGCGCTCTGAACACCAGGCTCCTCCCGCAGTTGGTACGCCAGGGTTTGATGGATGTGGACGCAAAGCCGCTGCAACAAGGCGTAGGTCTGAAGCCGCTCGCCTGATCGCCATAAATTCGCAACCCAATTCGTCAGCCGGTCGCTGGCCGTGGGCTCGGTGAAAGTCAGATAGGGCGACAGCACCACCCGATCCTCGGGGGTATAGGCAAACGGGTAGTCCGTCGCGTAATCGGCCACCAGAAAATCGAGGGGCGCTTCGTTGAATTGCTGGAGGATGACCTCACTCTCGATCACAAGCTGACTGGCGGGCGTATCGAAGGTCGCGATCGCCACAGAATTGTCTTCCACGTCACGGTGCCAGCGCAGCTTGGCCGGCGGCGTGATCTCCAGGGTGGAGGACTCGATGCGCAGCTCATGGCCCTCCCTCGGACGCAGCCGCAGGGCGTGTGGTCCGAGCCACACGGGGCCGGAGAAATCATAGTAAGTGCGATGGAGGATCTTATAGCGCTGCATATCTCATCCCACGCGCCCACTCCCGCGGAGTCGAGGCGGAAGGCCAGATCCGATTTTCAACGCCACGGCGCGAAGACGCCAGGACGCAAAGGGAGGTTCCAACGAGGCCCGCCGGTCCTCCTGGCGCGTTGGCACCTCCGCGAGAGGAACCATTCAACGCAGAGACACGGCGGTGCAGAAACGCGGAGGAAACCGAGCCCGCCCCGGGCCGAGTCCCCTCTCCCCACCCCCCGTGGGAGAGGGACCGGGTGAGGGGGGCGTCTTTCTGTGGGCGCGCCGGAGTCCAACCATCGCTGGCCACCACCGCCGTGGACTGAATTGGGTCCTCTCGCTAAGCCGCCAAGCACGCGAAGGAGACACGAGGGATAAACCGCGTACGCCGTCGATCATGCCTCCTTGCGCCTTTGCCTCTGCGCGAGGGGAAGACCTCAACGCGGAGGCGCAGGGGGAATCGAGTCGCCCGGGACCGGCCACCTGACGGGGCTGATCAGCCGCACGGATGCTTAACTCGGCGGAATCTGCCTTGTCAGGCGGAGGTGGACGGATGCTCACGACGGATGGCTTGAACCACGTGGTCGAGCTGTTGAAGAAAACGGGATCGGTCCCGCTTTTCTAGCGGTGGGGGCCCGCCCGTGATCTGTCCCGAGTCACGGAGCTCGGACAACAGTTCCCGGGTCGCGACGGCGTCCCCGATGTTGTCTTCCGTGAACGGCCTTCCGGTGGGACCCATTACCCGTGCCCCTTCCTTCAGGCAGCGGCTCGCCAGCGGAATATCGGCGGTGACGACGATGTCGTCAGGCCGCACGTGGTCGACGATCCAATCATCGGCCGCATCGAATCCGCCCGCGACGACTTCGAGCGCGATCCCTCGCTCATCCGGAACTCGCATCCAAGAGTTCGCCACCAGGGTGACCTCCAGGCGACAGCGCCGCGCGACGCGGTACACCTCCTCTTTCACCGGGCACGCATCCGCATCTACGAAGATGTGCAGCAAAGGACGATCCTCACCCTCCCCCCGGTCGGGTCCGGGTGCCGCCTAGCGCTTGAGTTAGGCGACACCTCGTTAATCCGGAATGTTGGGCTCGACGAGCTTCGCAAGTTGTGCCAGCGACTCTTGCCAGCCGAGATAGCACATCTCGAGCGGAATCGCCTCGGGCAGCCCTTCTTGCACGACTTCGAGCTCCGTCCCGCACGACACTGGCTTCAAGGTCAGCGTCGTCTGCATCTCCCCGGGCAAGTTCGGGTCGTCGAATCGGTCCGTATAGCGAATCTTTTCGAATGGCACGAGCTCGCGATACTCGCCACCGAAGGCGTGACCGTGGCCGGTAGAGAAGTTCGTGAACGACATCTTATAGGTGCCGCCGATCTTGGCATCCATGTGGTGAACCTTGCAGGTGAAACCATATGGTGGAAGCCACTTGGCCATGGCGTCAGCGTCTAGGAACGCCCGATACACGCGCTCCGGATTCGCACGGAACACGCGGTGAAGTCGGATGGTTCCTGTGGACATGACCAATTCTCCTTTCGATTCATCGTCCGGTGGGAGTCGGGTTTACGACAACGCACGGGAGCGCTGATGGATACATCGTGACGCCTAATGATGAAGCTCAGACGAGCCGGCAACAAACGCGGTGCCACGTGAGCGGCGAGACACGAACCGCCGAGCTGAGGGAGTGCACTTGTTGCCGGGTCGCCTCGTTAGCCTGGATTTGAAAGGACAGTCGATGGAGCGGCACTGCTCGGTGTGATGGACGCGAACCAGCAACTTGCAAGTTTGCAGCTCCGACCCGCTTACGCACCCGGCCCAGCCGGTTCAGCTCGTTCGCCATCGCCTAGGCGCCCTCCCCGTCCGGGAGACGCAAGGTGCCGCGGTGCAGCCCCTCGCGCAGCGCGGCCAAGAGCTTGCCCGGGAACAGCGCCTGCACCACCCGCACCGGCAGCAGGAAACCGCCCCGCACCGGCTTCCACGTCCCGTCGGCGGTGACCCCCCCGCCGGTCACCAGGCAGTGGACGTGGGGATGGAGGCACAGGGTCCGGCCCCAGGTGTGCAGCGCCGCGATCACCAGCAGGCCGTAGCGCCCAGAGACCGCGGGTCGCCCAGCAGCGTGAACAGGGTGTCGCGGGCCGCCCGGAACAACAGGTCGGCGAAGCGCCGGCGGTTGTCCCGCCATAGGTTGTGGAGCTCACGGGGGAGGGTGAACACCACGTGGTAGTGGTCACACGCCAGCAGCCGCGCCTTCTGGGCGGCCAACCACTGCTCCACCTGAAGGTACGCGCATTGCGGGCAGGAGCGATGCTTGCAGGAGTTGTACCACACCCGCTCCACGTGGCCCTCCGGACACGCCTGGACATGGCCACCCAGGGCCGCGGTGCGGCAGGCCATCAGCGCCGCGGCCGCCTTGTGGAAGCGCAACGGCAACCGGCGCGTGACGGCGTAGGCGCCGAAGTGTTGCCGGAAGATCGACTGCAGCGTGACCGCTGAGGAGGCCATGGAGAAACGTCACCCAACGTCTAAATACAACCGGTATGGATCCCTAAAACTATCGTCTCCGCGAAGCGGCTTTGTTCAACGCCATGCCGATCAGCGGCCGGCCGAAGGCCGGTCCGCTGCATCGGCTTGTGGGGCAGCCCGATCGCGAAGGCGCTTCAGGAACGGATCCTGGATTTCCTGGGAAGCGAGCCACTTCAACTCTTCAGCCAATGTCATGCCTGCAATCTCTGCCGAAAGCTTGTCTCGTGCCGCGCGCATCATGGCGACCGCGTCGAACTTCTTCTCTGTCTTACTCATCTGACAACACCTCTCGTGGTGTCCGGATCTCGATCAGTGGATAGCCCTGGCGCAGGTTCACCGAATTGTAGCCGTGGATCCGCTGCAGGTTGACGATGTGCTTGAAGTTCCAGCTCACGAGTACGTCAACGCGAGCCACGGATGCGATGGCGATGTGCTGGGCGTCGGCACGCATCCTGACCGTGAGAACACCCGCGGAGAGGTACGCCTCCGCTAGATCCCTCGCCTCGGCGTCAAGCTGAAGCGTCTCGATGTGCGCTTCCGGCACCGAGGCGAGTCTCCTGCGGACCGCGGCTGGCGCCACAGCCAACTCCTGTACGGTGAGGCTGGAAAGGACCAAGACGCGCTCACCGCGGACGAAGCTGTCCAACAGACGAACGGAGTGCTGTGCGAACTCTTCGTCCTCGCAGCCACCCAACACCGAGGTGTCCGTGTAGATCCGGAACTTCATGGTCGCATCCTACCTCAGGTCACCATTACCTTGCGCGTCGCAGCCTTGTTGCTTCCCAACAAAGAGGACCTTATCCATCGTGCGGGCGCACGGGAGGCTCGGGATGGGCATCGGGGGAGCGGCGCATGCTGGATAAGGGCCCGTTGAACGGAACCGCGGAGCGGGGCGCGGTGCTTGGGGATTCTATGGCAAGCCGTGGGGG
>DASWHD010000072.1:0-2438 GCA_036393335.1 bacterium
CCTGCCGCCGGAGGGGGACGCCGGCGTGCTCGGGGCCATCGCCCAGGGGCGCGAGGCGCTGGACGGCCACCTCACCGCCTACGTCTGCCGCCACGCCACCTGCACCCCGCCGATCACCGACTGGCCGACCCTGGAGCGCACCCTGACGGAGTAACGGTGGACGGCCTCTCTTCCACCGCCTCACCGCGTAGACCGCGGCTCAGTCCAGTGAGCGCAGCGTCTCGTGGAGCGCCGCCAGCGCGGTGAGGAAGGCGGCGAGCTGATCGTAGACGGCGAGGGCGTCTTTACTGCTGTAGGTGTGGGACATCTGGTTGCGGGCGGCGAGCATCGCGAGCCACACCTCCTCGTCGTCGATCCAGCCGAGGGTATACGCCTGTCGCAGGCACGCCTTGGGAGAATTGCATTCAACGCCCTGATCCGCGGCCTCCGACTTGATCGCTTTCCAGGCCAGCTCGAAGCAGAACTCAAAGTACTGGATGCAGCCGGCCCTGAGTAGATCGCTGCTCGCCGGCGTGGACAGCGCTTCTGCCAGACGGGCCACCGCCTCGCCGAGGGCCGGAGTCAAGGCTGGCGTCATAACGGGATCGTCTCCGTTTGGGCCAGTGCCTGACGACGAAACTCCAATGACACCCGGGAGAAGTCCACCAGCTCGATGCGGTGCAGGGTAGGAAGGTCTTCCAGAGCCGCTTCGAGGGCGAAGAAGTCGGCAAGGGGAAGAGGACCGGGGCCGTCGATCCCCACATCGAAGTCCGAGCGGGGACGGGATGCCCCGGATACCCGCGAACCGAAGAAGAAGACGCGGTGCCGCGTGAGGCGCGGTGCCAGCCTTTTCACCGTGGCGGCGATCATCGCCTTGACCTCGGAATCGCGTCCCGGGCACTGGGGAGGGCCTGTATTTGTCACGTCACCCATGGCGACAGATTATCCCAACCGCACGGGGTTCCACACCGCACAGCCGGATCGGCTGAGTAATATCACTGTGACGGATCGATTATCCCCGATCTCACTTTGCCTGCCGCCGCCTCCCTCCACTAACCTCCCGTCCGCCGTTTCTCCCGGTCGGCTACCCCCTAGCCCCTCACTCCCAGCCCCATGCTCCTCCCCATCCTCTTTGGCACCGAAGGTTGGCGCGCGCCGATCGGCCGGGGGCCGACCTTTCTCCAGGCGGGACGGATCGCCGCCGCGGTGGTCGACTGGCTGCACGCCGAGGGGTGGGCGAAACGGCCGGTGGCGGTGGGCTACGACACCCGGCTCCTCTCCCGTCCCATCGCGGAGGAGGTGGCGCGGGTAATCGCCGCCCGCGGTCTGCCGGTGCGCATCGCCAGCCACTACCTGCCCACCCCGGCCCTGTCGTTCATGGTGATGGCCAATAGCTGCGCCGCCGGGGTGATGGTGACCGCGAGCCACAACGCGCCCAACTATACCGGGCTGAAGGTGAAGACGTCGCGCGGCAGCCCGGTCTCCGAGGCGGCGGCGGAGTGGATCGCCACCCGCGCCAACGAGCTCGCTGCAGCCGATCTGCCGCCTCTGACCACCTCCTTCGCCACCTTGCAGGGCGCGGGCCAGATCGTCGAGGGGGACGACCGGCGCGCCTATCTCGCGAACATCCTGCGCTGTGTGGGCGAGCCGCCGGCGCGGCGCTTCGCCTACTCGCTCCTCGCCAGCGCGATGCGCGGTGCGGCCCAGGGGCTCCTGCCCCAGGCCTTCGCCGACCGCAACCTGAATATCAGCGAGATCGAGAAGGGGCGCGATGTCACCTTCGGTGGTCGCAAACCGGAGCCGATCCCGGGGAACATCGGCGTCGAAGAGCACGCCCAGCGCCACTGGGACCGCGACGTGGTGTTTATCACCGACGGGGACGGCGATCGACTGGCGGCTCTGGACGAGCGCGGTCGGTTCGTCTCCTCCCACGACCTGTTCGCCGTCCTCCTGCGCCACCTGGTGGAGGAGAAGGGGCTGCGCGGTGAGGTGCTGCATGCGGTCAACATGACGCGCATGATCCCGGCCATGGCGCACCACTACGGACTGCCGGAGCGCCAGCTCCCGGTGGGGTTCAAGCACGTGGCCGAGGCGATGATCACCGGCGACGTCCTGATCGGCGGCGAGGAGGCGGGCGGCTTCGGCATCAAGGGGTATCTGCCGGAGCGCGATGCGATCTATGCCGCCCTGTTGGTGGCGGAGGCGATGTGGGCCCGGCGGCAATTCATTGGCACCATGGTGGCGGAGCTGCGCGACGAGTTCGGCGCCGGGCCGTACCAGCGCCGCGACATCGACCTCGACCGGGATCCGGCACCCCTGCGTGCACGGCTCGCGGGGGCCGACGTGGCGGAGCTGGCAGGCCACCGGGTCACGGACGTGAACTGCCTGGACGGGGTGCGCCTCACCCTGGACGACAGCACCTGGGTCCTGGGGCGGATCTCCGGCACCGAGCCCCTGGC
>DASWHD010000073.1:0-7608 GCA_036393335.1 bacterium
CCCCTCGGCGCGGCGCACCGTGATCCCCGCGGGCTCCAGCAGGGCGACCCCCGCGGAGTCATAACCGCGGTACTCGAGACGCTCCAGACCGCCCAACAAGATCGGGAGGGCGGGTTGCTTGCCGATGTAACCGACGATGCCGCACATGGGGTGTCCTCAACGTTGGGGGATGGGGATTGGGGGGGGGGTGGGGGATGAGGGAGTGGATGGCGGCCAGCGGCCAGCGGCGAGCAGCAACTATACCGGAGGAGTGCCGCCAACATTTCATCCGGCCCGCAGGGCCGACCTTTCTCCCAACCCCTATCCCTCATCCCGCACCCCGTTTTTTCTCCGCGGCGATCTGGCGTGCACGGTCCAGGTACCTCTTGCCCGCCTCGGGCACGTTCTTCTGCGGGGCGCGGGAGAGGGTGAGGGCACGTGGCGGGACGTCCTCGGTCACCGTCGTGCCGGCGCCGATCAATGCCCCCTCCCCCACGGTCACCGGCGCCACGAGCTGGGTGTCGGAGCCGATGAAGACGTCGTCGCCGATCACGGTCTGATGCTTGTTGGCGCCGTCGTAGTTGCAGGTGATGGTGCCGGCGCCGATGTTCACCCCGGCGCCCATCTCGGTGTCGCCGAGGTAGCTCAAGTGGTTGGCCTTCGAGCCCGCACCGATGCGCGACTTCTTCACCTCCACGAAGTTGCCGACCCGCGCCCCCTCGCCCACCTCGGTGCCGGGCCGCAGGCGGCTGAACGGGCCGATGCGAACGTCCGTCGCGAGGGTGCACCCCTCCACGTGGGAGTAGCCGAGGTCCCGCACCCGATCGCCGACCGCGGCGTCCAGATAGGTCGAGTACGGGCCGATCTCGCAGCCTTCCCCGATTCGCGTGGCACCGCGCAGGTAGACGCCGGGGTGGAGCACCGTATCGCGTCCCACCTGCACCCCGCTCTCCACGTAGGTGGTAGCGGGATCCACCAGCGTGACGCCACTCGCCAGCAACGCGGCGTTGACCGTGCGGCGGGCGTGGGCGGCGGCGTGGGCGAGGTCGAGGCGCGAGTTCACTCCGAGCACCTCCGCGGGCTCCGGATAGGACAGCGCCGCAACGCGCAGCCCCTCGGCTACCGCCATCGCCACCACGTCGGGGAGGTAGAACTCGCCCTGCGCGTTGTCGCGGGTCACCTTGGGCAGGCAGCGGCGCAGGAGGTCGATGTCGAAGCAGTAGATGCCGGCGTTGATCTCGGCGATCGCCAGCTCCCCCGGTGTGGCATCTTTGGCCTCGACGATGCGCCGGAACTCGCCCGCGGCGTTGCGGACGATGCGCCCCAAGCCACCCGGCGCCGCCACCACCGCGGTGAATAAGGTGATCGCGGCCTGGCGCTCGTGGTGCGCCGCCACCAGCCGCACGACCTCGGCGTCGCGCAGCAGGGGCACGTCGCCACTCAACACCACCACGGCGCCGTGCAGGTCCGCCAGGACCGGCAGGCAGCGGCGTACCGCGTCGCCGGTGCCGAGCTGGGGTGTCTGATCGACGAGGGTGAGGTCGCGGTTGGCCGCCAGGTGACTCCGCACCCGCTCCCCGCCGTGGCCGACCACGACCACCGTCCTCGTCGGCCGGAGCGCGCGTGCGGTCGCCAGGACGTGGTCGATCATGGCCACCCCGTTGACCGGGTGGAGGACCTTCGGCAAGTCGGACTTCATGCGGGTACCCTGACCCGCGGCGAGGATGATGACGGCGATGGATGGCATGGCTAATGGATAGTAGACAGTAGGCAGTAGACAGTAGACAGGGGGATGGGGTACTGGGGGGCTGCTGGGGAAGGCGCTTGGCCGGGACGATCTGCCCGCTGCCAGCCATACACACCTGGGTCGGCGGCGAGATTGCGATGGCGTTCGTTCATCACGTTCCCCTTTCTACTGTCTACTACCTACTGTCTACCTTTTCTGTAGGTAACTGTTGATTCATATCGGCGACCACTCCCGGCATCACCAACCCGCCGGAGATCACCACCTTCATCGCATCTTCCACCGTCAGTTCCACGGGGCGAGTGTGCGAGACCGGGACCACGAGGAGAAAGCCGCTGGTGGGATTGGGCGTGGTCGGGAGAAAGACCGTGACACACGGCTCGGTAAGGGGTGCGGCGATCCGGCCGCGCGCCTCGCCGGTGACGAAGGCGATGGCCCAGCTCCCGGCGAGGGGGTACTCCACCAGCACCACCTGGGAGAATTGCCGGGGGTTCGCGCCGAGGATCGCCCCGACCACCTCGCGTGCGCCGCGGTAGATCGGACGCACCACCGGGATCCGCGCCAGGATCGCCTCGCCCCATGTCCCGAGGCGCCGGGCCACGAAGTTGCGCGACACCATCCCCACCAGCGGTATGACCAGCAGGACCACGACCACGCCGAGGCCCGGAATCTCCCGGCCGACGTAGCGCGCCGGTAGATCGCCCAGAATCCGATCGAGCGCTCCCACCACCGCCTTCAAGAGAAAGAAGGTCAGGAGCAACGGCACCAGCACCAGCAGGCCGGTCACGAAGTAGGCGCGCAGGCGATGCTTGACGGCACGGAAGAAGGACATGGCGGGGCTCCCTGCGCTCGCCCAGGGGATAGGGGCTAGGGATTAGTGGCTAGCCCGCATTTCTCACCAGGGATCGTGGCGAGCACGCGCAGATGGCCGTAGATCCTGGCTGGCCCGCAAGGCCGAGCCCGCAGGCAACCTTGCAGGTTGTCGAGGACTCGGACGAGGACACGGCCAGGAGATGCGGGCAGTTGCGCGAGCGGAGCAGATTCATGGTGAGAAATGCGGGCTAGAGGTGGATGCCGCCCTGCGGGCGACCATGAACAGTAGGTGTGGTGAAGCGCTCACCAGAAATAATGCGCCGGGCCGAAGGCCCGGCACCTCCCCTAACCCCTAATCCCTACCCCTTTCAAGCACCCCGTGGGGTATCCTCCGTGATCCACCGGAGGCAGCGTGACGCAATGGAGAGAGGCCAGCTTATCACCTTCGAGGGCGGCGACGGGGTCGGCAAGACGACCCAGGCCCAGCGCCTCGGGGACTTTCTCCGCGCCCGCGGTGTAGCGGTGGTCACCACTCGCGAACCGGGCGGCACCGCCCTGGGGCGGGAGATCCGCCGGCTGCTGGTGACCGACGGCCCCACCGCGCCGGTGGCGCGGGCCGAGCTGTTTCTCTACCTGGCGGACCGCGCCCAGCACGTGGAGGAGGTGATTCGCCCCGCCCTGGCGGCCGGCCAGTGGGTGATATGCGACCGGTTTGTGGATTCCACCATCGTCTATCAGGGGGCCGGTCGCGGCCTCGGCGAGGTGTGGCTCGAAGCGCTGTGTCGCCAGACCACCGGCGGCCTCTGGCCCGACCTCACCCTGTGGCTCGCCGTGTCACCGGCGGAGGCAGGCCGGCGTCTCGCGGGTCGCGGTGGTCCCGACCGGCTGGAGGCGGAGGGCGAGACATTCCAACGCCGCCTCCACGACGCCTTTGCCCGGCGCGCCGCCGCCGATCCGAGCCGCTGGCTGCGGATCGACACGGCCGCCGAGGTCGAGGCCGTCGCCACGACCATCGCCTGGGAAGTGACGCGCCGCTACCCCCACCTGGCGGAGGGCGGACAATGATCCCCCTCGCGCCGCCACCCATCCATCCCCGTGCCCTGCGCCGGCTGCAAGGGATGCTCGCCGAGCGCCACTGGGCGCCGGCCTACCTGGTGGCAGGCAGCGCCGGCAGTGGCGTGCGGGCCACGGCCGGCTACCTCGCCAACACCATCTTGTGCGCTGCTCCGCGTCCGCCATGCGGCGACTGCCTCGCCTGCCGGAAGGTCGCCCATGGCAACCACCCGGCCTTCACGCACACCGGTTCTCTGGTGGAGACGGTCAAGATCGAGACCGCGCGCGAGGTCATCGCCCGGCTGGCCCTGCAGCCGTATGAAGGGGAGCGGCAGGTGGTAGTCCTGGATGGCGCCGATCGCCTCCACCCGGCGGCGGGCAACGCCCTGCTCAAGACCCTGGAGGAGCCACCCGGCCAGGCGGTGCTGATCTTGACTGCGCGCCACCTCACCGCGGTCCTGCCCACCATCGCCAGCCGCTGCCAGGTCCTGCGCCTGCCGGTCCCGGACGTCGACCTCCTCCAGGCGCAGGGGGAGCTGGCCGGCCTGGCGCCGGCCGAGGCCCGCCTCCGGGCGCGGATCGCCGCGGCCCAGCCGGGGGACGCGGCGGCCCTGGCGACCGATGAGGTCACCGCCCAGATCGCGGCCTGCTTCACCCTCTGGGAGCGACTGGTGGACGGTCGGGGTGGGCCGCTCCTCGCGTGGCTGGAGGACTTCCTGAAGGGCAAGGAAAAGGCGGAACTGTCGGGGCGGCTCACCGCATGGCTCACCACCTTCGGCCTGTGGCTACGGGACGCGATGCTCCTCGCCTGGGGGTGCGACCCTGCACGGCTCACCTTCCTCGAGGTGGGCGAGCGCCTCGGCGGCGCACCGCTCCCCGACCGGCGGTTCTTCGAGGGGGCCGCCGGCCGGCTGGCCGCCGCCCACGAGGGTCTCGCCGCCAACGGGCAGCCGCGGCTGGTGATTGGCGCCCTGTTCCTCGGCCTGCAAGACGATCTCGCCCGGTGCGCCGGTTGTCGATACCATAATCACCCCGCAGGTCGTTGAGCACCGGCCGCGGTCGCACGGAGACGACATGGCTGAAATGGTGAGTGTTTCAGTACGCAATAAAATCGAGGCGGTGGAGTGCGAAACCGGCAGCGTGCCCCTCAAGCTCCATGACCGGGTGGTGGTGCAGGGTGAGCACGGCCTGGCGTGGGGCCGCGTGGTGCGGTCGCCGCGCGCCACCCCTGACGAGGCTCGGTCAGCGGCCCCCGGCCGGGTGGTACGCGTCATGACCGAGGAGGACGAGCGGGCGGTCGACCATCTCAAGGTCCTCAACGCCCAGGCCTTCCTCTACGCCCGGCGGCGCATCGCCGAACGCGGCATGGCGATGCGCCTGCTGAAGGTCGAGTACCGGTTCGACGCCAAACAGGCGACCTTCTATTACAGCGCCGAACAGCGGGTCGACTTCCGCGACCTGGTGCGGGAGCTCGCTTATCAGTTCCGTATCCGGGTGGAGATGCGCCAGGTGAGCCACCGGGAGAGCCCGCAGGTCCTCGACGGCATCGGTCCATGTGGCCGCCAGCTCTGTTGCAGCGGCCACATCCGCAAGTTCGACCAGGTGTCGGTGAAGATGGCCAAGGCGCAGGGGCTGTCCCTCAACCCCTCCACGCTCGCCGGTTGCTGCGGCAAGCTGAAGTGCTGCCTGCGCTACGAGTACGACGGCTACGTGGAGTTCAACAAGGGGCTGCCGCGCTGCGGTGCGGACGTGCAATGCCCGGCGGGGGTCGGCAAGGTCATCAAGCACCAGTACGTGCAGCGGCTCACCCTGGTGCGCATGGCGGACGGCGAGACGGTGGAGATCCCCGTGGAGGAGCTGTTGCGCCTGGCGGAGAACCGCGCCGCCGGTGAGGCCCGGCCGGCCACCAGGCCCCGGGCCGTGATCGCGAGCCCCGGCGCTACCGCCCCTGGCCCGCCGCCAGCGCCGGAGACGGCGGGAGCGGCCCCGGTGGCCGCGGGCGATGCGAGCGCGGCGCCATCCAAACGCCGGCGCCGGCGGCGCCGCCGTGGCGGCAAGGGCGGCACGGCCACGGAGGAGGCCTGACCCCGCACCGCGCGCCACTGCACGACCGGTGGCCGTCCCGCGACCGCCCCGTCATGCGCTACATCACCACCCCGATTTACTACGTCAACGACATCCCGCACATCGGCCACGCCTACACGACCGTGGCGGCCGACGCCTACGCGCGCTACTGGCGGCTGATGGGAGAGGAGACCTTCCTCCTCACCGGCACGGACGAGCATGGCCAGAAGGTGGAGACCTCGGCACGGGCCGCGGGGGTCGAGCCCCGAGACCTCGCGGACCGGGTGGTGCAGCGCTTCCAGGGGCTGTGGGAGCGGCTGGAGATCTCGCACGACGACTTCATCCGCACCACGGAGACGCGCCACACCCGGGCGGTGCAGCACTTCTTCCGCACGGTGCAGGCCAAGGGCAACATCTACCTCGGGAGCTACGAGGACTGGTACTGCACCCCGTGTGAGTCGTACTGGACCGAGCTGCAGCTCGACGACGCGGGCCGTTGCCCCGACTGCCACCGGCCGGTGCGGCGGCTGCAGGAGGAGAGCTATTTCTTCCGCATGTCCGCCTACCAGGAGAGGCTCCTGGAACACCTCCACGCTCATCCGGAGTTCATCCAGCCCGAGGCGCGGCGCAACGAGATCGTCCGTTTCGTGGAAGGGGGGCTGCGCGACCTCTCCATCTCCCGCACCAGCTTCTCGTGGGGGGTGCCGGTGCCGGACGACCCGCGCCACGTGATCTACGTCTGGTTCGACGCCCTGGTCAACTACCTCACCGCCGCCGGCTACCCCGACGACGGGGAGCGCTTCGCCCGCCAGTGGCCGGCGAGCGTGCACATCATCGGCAAGGACATCCTGCGCTTCCACGCGGTCTATTGGCCCACCTTCCTGATGGCCGCCGGCCTGCCCCTGCCGCGCCAGGTCTTCTCCCACGGCTGGTGGACCATCAACGGCGCCAAGATGAGCAAGTCGGTGGGCAACGTGATCGACCCCTACGCGGTCACCGACACCTACGGCGTCGACCCGTTCCGCTACTTCCTGCTGCGCGAGTCGACCTTCGGCCTCGATGCCGACTTCTCCGAGGAGGGCCTCGTGCGGCGCAGCAACGCCGACCTGGCCAACGACCTGGGCAACCTGGCGAGCCGCGTCCTCACCATGGCCACCAAGTACTGCGATGGCGTCTGCCCCGCACCCAATGCCGCGGCGCCACCCCTGACAGCCGATGATTTCGCCTTGGATTTCGCGCTCTCTGCGTGGGCCATGCACATGGAGAAGCTCGCCTTCCACTCTGCTTTGCAGGCCGTGTGGGGCGTGATCGGCCGCCTCAACCACTACGTGGTGGAGAACGAGCCGTGGGCCCTCGCCAAGGATGCCACCCAGCGCGCCCTCCTCGACGGCGTGCTCTACAACCTCCTGGAGGGGCTGCGGCTCGTCGCCCTCATGGTCTCGCCGGTGATGCCCGCCAAGGCCCGGGAGCTCCTCGATCAGCTCGGCGGCGCCCCCCTGACGAAGCCCGCGTGGGGCGGCATGGTTGCCGGCACCCGGCTGCGATCGGGTCCCGCCCTCTTTCCCCGCATCGAGCCGCCCGAGACGGCGCAGGCCGCCAAGAAACCGGCCGCCCCGCCCAACCGGCCGCGGCAATCCGAGCCTGAGACGAGGACCGGGCAGATCGCCGTCGATGACTTCACCCGCGTCGACCTGCGGGTCGGCGTGGTGCAGGCGGCGACGGCGCTCCCCGACTCGGACAAGCTGGTGAGGCTCACCGTCGACCTCGGCGAGGCCCGGCCGCGCACCATCGTCGCGGGGATCGCCCAGTCCTACGCCGCCGCCGATCTGGTGGGACGCCGGGTGGTGGTGGTCGCCAACCTCAAGCCCGCGAAGCTGCGCGGCGTGCGCTCCGAGGGCATGGTCCTGGCCGCCGGCGACGCCCCCGACGCCCTGCGCCTGGTCACCGTCCCCGAC
>DASWHD010000074.1:0-8524 GCA_036393335.1 bacterium
GTGATCGTCACGTCGACCGCGACGCCGCCGACGGTGATGGTGATGATCGCCGTGCCGGGACCGGTGACGGTCACGTGGCCCTGGTCGTCCACGGTGGCGACCCCGGTGTCGGACGAGGTGTACGAGGCGTCCGGCTGGTCCACCGCGAAGCCGTCGTCAAAGGCGGCGGAGACGATGACGTCGGCCGCCTCCCCCACGTGCAGACCGGTGGGGGTAGTGGGGTCGACGGTCTCGAAGGCCGGAACGCGGCCTTCACCGCTCCCCTCGAACAAGGTCACCGTGGCAGTCTGGTTGGGGTCTGCCGTGACCGTGAGGTCGGCGAAGCCGGAGAACGAGACCGTGCGCGGGCCGGTGAGCTCCGCGGAGCCGGTGATGAAGACGCGCCGCGGCTCGCCCACCGGCACCGAGATCGTCACCCCGGCGAGGCCGGAGTCATCGACCACGCCGTTGATGGTGGTCACGTCCACCCCGTCGACTCGCTCCACGGTCACGTCGGTGACCCGGCCGGGGAAGCCGGCGCCGAGGACCTGGATGGTCATGACCAGGGAGGTCACCTGGCTCGGCAGGGTGATCGCCGCGGCGTGAACGTCACCGGCCGCGGCGAACGCGGCGGGCCACTGCACGGTCAGGCCGACCGTCGGGTCGCCGGTGGCCTGGGTCGCAGGCGACCCATCCTGCGGGTCGGTGGCGCCACCGCCGCCGCAAGCGACCTGCAGGACGAGGAGGGCGACGGACAGTGCGTGAATGGAGCGCATGGCGTGTTTCCTGGCGTGACGGCCGGCGAGGTGGTCCTCGAGGCCCGGCGATGGCTTGCGAGTGGTTGTGGCGGGCGGTCTCATCGCTGGCAGGATGGGGCGCCCGGCGAGCGGGTACTGCTCATCAGAAGGTGCGCATGATCCCCAGGTCGAGGGCGGGTTTGCGATCCCCGCCGCCGTTCACCGGGATGCGCAATCCGAGGTGCAGGGGCATCCCCGGCCCGATGAAGTACTTCACCCCGGGGAGGACGTCGATCACCGTCGTGGCGTCCGGGGTAGGCTGGGCGGTGTCATTGATCGACAGATCGGCCTCCTGGATGCGGCGGGTATCGACCTTGAGCGATGCCACCAGCCCCGGCACGGCAGGGACCTCCCGGTCGGCACCGACGATGACGTTCAAGACGTCGCCGTTCTCCAGCTCGATCTTCTCGTTCGTGTCGTCGAAGTCGACGTCGGCGCGGAAATCGGCGGAGGTGTTCCAGCGATAACCGGCGGTGATCTCCCCGCGCCACTGGCCGAACCGTTTGATGAAGGTCTGGTAGAGGGCGAAATCCCAGGAGCCGCTGCCGAGGGGGAGAAACTCGCCGGAGTCCTCCATACCCGGGTTGCCGGTGGGCGCCTTGAGGAACGCGGTGGTGATGCCGAGCACCTGGAGCGGGTTGCCCCAACGGAAGCCGATCGAAGACGAGCTATCGCCGAGGCCATACACCTCCCCGTCGTCCCCCTTGCGGTGCAGGATCGGGACCGCCAGGCCGACCTTGAGGTCCGGCGTGAGGCGGTAAGAGAAGGGAAAGGTGAAGATCTGAAAATCTTCCGTCAGGGTGGCGTTGATCCCGAAGCTCACGGCGCCGGCGGCGGTCGTCACCTGGTCTCCCGCCGCCTCCGTCTCGGGGCTCTCCTCGCGGCCGCCGAGGAGGGTCGACTCCGTGGCGAGGAAGTCCTGCTGGAAGACGATCTCCTCCTCATGCCCGTCGTCGATGTTCGCCGGGACATTGGTGCCCTCGAAGCCCGGCGGGAATTCGAAGTCGAGGGTGACGTCCGAATTTTGCGCCAACGCCGGCGGCGCAGCGATCAGTGCCGCGACCAGCAAGAGGGCCAGCGTGCCGGGAAATGCGCTCCCCCACCCACGCGTACTGCCCGTGGTCGCGCGGCCCATGTGCCCTTGCGACCTGTGGCCGATACAATCCACCGCCACTCCGCGACGGCCCCGCCGCCGTAGCCAGCCTTCCATCTTTCCCCCTCTCGGGATCTGCTCCCGATGACGTCCCTATTGTGTTGCACGGCCCTCGCCCACCGGCACACGGCGCGATGCGCGGGCGATAAGTACGCTGCCGCCCCCGATACAGTCAACCTGGACCGCCGCCGGATTCCCTCCCGCGGCGCGGCGCCGCCCGCAACGCCTATCCGCTCAGCCGGAGCCTTTGCGGCCAGGCGATCCGCGTCACCCCGAGAGGCAGGGGAGAAGGAGCGGGCGGAGGCACCCGTGCGTCGCTAGACCCCCCTCTCTCACCGGTGTCTAATGCCGGTGAACCGCCTCGCCGTCCCATGCCATGTCCCTCCTCCTCCTGATCTACCGCGACCAGGCGCTGGTCGCGCGGCACGCGTTACAGGATCGCGCCTTCACCATCGGACGCGGGGAAAAGGCGGAGATCGCCCTCGACGACCCGGGCCTCGCCACGCGGCACGCCGTGGTGGAGCCGGACGACGACGGCACCTGGAGCCTGCGACTCCTCGGCGGGCGCAAGCTCGCCCACGGCGACGCGTTGGTCGACGAGGTGAAGCTCCTCGACGGCACCTGTGTCGACCTCGGCCGGCACCAGCTCGTGGTGCGCACCGGCGGCCGCGGCTCGACCCTGCACACCGTCTTCGCCCCCACCCATATCGCCCAGGCCCACGAGGTCGCGGCCCGCGCCGGCGGGGCATCCGCGCCCCTGCACCTCGAAGAACCCGGCGGACGCCGCTGGCCGGTGGTGCGCCGCCCCCTCACCCTCGGCGTGGCGCAGGACTGCGACGTCATCCTCTCCGACCCCACCGTCTCCCGCCACCACTGCCGGGTGGAGTACCGCGACGATCTGCTCTTCGTGCGTGACCTCGTCTCCACCAACGGCACCTTCGTCAACGGGGTGCAGGTGCTGGAGGCCCTGCTCACCCCCGGCGTCCGGCTGCGCCTGGGCAATACCGAGCTGCGCCTCGTCGCCCGGCGCCAGGCCGGCCCCACGGCGGGTGGGCCGCCCCTGTTCCACGGCATGGTGGGGGGGAGCCCGCAGATGCGCGAGCTCTACCGGCTCCTGGGACGGATCGCCAACACCGACGCCCCGGTCCTCATCTCCGGCGAGACCGGCACCGGCAAGGAGCTGGCGGCCCGCGCCATCCACGACGCCAGCCCGCGTCACGCGCGCCCGCTGGTGGTGGTGAACTGCGGCGCCATCCCCGAGGAGCTGATCGAGAGTGAGCTGTTCGGCCACGAGAAGGGCGCCTTCACTCACGCCGTGGCGACCCGCGACGGCGCCTTCGCCGACGCCAACGGCGGCACGATCTTTCTCGACGAGATCGGGGAGCTGCCGCCGAGCGTCCAGTCGACCCTGCTGCGCGTGCTGGAGGAGCGCACCTTCAAGCGGGTCGGCGGTAACCGCGAGCTGCACTCCGACTTCCGCATCGTCGCCGCCACCAACCGCAACCTGGTCAACGAGGTGAAGGACGGCCGCTTCCGCCAGGATCTCTTTTTCCGCCTCTACGTGGCGCCGGTGGAGCTCCCGCCCCTGCGCCAGCGCCTCGACGACCTCCCGACCCTGGTCGACCACCTGCTGCGCCGCGACGCCGCGGCCGGCTCCCAACCGCCGGCGGTGACGCCCGAGGCGATGGCGGTGCTGCGCCGCTACGACTGGCTGGGCAACGTACGCGAGCTGCGCAACGCCCTGTCCCGCGCCCAGCTCCTGAGCGACGCACCGCAGCTCGGCCCGGAGGACTTTTCCTTCCTGCGTCGCGCGGCGGCGCCCGCGGACCTGTTCGACCTCGCCCATCTACCGTTGCAGGAGGTGGAGCGCCTCGCCATCGAGGCGCATCTCAAGGCCGCCAAGGGCCAACGGCGTGCGGCCGCGGCCTCGCTCGGCATCGCCACCTCGACCCTCTACGAGAAGCTGAAGCGCTACCCCGAGCTGGGCAACCTCGCGGAGTAGCGCGCATTACTTACCATGAATCTGCTCCGAAAACCGGAACAGAGCGCCTTGGAAAACCTGGCATGGGGGATGAGGGGTGGGGGCCGGGGGAACGGCTGACCGCTGCGCGGCCAGCGGATCCCTCGCCCTCTCTCATCCTTCCCCACACCCCCCAATCCCCAACCCCTTGTTCCTCCTCGACCCGTGCCGCGGCGCGGCATGACAACGGGTGAGCAATGCGGGCTGAACCGCCATCCCCACCGCACGTGGCCTCTACCCTCGCCTTTCCCCTGGACCTGACCACGCCCCACGGGCGGCTGCGCGCCACCCTGCCCCTGCCGGATCGGCCCCTGCGCCTCTCCGAGGTGGTGCCGCTGCTCCTGCAGATCGACACCCAGATCGTCGGCCAGGCGTTGCGCCGTGCCGCGGATGATGGCCATGCGACGACCTGCGGCCCGGGCTGCGGCGCCTGCTGCCGGCAGCTCGCGGCGGTCTCGGTACCGGAGGCGTTTGCCATCACCGCCACCCTCACGGGCCTGGCACCGGACCACCGCCTCCGGGTCCAGGCACGATTCGCCGGCGCGGCCGCCACGCTGGACCAGCACCCGGAGCTTCTCGCCCGCCTCCAGACGCCGGTGGCGGACGATGCCGTCGCCACGGCCCGTGACTACTTCGACCTCCGGCTCGCCTGCCCCTTCCTGGAGGAGGAGAGCTGCTCCATCCACCGCGATCGCCCGTCGATCTGCCGCGAGATCAACGTCAGCTCCCCGCCGGCCCTGTGCCGCGAACCGTTCACCAACGCCGTCGCCGGCATCCGCAGCCCGTTACGCCTGTCGGAGGTCCTGGCCCGCGCCCACGCCCACCTCTACGAGCGACCGGCACCCCGGCTCCTCCCCCTCAGCCTCGCGCCACGCTGGGTTGCGGACCATCCCGACCTCGACCACCTCGCCTGGCCGGCGGAGCCCCTGCTACGCGACCTGGTGGCAGCGATGCAGCGGGGGATGGCGACGTGACCCTGGCAACGAACGAGGCTTCAGGCCGTTTTCAGCCACAGATTGCGCAGATTTTCGCAGAGGGGTTTGCGGACTCTAACGCGCATCTCTCCCCATGACTCTGCTACCCCCCCCACCACTGCCCGCATCTCCTGGCCGGGTCCTCGTCCGAGTTCTCGACAGGGGTAGGAGCCGGTTTCACCGGCGATCCACGCTCCAGACCCTTCGGGCCTGGGGCGCCGAAGGGATTCGGCTCCTACCGCGGGCCAGCCAGGATCTACGGGCGTTTGCACGGTCTCGCCACGATCCCTGGTGAGAAATGCGGGCTAAGGATTCCAGCGGCCCTCGCTCCCATTACCGAAAAAGTGCTGGCCGGTCAGTGATCGCATAAGCAGGTACGGGAAGGTCGCCACCATGGCACAACTCAACCCCGACCACATCGTCTCCCTGTTCCTCACCCTCGGCACGCTGCTCGCCGTGGCATGGATCTTCGGCGAAGTGGCGGCGCGCTTTCGTCAGCCGGCGGTCGTGGGCGAGATTGTCGCCGGCATCGTCCTCGGACCGACGGTGCTCGGTCGCGTCTCGCCGAGCGCCTTCGCGTATCTCTTTCCCCCGGATGGACCGATCGCCCTGTCCCTGAGCGGCATCACGAATCTGGCGCTCGTGCTATTTCTCCTCGTCGCAGGAATGGAGGTCGATCTCTCGGCGGCGATCAAGCAAGGCCGCGCGGCCATCTCGTTGTCCATCACCGGAATTGCCGTGCCCTTCACGATCGGCTTGGTCGCCGCGTGGCTCGCCCCCGAGCTGTTCGGCATGGAACCGGACGCCGAGTTGTCGCTATTCGCACTCTTCTTCGCCACGGCCCTGTCGATCACGGCGCTGCCCGTCATCGCCAAGACCCTGATGGATCTGCACATTTACAAGAGTGATCTGGGCGTCTTGATCATGGCCGCCGCGGTGTGCAGCGACCTTGCCGGCTGGGTCATCTTCGCCGTCATCCTGGGACTCCTGGACCAGTCGGACACCAGCATCTACTTCACCATCGCGGCGACTATCGGCTATTGGGTAGTCATGCTGGCCGGAGGGCGATGGGCGTTCAACCGCCTCTTACCCTTCGTCCAGGCCTACGCCGCCGGGGCCAGAAGCGTTCTGGTCCTCGCTGCCACCGTGGCCTTGTTCGGTGCCGCTTTCACCGAAGCGATCGGCATCCACGCCATTTTCGGATCCTTCATCGTGGGGGTCGCGTTCGGTGACTCACCGCATTTGCGGCAACAGACCCGGCAGACCCTGAACGACTTCGTGTCCTTCATCTTCGCGCCGCTGTTTTTTGCGAGCATCGGGCTCGGAGCGGACTTCGTGGCGCACTTCGACGTCGGGCTCGTCCTCGCGGTGACCCTCATCGCCTGCCTCGGCAAAGGCTTGGGGTGCCTCATCGGCGGACGACTCGGAGGTCTGTCGCGGCGCGAGACTTGGGCCGCGGCCGCCGGGTTGAATGCCCGGGGCGCCATGGAAATCATCCTGGGTCTGCTCGGGCTCCGGTTCGGCCTCATCGGCACCGAGCTGTTCGTTGCACTCGTCGTCATGGCGCTCTTTACCTCGCTCATCAGTGGGCCGTTGTTGCAGCGCATCCTCCGTCCCCGTGTCAAACGTCGGGTGGTCGACTTCATGACCGGCAAGACGTTCCTGGGATCCCTCACGGCGAACGACAGGGATGGCGCCATCCGCGAGCTGTGCGCGGCGGTTTGCCCCGGCGTGAAAATCGATCCGGACCGCACCGGCGATGCCGTGATTGCCCGCGAGCTGCTCGGTTCCACGGCCCTGGGCTACGAGGTGGCCGTCCCCCATGCGCGCATCGACGAGCTGGACGGTTCCGTCGTCGGCGTCGGTCTGAGCCGCGACGGCATCGACTTCGACGCCCCAGACGGGGAGAAGTCGCGCATGGTGTTCCTGTTGTTGACTCCCGCCCGCGATGTCTCGGTGCAACTCGAGATCCTGGCCGACATCGCACAACGGTTGGCGGACCGATCCCTCCGCGAGAAGCTGATCCGCGCCCCTTCGTACACGGAGTTTCGCGCGCTGATGAAAACCGCACCCTCCGATAGCGGATGACCGACCGCCGCCGCAGAGATACGGAGAACGGGGGGAACCACAGACGAATACAGAGACCACAGAGAAGGGGCGGCGACGTGGGCCACGCTGACTGCCGGCCCGTTTTTTGCCGCAGATTTCACCGATTTTCGCAGACGGATCGATGGACCGTAAGGCGGATGCCCGAAGGGCGATCCGCCGCCTGCCCATCGCAGAGCGGGCGCTGCTCAACATTGTAGGGGCACGGCATGCCATGCCCCTACAGGGTGGGAAACCGCAACGGGAACGACCACCTCAATCTGCGACCCCTCTGCGAAATCTGCGGCAAGAGCCCATCCCCGAGCGCTGCGCCTCACCCCGGGATCGGCACCGCCATCTCGATCGGCGCGCGGCTAGCGAGGACCGCCGCGGGTGGGCGCACCGCGACGCGCAGCAGGCGGCGGTCAACCCGGTCCGGGTGCGGGCCGACCGTGACCTTGACTCCGTCGTCGCCCAGCCGCAGGCCGAGGAGCGCCGCCAGGAAGCGCGTTGCTTCTGCCTCGATCGCCGTATCCGGGCGGTCGGCGGCGCAACGCGGGAGCAGGTCATAGAGGCAGCGGGCGAACTGCGCCACCACGAGCTGGTAGCCGAGGGCGGCCCGGGCGCGGGCGGTGGCGTTCGCCGTCTCGTCTCGGGTATGGGCCGGCTGGTGCACCGTCGGCAACGCGGCGAGGCGTACCACGTCCCGGCCGGGTGACGCGGCGGGGGCGACGATCCCATGGCTCGCCAGGGTCATGAGGCGCTCCGGGCCGATCGCCGCCTCCACGGCGCTGCCGCGCTCCACCGGGCCCACCAGAGGCAGACCGTCGATCTCGCCCTCGAGCCGCCCCGCCCAGCCGGTGGCGGCGAACGCTTGGCACGCGGCCACCGCCACCAGCCACGCCGGGCCACCCCACAGGGCGGTGACGCCCGCGTCCCGCCCCTCGCGATAGGCGAAGCCGCGGGTCGGGCTCTGCTCGTCCCCGTAGGGGGCGCGCAGGGCGAAGCGGTTGTAGGCGACCGCCAGCCAGCGACTCACCTCCTTGGCGCGCAGGGCGTGCCACTTGATGAAGGCGTCGCCGCCCAAGTGGAGATCGAGGGAGGGGATGGCATCGAACCCCGCGGCGCCGTCCACCTGGAAGAAGGCGTGGTCGGCATTGGCGATCACCGGTGCCTGCGCCTCCTCGCCGAGGGAGGCGAGGGTCTCCAGCTCTTGGAGGTCCGGCAGCGTCGCGTCGAAGGCGTGGTCGACGACGATCAGCCCGGGCGCGACCGCCGCCTCGCCGCGCGCCACCGGCGCCACCACCTCGGCGCGCAGGGTCTCCGCCAGGGCCGCGCGCGGGGCGTGCAGGCACTCGATGCGGATCGGCTCGCGCAGGTCGGCGCGCCGCACCAGGAAGGCGATGCCCCGCCAGGTCGCCTCCAGCCGCCGGAAGACCGGATGGGCGAACACCTCGTCGAGCTGGGCGGCGATGCGCCGGTCGAGGTCGTCCGCCACCGTCTGGGCCACGGCGGG
>DASWHD010000075.1:0-10045 GCA_036393335.1 bacterium
AGCCGTTCCGCACGCACGTCGGCCGGGTGGCCGAGCCCTGCGAGGCAGGCGGTCAGAGCTTCCGGGGCGAGGCCGGGCACGCCCTTGAGGTTGTTGGCGAGGGTCTTGCGGCGGGAGTGGTAGCCGCGCTGGATGAGGGCGAAGAGGGCCCTGGCGTCGGCCACCTCCACGAGGGGGGCCGCGCGCAGGCGCAGGCGCACCACCGTGGAGTCGACCTGCGGCGGCGGGTAGAAGGCGTCGCGGGGCACATGGAGGAGAGGTTCCACCTCGGCGGTGTAGGTGACGCGCAGGGTCAGGCGGCCGAAGTCCTTCTCTCCCGGCGTGGCCAGGAGCCGGTCGGCAACCTCGCGCTGCACCATCACGGTCAGGTCGGTGAAGCAGGCGCCGTGGTCGAGGAGGTGGAGCAAGAGGGGCGAGGTGATGTGGTACGGGAGGTTGGCCACCAGCCGATAGGGAGGCGCCGGCAGGGTATGGTAGTCGAAGCGCAGGGCGTCCTCCTCCACCACGTCGACCGGCGCGCCGGCGGGGAGCTGCTGGCGCAGGAAGTCCACGAGGCGGGGATCGACCTCGATGGCGGTGACCGCGGAGACCCGCTGCGCCAGGGGCAGGGTCATCACCCCGAGCCCCGGCCCGATCTCCACCACGCGGTCGGTGGGGCGGAGGCCGGCGCGGTCGAGGAGGGTCTGCACGACACTCGCGTCGGCCAGGAAGTGCTGGCCGATCCGCTTGTCTGGCCGCAGGCCGAAGCGGCGACACAGGTCGGCGGGCGAGGGCATGGGGCGGGTATGAGTGCGGACGCGGTAGGCCGGGAGGCGGTGCTAGCCCGGTCGGAGATGCCTGATTCGGCAAGCGGTCAGCGATCAGCCTTCAGCGATGGCCCCCTCCCCCACCGGGGGAGGGCTGGGGTGGGGGCGGTGGGAGCCACTGCTACGCTCGTACACTCGAGGAACTACCTGGCCACACGCCCTCCCCCCAACCCCCTCCCGGAGGGAGGGGGAGGTTTGCTGATCGCTGATCGCTGAGGGCTTTCTACGCCAGCTTGCCCATCGCCCGGAACTTGGCGTAGCGCTGGTCGATGAGCGCCTCGGGGCTTTCACGTTGTAGCTCGGCGAGGGCATCCCTGACGCTCTCCGCGACCCGGGCGGTGGTCATCTCCGGGTGGGTATGGGCGCCGCCGGGTGGCTCCTCGATGACGCCGTCGATGACGCCGAAGCCATACAGGTCGCGGGCCGTGAGCTTCAAGGACGTGGCGGCGATCTCCGCCTTGCCGGCGTCCTTCCACAGGATCGCGGCGCACCCTTCGGGAGAGATGACCGAGTAGATCGAGTGCTGGAGCATGTAGACGCGGTTGGCGACGGCGATGGCCAGGGCGCCGCCGGAGCCGCCCTCGCCGGTGATCACCGTGACCACCGGCACCGGCAGGCGTGACATCACCCGCTGGCATTCGGCGATCGCCTGGGCCTGGCCGCGCTGTTCCGCATCGAGGCCGGGAAAGGCGCCCGGCGTGTCGACGAAGGTGACCAGCGGCAGGCGAAATTTGGCTGCCATGTGCATCAGGCGGATCGCCTTGCGGTACCCCTCCGGCTTGGGCATGCCGAAGTTGCGGTGGATGTTCTCCTTGGTGGTGCGGCCCTTCTGGTGGCCCAGCAACATCAACCCCTGTTTGCCGATGCGCCCGAGGCCGCCCACCAGGGCAGGATCGTCACCGAAGGCGCGGTCGCCGGCCAACTGCTGGAAGTCGTCGGTGAGGCGGGCGATGTAGTCCAGGGCGTAGGGCCGTTTCGGGTGGCGGGCGAAGCGTGCCGTATCCCATGGCGAGAGCTGCTGGTCGGCGACGCGGCGCAGGTTGCCGTACTTATCCTCCAGCTCCTTGAGCTCGGCGGTGAGGTCGAGCCCCTCCTCCTCGTGTAGGAGGCGCAGCTTGTGGATGTGGGCCTCCAGGGTGGACAGGGCGTCCTGCTTAGGGTGGTCGGCCATGGGCCCTCATGTTGTCGGAACGGTTCCAAGGCGGCAACTGTGGGGGGGACAGATGTCGGCGGTCAGCTTTCAGCCATCAACTCCCCCTCCCTCCGGGAGGGGGCTGGGGGGAGGGCGTGTGGACCAGGCAGCGAGTCGGCTGTACGAGCGTGGCGGTGGTGCCGACCACCCCCACCCCGGCCCTCCCCCGGAGGGGGAGGGTGCCCACCGCTGAAAGCTGATCGCTGAGAGCTGACAGCTATGAAGCTAGCGAAACCCCACCGAGATGGCGTCGCCCAGCTCCTGCTCCAGCTCGGCGAGGACCTCGTCGCTGGGTTGAATGGAGTAGGTGGGGGCGGTGCGGATCTTCACCCGGTCGCCGCCGGGCAGGTCGAGCTGGAGGAAGACCGGGCAGTCGCCCGGGTGCTGGCTGAGGATCTGGCGCAGCACCTGATAATCCTCCTTCTTCTGGCGGCTGGGGCGCAGGACGATCTCCGCCGCCGTGGAGACCTGGGCGCGGTGGTGGGCGAGGGGCAGGAGGTTGTCCGCGCGCAAAGAGGTGCCGCGGTCGCCCACCTGCACCCGGCCGGTGATCACCACCGGGTCGCGGCTCTCCAGGAGATGCTCCACCTCCTTGTAGAGGCGCGCGAAGAGCGCCGCCTCGATGAGGCCGGTCATGTCTTCCACCGTGAGGATGGCGAACCGTTCACCGGACTTGTTCACCTTGGTGGTGACGCTCTGGATCAGGCCGATCACCGTCGCCTGGCCCTCCTCCTTCCAGGTGTGGAGGGTGGCGATGTCGGCGGTGGCGTAGCGCCGGATCTCGTCCTGGAAGCGGGTCAGGGGGTGGCCGGTGACGTAGAAGCCGAGGGCCTCTTTCTCGTGCTCCAGCTTGAGGCGCTCGGGCCACGGCGCCACCGGCTCCATCGAACCGAGGAGGTCGGTGGTCTCCACTTCGAGGGAATCGAGGAGCGACTCCTGACCCGACGCGGCCTCATGGGCCATCTGGTTGGCGGCCGCCAGGGCCTGGTCGATGTGCGTCATGAGTTGCGCGCGGTTGGAGTGCAAGGAGTCGAAGGCCCCGCACTTCACCAGGGCCTCGAGCATGCGCCGGTTGGGCTTCACCGCCGCGATGCGCTGGCAGAAGTCGACCAGGCTGGTGAACGACCCGCCCGCCTCGCGTGCCGTGGCCACCGCCCCGATCGCCTCGGAGCCGACGTTCTTCACCGCCGCCAGACCGAAGCGGATGGCGCGCCCCTCCACCTTGAACGCGGCGGTCGACTGGTTCACGTCCGGCGGCAGGACCTGGATGCCGGTCACGCGGCAGTGGTGGACGTACTTCACCACCTTGTCCGTGTGGTCCATGTCGCTGGAGATGATCGCGGCCATGAACGCGACCGGGTGGTGCGCCTTGAGGAACGCGGTCTGGTAGGAGATCAGGGCGTAGGCCGCCGAGTGCGACTTGTTGAAGCCGTACTTGGCGAACTCCGCCATCAGACGGAAGATCTCCTCGGCCTTGCCCCGGGCCACGCCGCGCGCCACCGCACCGTCCACGAACCGGTCGCGCTGGCGGTCCATCTCCGCCTGGTCCTTCTTGCCCATGGCGCGGCGCAGGAGGTCGGCGGCGCCCATGGAGAAGCCCGCCAGGGTGGCGGCGATCTGCATCACCTGCTCCTGATAGAGGATCAGGCCGTAGGTGTCCTTGAGGATCGGCTCCAGCTCCGGCAGCAGGTAGCGGATCTCTCTGCGCCCGTGCTTGCACTCGATGAAGTCGTCCACCATGCCCGAGCCGAGCGGCCCGGGGCGGTAGAGGGCGACCAGGGCGATGATGTCCTCGAAGCAGCGTGGCTTGAGCTTCACGATCAGCTCGCGCATGCCGCCGGACTCGAGCTGGAAGACGCCGGTGGTGTCGCCCTTGCACAGCAGGTCGTAGGTCGCGGCGTCGTCCTGGGGCAGCGCGGCGAGCACCAGGGGCGCCTCGCCCCGCTCGCTGCGCACCTGGTTGGCGAGGGTCACCGCCCGGTCGAGGACCGTCAGGGTCTTCAGGCCGAGGAAGTCGAACTTCACCAGCCCGACCTTCTCCACGAATTTCTTGTCGAACTGGGTGACCACGTCCCCTTCCGGGGTCTGGAAGAGGGGCGCGTGGTCGCGCAGGGGGCCGTCGCCGATCACCACCCCGGCGGCGTGAGTGGAGGCGTGGCGGTTGAGCCCTTCGAGGTCGCGCGCGTAGCGCAACACCTCGCGAATGCGCTCGTCCTTCTCCGCCAGCTCGCGCAGGCGGGGCTCCTGTTTGAGGGCCTGCTCCAGGGTGATGCCCAGCTCGTTGGGTATCAGCTTGGCGAGGCGGTCGCACTCCGCGTACGGGATCTCCAGGACCCGCCCCACGTCGCGGATGATGGCGCGCGCCTGGAGGGTGCCGAAGGTGATGATCTGCGCCACCGCCTCGCGGCCGTATCCCTTGTCCACCGAGTACTTGCGGGTGACGTAGTCGATCACCTCGCCGCGCCGGTCCATGCAGAAGTCCATGTCGATGTCCGGCATGGAGACCCGCTCCGGGTTGAGGAAGCGCTCGAACAGCAGGTTGTAGGGCAGGGGGTCGAGGTCGGTGATGCCCAGGGAGTAGGCGACCAGGGAGCCGGCCGCCGAGCCGCGCCCCGGCCCCACCGGGATGGCGTGGTCGCGGGCGTAGCGGGTGAAATCCCAAACGATCAGGAAGTAGCCGGGGAAGCCCATCTCCTCGATGATGGACAGCTCGGTGGCCAGCCGCTCCTCGTAGGTGGTACGGGGGTGGCATTGGGGGGGGCGGCTCGCCAGGCGCTGTTCGAGCCCCTCCCGGGCGAGGTGGCGCAGGTAGTCGATGGGGTGCGCATACCCCTCGGGGATGTCGAACGACGGCAGATAGGTGTGGGAGGTGTCGAGCTGGAAGTGGCAGCGCTCGGCGATGCGCAGGGTGTTGGCGATCGCCTCCGGCAGGTCGGTGAACAACGCGGCCATCTCCTCCCCGGAGCGGAAGTAGAGCTGGTCGGTGTCGTAGCGCCAGCGGTTGGGATTGGCCTGCGTCGTCTGTCCCTGGAGGCACATGAGGATGTCGTGGGCCGCCGCCTTGGACTGCTCCAGGTAGTGGACGTTGTTGGTCGCCACCAGGGGGATCCCCAGCTCGCGGCCGATCTCCACCAGGCCGGCGTTCACCTCTTCCTGGCCCGGTGTGCCGGTGCGCTGGATCTCCAGGAAGAAGTTATCGTCTCCCAGGATGTGGCGGTACTCGGCCGCCGCGCGGCGCGCCGCTTCACGGTCGCCGTTGCGCAGGTGGCGCGGGACCTCGCCGGCGAGGCAGGAGGACAGGGCGATCAGCCCCTCGGCGTGGAGGGCGAGAAGCTCCATATCGATGCGCGGCTTGTAGTAGAACCCCTCGAGGTAGCCGGTGGTGACCAGGGAGAGGAGGTTGCGGTAGCCGTGCTCGTTGGTGGCCAGGAGGATCAGGTGGTAGGTCTTCGGCAGGCCGACGTGGTGGCGCTTGTCCTGGTGGCCGGTGGGGGAGAGGTAGACCTCGCAGCCGATGATCGGCTGGACGCCGTGTTTCTTGGCAGTGAGGAAGAAGTCCACCGCCCCGAAGAGATTCCCGTGGTCGGTCATCGCCACCGCCGGCATGCCGTACTGCGCCGCCCGGGCGCACATTTCCCCCACCTTCATCGCCCCATCGAGGAGCGAGTACTGGGTGTGGGTGTGGAGATGAACGAAGGGAGGCTGTGGGGGTGGGCTCATGGATGCGGTGGGGCGGACTGCGTGGCGCCATGCTAGTGTCTGCCGCACGATAGTTCAATTCGGCCAGGTTGATCCTGAGACTTGTAAGTAATTGAAAGATAGATGTAATTTTGTGAATGGCTGAGCCTGACCCAGCGCCATCCAGGGGCTGGTGATCTCGGCCGAGGCTCTCCTGAACGTGGCTCAGCGATCCCCTCGCTCGATCCTCTTTATCGCCCTCCAAGGGTTGGGGAACGTGTTGCTTGCCGAGCCGGCCCTTGCGGCCTGCCGTGGGCGCTACCCGGGCGCCCGCATCACCCTCCTGGTCCGCACCCAGAGCCACGGCGCCCTGCTGGCGGACCACCCGGCGGTGCACGAGATCGCCCCGTTCACTCGGCCCGACCTGTGGCGCCTGCGGCGGCGGCGGTTTGACCTCTCGTACACCTGCTTTCCGGCCAACGACTGGCGGTTCGAGGCAGTCACCCGGCTCATCGCCGCGCGCCGGCGGGTGGGCCACGCCTACCCCCTACGGCGGCCACTGCACGTGCCCGGTGCGTACACCCAGCGGGTGCCGGTGGCCGCGGTGGACGACGTCCGGCAAAATCTCAACCTGGTGGGACCGGACCTCCCCTACCGGCCACCACACCTGGACGCGGTCCCGGTACTGCGCAATGGCCCGGTCCTCGGGGTCCACCCCGGCAGCTCCCATTCCCGGCTCATGGCCCTCAAGCGGTGGCCCGCGGGCCACTTCCGCGCCGTGATCGACCGTGCCCTGGCGGCTCTTCCGGAGCTCACGGTCTGGCTGTTCGCCGGGCCGGAGGACGAGGCCGAGGCGGCGGCGATCGCCGCCGACCCCGAGCCGCGCCTGGAGGTGGTGCGGGGGCTCTCGATCGTCGAAACGGCGCGGCGCATCGCCGCGTGCACCGCCTTCCTGTCCAACGACTCGGGGCTCATGCACGTCGCCGCGGCGTGTGGCGTCCCCACCGTCGCCCTGTTCGGCCCCACGGACCCGCGCCGCACCGCCCCGCGCGACGCGGTGGTGGTGACCCGGTCCGTCGACTGCGCCCCGTGCTGGCCCCTGGAGGCGACCGGCCATCGCGATCCCTGCCCCCTCCCCACCCCCATCTGCCTCACCGGCCTCCACCCGGAGCGGGTGTGGCAGTCTCTCGCGCCGTTCCTGATCAAGGCGGCGTAGCCGCGAGAAGGTCTCACCGCAGAGACGCTGAGGGTCGTGCTTACTCCATCACGGCGAGCACCGACCCTCTCACGGAGCCTTCCCCCGCCTTCGCGTCGGTTGAGGCGCGATGCGTCGCACAACCCCTCGTTCCTCCGCGCCCTCGGCGTCTCTGCGGTGACGCATGTGCTCACGGCGCGGCCGGCCCCGGGGGACCGTTGAAGCCGGCGATAAATAGGGTGAAGTCCGGACCCCCGACGAAGCCGTCGCCGTTCATGTCCGCCGCCTGGCAGGTGGGATCCTCACCGGCGGGGGCGTTGAAGCAGCCGATGAACAGGGTGTAGTCGGGCCCGCCGCAGAAGTCGTCCTGGTTGAAATCGCAGTCACATGCATTGCCGATGCCGTCGCCATCCACATCGAGTTGACTGGCATTGGCGTCCAGGGTGCAGTTATCCGTGGCGTCCGAGACCCCGTCGCCGTCGCTGTCGGCGCTGGCGGCGGTCGACGCCCGCGCCGTGATGTTCCCCACCTCGTCGTAGGCATATCCCACCTCCGCGCCATCCGAGCGGGCGACGCTCTCCAGGCGGTTGAGGTCGTCATAGGCGTAGTCGAGGACCACCGCCGCCTGGGCCGCGGCCACCCACCAGCCCGACCCCACGAGCAACAAAACTCCCCAAAACGCTTTCATGGTGCCTCCCTTACCCTTCGTGTCCCGGCGCCACCGCGCCCGGGTGGTTGCCATTCACCGCCGCGACAAACCGCGGATCGGCCCGGTAGCCGAGGGCGATCGCCCGGTTGCAGTGGTCCGCCGCCGCCGCAAGGTCCTTGGCGGCGTAATAGGTCAAGGCCAAGTTGTAGTGGGCGAGCGCCAGGCTCGGGTCGAGGTCGATGGCCCGCCGCAGTTCGGGGATCGCCTCCGCGAGCCGCTGCGCCCGGTAGTAGCTGTAGCCCAGGTCGTTGTGAGCCACCGGGTCATCGGGCTTGAGCTCCACCGCGGTCCGCAACGAGCGGATGGCGCGCTCGTATTCTCCCTGCGCACCGTAAGTGACGCCCAGGCTCCGGTGGGCCAGATACCAACGCGGCTCGATCGCGATCGCGTTCTGGAAGGCATCAATCGCCCCCGGCAGGTCACCCAGGGCCTTGAGAGCGCTGCCGAGGTGGTAGTGGGCTGCAAGCCGGTTCGGGCTAAGGGCGATCGCCTCGCGATACGCCACCGCAGCCTCCTCAAGCCGTCTCTCCTCCCACAGGACATGGCCACGCTTCAGCTCCGCCTCTCCCGCCTGAGGGTTGGCTGCCACCCGTTCCTTGTAGGCCGCTAGCCACTGCCGGCATTCAGCACAGTACTCGCTCGGCTTGGCGTCGTGCTCGAGCACGGAGTGGGGATAGGCCCGCACGCAGGTGGGGTTCTGGCACCGGGGATGGCCGAGAAGAAACATCACGCTGGAGAGCGCCTGCTTTACCGTCCGTTCGACCACCCGCGGCCGGTCTTGCCGCTCATGCGGAGCGTGAGCGACAAACCGGGCGTAGGAGATGACGCCGTACCGTGGCGCCGCGGAGCCAAAGAGAAAGCCGATGTCGTTGTCGTAGAGGTCCTGCTCCGTGATCGCCAGGACCCCCCGGTGGGCCTTGGAAGGCTCCAGGGGCATGTGATAGCGCAGCGCCCAGATGAGCCGGCTGACATCGTATTGCACGTGCTCCCGCGCCGTGCGGAGGTCGGCATCGAATTGCCGCTGGGCCTCTGCACCGTCCGCCCCCATCTTGCCCAGGGCCAGGCGGATGAGTCGCGCCTGGTTGGCCTCCGCCGCGAGGTCGCCCTCTTCGAGACCGAGCTCCGCTCGCAACGACTCGACCTGGGTCGCGGTGAAGTGCTGGTCCAGCCGCTCGCGGAAGTCCGCAAGGTAGCGCTGCGCCCACGTCCGGTCCGGCTCCCCCAGGGCCATCTTCCGGTCGGCGATCTCAAAAGCGATCCCAGTCCGTTCCTGCAGCACATCACGGACCTCGCGCAGCAACCGATCAGTCGGCTCGCCTAGCGGGACGAGGGTGATCGCGAGGTTGGGCGTTGTCGCGACTGGTTGGGCCGCCGGCGTGGGTTTCTCGCCCAGGGCGGCAAGCAACCCCTCCGCCTCGCCGATCAGCCCCTCCTCCTCCGCCCGCCCCTGCACCAGCCGCGCCTTGTCTGCCGCACCCTTGTCGTCTCCCGCATCCCGCAAGAGGGTCGCCAACCGTAGCTGCGCCGCGAGATTGCCGGCGTCCACCCCCAGCGCCCGCCGGTAGAGGCGAATCGCCTCGTCGATCGCCCCCTCCTCCGCCCGGACCTGCGCCAGGGCGAAGACCGCCTCCACCCCCTCACGCAGGTGGATCTCATCCCCCGCCAGCAGCGCTCCGACCCGCTCTTCGAGGGTCGCCGACGATGCCTCTGCAATGGCGGCCTCCGGCTCGCTCGGCCGGGAGCCGGCCTCCAGCACCGGCGAGGCCACGTGAAACGCCGCGATCTCCCACTCCCCTCCGCGCCGGACGAGGAGTGCGGTGATGGTGGCGTCACCGTTCTCGAAGGTGGCCGCCGCAAGGTACCGGGCGGTGACCACCATCCCCTCCTGGGTGTTCAAACTCACCGTCGCCGCGCCCTCGGAACCCCTGTACTCCGTGAGCCGGCCCAGCCGCCGGTAGGCGAAAAACAGGTCGTCGAGCGGCTCCCGACTGGCGTGGCTCCGCAGCTCCTCGTTGCCCCGCTTCACCAGCTCGTTCACCTCCCACTCCCCGACCACCGCCGGAATCGCCGTGTCCACGAACGCCTGGCTCTCCTTGTCCAGATGCTCACCCCAGAGGCGTACCAGGGAGCAGCCAGGAAGGGCTGCCGCCAAGATCACGACGCCAAGCACGCGATGTAGACCGGCCGTTCTCACTGCCATCCCCCGCGGGCATCCATCTCGATCAGGAACGGTCCTTCCCCACGAGACGCATGAAGATCACCATGTCGGTTGAGATGTTCGGCGTAGGACCATGGAGACACATTCCCTTCGTGTCCTTCGTGGTCCCCAAACTTTCGCAGGCAATCGACCCCACCATTCTCACCGCCGACGAACGCGAAGGACGACGCACACCCCTCGTCGTACCTCTGCGCCCCCGGCGGTAAACGCCCATTACCAGAGGAGCGAACCGCGAATGGACGCGAAT
>DASWHD010000076.1:0-3812 GCA_036393335.1 bacterium
GTGGGGCTGCCCGACGTTGCTACGCCGTAAACCCTAGCGAGGGTGTCCGGGCTGTCTGTGCGATTCGGCCTCCAAGACAAGTCGTGGCAGCCGAAAGCGGGAAGCCCTCACCGGAAACCGTCACCGTCTCCCCCGGTGCCACCACCGACGGCGACACCGACAGCGGCAGCTCCTGGGCCGGAGCCGGCAGCGCGGTGCCCACGACCACGCCCATCGCCAGAAACGCCGCAAACACCCCCAACCCTGCCCTCACCATGGCCCTCTCCCACCCCTTCGCCGGGTCCACCCCTCACCACACTCTCGGCCCAACCATCGCACCAGATCTCTTCTAGCAAGTTCCGAGCCTGCTGGACAGATCCAATAAAATCGGATGGATGCAGAACACAACGGATTTCATTGTGTTTCTATCTGTAAAAAATCCGACCACCAGATCCATATGAAGACTACAACCCATTGAAATCCCTACCTTCGCGTGAGACACCGACCGTCTCATTTTTAGACGGTGAAAATTCACCACCTCGACTCGCGACACTCCACGATCCAGTCGGCTAATCGTAACCTGCGAATCGAGCCGTTCCATGCCAAAGTCGCACCATTCCGGCACAGGCAGCCCAACCGCCGGCCTGCGGAGTCGGGGCTTGCGACGGCGCGAGGGAGGATGGAGACGGTCTCGACGGAGCACCCCCTGCAAGGGTGGCGGGGCGGCGGACGGCGGGCCAGATGGAGCTTTCGAGGGTGCGGGCGAGCCGGCGGGCGAGGTCTTCCATGCCGGCGTAGCCGAAGTCGCGCTCCTGGTGGATGTCCAGGAAGGGCAGCCGGGCCTTGCGGGTGGTCGATGTGGCGGCCGCCGGTGATCACGATGTCGATGCGCAGGTCGCGCACCCTGTCCAGGAGGGCGCGGGGGTTGCCGTCCTGGATCCTCTTCGCGTCCCCCCATGCGCTCGCGGATGCGCGCCTTGTCGTCGAGCGGGACGGGGGTGTGGCTCACGGGGTCCGCGGCGCACACGCGACCGCTCGGCTCTGAATTGCCGCCCCCGTCTCTTGTGTCCTCCCTCCCGTCTGCCGGGATGGTGCCCAAGCGTGGCTCTGTAGGTAGACGTGACGGCGGGAGGATCTTCGTGGGAGGGGTTGACCACCTCAGTGAGGAGGAGGAGAGCCCATGAGACAGACCCATGTGTTGGTGGCCGTCGATGTCGGCGTCCAGCGCCATCGGGTGGCGATCGGTACCCCGGGTAAGCGCCTGGCGCGGGAGTTCGACGTCGAGCACACGCCGGAAGGCTTTGCGGCCTTCTTCCGGCAGGTCGAGGCCCACACGCACGGCGGTGAGCGGCCGGTTGCCGTGGCCATGGAGGGCTACAACGGTCACGCCCGGCCCCTGGGTGCGCAGGTGCTGGCACGGGGCTGGCGGCTGTTCAACGTCAACAACCTGAAGCTCGCCCGGTATAAGGAGATCTTCCCAGGACCGGCCAAGAGCGATCCCATCGATGCCCGCAAGATGCTGGAGCTGTTCTCGTTGCGCGAGGAGCTGCCGCTGGCCAAGGACGTGCTGGGCGAGGTGGCCGTGGTGCCGGAAGCCAATGCCCAGCTCAAACGGCTCACCCGGCGTCGGCGGGTGCTGGTGGACGAGAAGGTGCGGGTGGTCAACCGGATGCAGGCGGATCTCCACGCCATTTGTCCGGGACTCGCCGAGATCACCGGCGCCGTCGACAACCTCCCTGCGCTTCCTCACCTGCCGCGACGCGCTCCCGAAGCTGGCGCGGGTGCAGACACGGAGCCTGGCCAAGATCCGCGGGATCGGGAAGACGTACACCGAGCGCATCCGGACCTGGCAACCGCGCGCCCAGTTCGCCCCGGAGGTCGCCTACGTCGGGCCGATGATCGTGGCCGACGCCCGTCGCATCCTCGAGCTGATCGAACAGATCGAGGCGCTGGAGGCGGCCTGTGCCCCGATCGCCGAGGGCTCCGAGCTGGCCGGCCGCATCGACTCCATCCCGGGCTTCGGCCCCATCACCAGCGCCGAGCTCGCCGGCGAGATCGGCACGCTGGAACGCTTCCCCTCCGAGGCCAGCCTCGCCCTCTACGTGGGCATGGCGTGCCTCTCGCACCAGTCCGGCCAGCGGTCGTACGCCCGCGCCTCGCGCCAGGTCAACCGCCGTGCCAAGGCCGCCTTGATGATCGCCCTGGCCCGCCACATCGAACAGGTGCCGGAGTCTAAGGCGTACTACGACCGCAAACGGACCGAAGGCAAGCAACACAACCAGGCCCTGCGCGCCTTGGGCCGCCACCTGATCCGCGTCGTCTGGGCCATGATCCAACACCAGCGCAACTACGAGATCCGAACCCCGACCGCCCTCCCGCAAACCGGCCTCGTCCATGACTCAAAACACGTCCTCGCCGCTTGAAGATTCGAGCGGGATGTTCAGGCCAGCTTGAAATTATGTCGAAACAGACATAGAGTCCTTGGATGGAAACCGAGGACAAGCCGCTGGTCTGGCTGGAGGGTGAGGTCAAGACCCCACCGTTTTCCGGCGAGGCGCGACTGGCGGCCGGGTTTCTCCTGCGCAGCCTCCAACAGGGCGAAGTGCTCTCCCTACCCCAGTCGAGGCCCATGCCCTCCATCGGGCGGCGGTGTCACGAGCTTCGTATTCGTGATCGCGACAATACCTGGCGAATCATCTACCGCATCGACAACGACGCCATCGTCATCCTGGAGGTCTTCAGCAAGAAGACGGCGCAGACGCCACAGCGCGTGATCGAGCACTGCAAGGGGAGACTGAAAGAGTACGACCGGCTTGGGTAACGGAAGGAATTCTGCCATGGACAAGCGAAAGAAAGAGAGGCTGGAAGCAGCGGGCTGGAAGGTGGGCTCCACCCAGGAGCTCCTGGGGCTCACTCCGGAGGAGGCCACCTTTGTGGAGATCAAGCTCGCCCTCGCCCGGAGCCTGAAGCACCGCCGCCAGGCGCGGAAGTGGACCCAGACGCAGGTGGCGCGGCGGATCGACTCCAGCCAGTCGCGGGTGGCGAAGATGGAGGCGGCCGACCCCTCCGTCTCTCTCGACCTGCTGGTGCGTGCGCTGCTGGCCCTGGGCGCGTCCAACCGGGACGTCGCCAGGATCATCGATACCGGCCAACGGGAACACGCGGCATAGCCGGGATCGGTTGCACGGGATTCAAACGCCTGGGCTAACCGCATTCCTCACCGGCAGCCCCAGGCGTGCGGCTGGTGGATGCCCCCTGTCTGTCCACTGGTTTCGCCGAGATGCCGGTGGTGGCCCTTGCCGCGGATGGGCGCAAGATGCACGACGCCCATGAGGATGCGTATTCTCCACGCAGACCGAAGGAGGATCGCTGGGATGAGAACCAACGTGGTGCTCGACGATGACCTGGTGCGCGAGGCCTTTGCGCTGACGGGTGCCCGGACCCAGCGGGATCTCGTGCATCTCGCCCTGGCGGAGTGGGTGCGTGGCCGACGGCGCCGCGATCTGACCGAGCTCGCCGGCAAGATCCGCCTCCGGGAGGATTTCGACCCCAAGGCCCTGCGGGAGGTCCGATATGGTGATGGTTGACACGGTCCGTCTGGAGCGACGTGCTGCGGGACGAGACGGGCGCACGCAAGGCGCGCATCGGGCGGTTGTCGTTGCTCCCCGATGTGTTGGGGAAGGTTCTCGTCTCCGAGGCCGTGGTGTCCGAGTGTGTGCGTGACCGCTCCCAGCCCGGGGCCATGGCGATTCAGCACGCCCTGGATAACGGCCTGCCGGTTGCCCGGCGAGTGGAGCGAGCCCCGGAGTGGGCGGCCCTGGCCCAGTTGCTGG
>DASWHD010000077.1:0-7225 GCA_036393335.1 bacterium
CACGCAACGGCCGGCATTCCCTGGCCCACCTTGTCCGCCGGTAGGAGCGGATCAAATCTGCGATCCGCGCCTGGCCGGTGCGGCAGGGCCTTTCATCCCTGGATCGCCGATGGAATCGGCTCCTACGGTTGGGCCGGCCAGCCTTCGCGGAGGACATCGCAGGCGTGCACCGCAGACCGGGCCAGGGCGAGGTCCGAGCGGGCGCGCTCCAGCCATGCCCCGGGGGAATCAGGCGGCGGCCGGACGTTCATAGAGGACCCTGCCTTCCTTCAGGGCCGGCGCGTAGATGAGACCGATGGCGTCGCGGTAGCGGGTGGCCTGCTCGGGCGTGGCCACGATCACGTCGATGGGGACATGCAGCCCCCGCAAGGTGCGCCGCAACCGCACGCTCTCCTGGCGGGGTTGGGTGACGCCCGTTGCGAGCACCAGGAGGTCGAGGTCGCTGTCCGGCCCCGCCTCACCCCGCGCGTAGGAGCCGAGGCTCACTACCCGCCAGATGATCGACCATTACCCGCGCCTCCCCGCGCGCGTAGGAGCCGAGCCTCCATCGATGCCGCTACCCTGCTCGACATCCCCGCCTCCCCGCGCGCGTAGGAGCCGAGCCCCGGCACCGCCGTCATCCGCGTGCCGCGCCCCGCCTCCCCGCGCGCGTAGGAGCCGAGCGGCCGTGTGGCTCGGATGCCAATCTACCCTCCGCGCCTCCCCGCGCGCGTAGGAGCCGAACAGGATGATCCGCTCCGGCTCGCTGACGGCCAGGATCCGCGCCACGACCTCCTTGAGGAGGTCCACGTCGTTCCCTTGGGGTGCCATGGCAGCCTGCGGATATCAGATCGCCCCGCTCCGCGGCAACCCACAGGCGAGAACGTGCGACCGCGGCTGGGAGCGCGGGTAGCACGGCGGCCTCGCGTGGGGGCCTCGGTGTCACCACTCCGTTACGCTATGCCCGTTCCCGGCGCTCGCGTTTGGCAGGGAGGGGAGGGCGGTGGTAGTTTGACGGTAACCAGAGTGCTCACTCTATCCGGAGTCCAGCTATGTCTCTCGTTCCTATGCGCGTCCTCCTCGACTACGCCGCCGAAAATGATTTCGGCGTCGGTGCGTTCAACGTCAACAACATGGAGCAGATCCAAGCGATCATGACCGCGGCCCGGGAGACCGAGTCGCCGGTGATCGTCCAGGCATCGCGCGGCGCCCGCTCTTACTCCAACGACGCCTACCTGCGCCACCTGATGCTGGCGGCGGTGGAGCTCAACCCCGACATCCCCATCGCCATGCACCAGGACCACGGCAACTCGCCGGCTACCTGCTACTCCGCCATCGACCAGGGGTTCACCTCGGTGATGATGGACGGCTCGCTGATGGAGGACGGCAAAACCCCGGCCTCCTACGAATACAACGTCGACGTCACGCGTAAGGTGGTGGAAAAGGCCCATGCGAAAGGGGTGACGGTGGAGGCGGAGCTCGGCTGCCTCGGGGGTATCGAGGACGGCCATGGCGCCGGCCTCTCGGGCGCCGAGGCGATGGCCCACCTCACGGACCCGGTGCAGGCCGAGGAGTTCGTCGCCGCCACCGGCTGCGACGCCCTGGCAGTGGCGATCGGCACCAGCCACGGCGCCTACAAGTTCACCAAGAAGCCCACCGGTGAGGTGCTGCGCATGGACGTGATTAAGGAGATCCACCGGCGCCTGCCCAACACCCACATGGTGATGCACGGCTCGTCGTCGGTGCCCAAGGAGCTGGTGGACATCA
The DNA here is from genome assembly GCA_036393335.1 of bacterium. Taxonomy (GTDB): domain Bacteria; phylum CG2-30-53-67; class CG2-30-53-67; order CG2-30-70-394; family CG2-30-70-394; genus DASWHD01. The sequence goes on from DASWHD010000077.1 coordinate 1,747, forward strand.
TCAACCAGTACGGCGGGCAGATCCGCGAGACCTACGGCGTGCCGCTGGAGGAGATCCAGCTCGGCATCCAGCACGGGGTGCGCAAGATCAATGTCGACACCGACAGCCGTCTGGCCATCACCGGCGCGATCCGCAAGGTGTTCGCGGAGAAGCCCGGCGCCTTCGATCCCCGCGACTACCTGAAGCCGGCGCGCACGGCCATGGTGGAGGTGGTGAAGGCGCGGATGATCGCCTTCGGCCAGGCGGGCCATGCGGGCAAGGTGCCGCGGGTGTCCCTGGCGGAGATGGGGCGGCGTTACCACGACATGGCAGTGGCTCGATAGGGCGCACGAGCAACCCCCTCCCTCCGGGAGGGGGCCGGGGGGAGGGCGGATGGAGTGAGCACTCTGCCGATTCCCGGCGCCCCCACCCTGGCCCTCCCCCGGAGGGGGAGGGCGTACGGTTCCGCGCGGGGGCCGGCACCACCCCCGTGAACCTGCCGCCGCCCCTGCACCCCTGGGACCTCGCGCCGAGCGAGGCGGTCGCACTCCAGCGGGCCCTGGCCGGGCGGGTCCATCTGACCTGGGACGGGCGGGCGGTGGAACGGGTGGCCGGGGTCGACGTCGCCTTCGATCGCCAGGAGCAACGATTGTTCGCCGGGGTCGTGGTGCTGAGCTACCCATCCCTGACCGTGGTGGAGGAGGTGGGGGTGGAGGCGCCGGTGACCTTCCCGTACGTGCCGGGTCTCCTTAGCTTTCGCGAGGTGCCGCCCGTGCTGGCGTGCTTCGAGCGCCTGGAGGCCGTGCCCGATTTGGTGGTGTGCGACGGCCAGGGCACGGCCCACCCGCGCCGCGTGGGCCTCGCCTGTCACCTCGGCCTGTGGCTCGGCGTGCCCGCCATCGGCTGTGCCAAGTCGCGCCTCATCGGCCGTTACCGGGAGCCGGGCCTGCGGCGCGGTTGCGCCACGCGGCTCTACCACCCGGACGGGGACGAGATCGGCCGCTGCCTGCGCACCCGCGACGGTGTGCGCCCGGTGTATTGCTCCCCCGGCCACCGGATCGACGGTGTTACTACCATGCGCTGGGTGCTGCGCCTGTGCCGCGGCTACCGCCTGCCCGAGACCACCCGCGCGGCCCACCAGTTCGTGACGCGCCTGCGGCGGGGAGAGGCCCGGCCCGCGGCTACGCTCCGGTGAGCCGCTCTGCCGCCCCCATCGCCGTTGGCCTGCTCCGGCAGCGGGCGGATACTGCGGCCATGCGCGAGCGCTTGCTCCAGATCTACGATCGCCTGTACGCCGCCTTCGGTCCCCAGCACTGGTGGCCCGGTGACACGCCGTTCGAGGTGGTGGTGGGGGCGGTGCTCACCCAGAACACGAGCTGGCGCAACGTGGAGCACGCCATCGCTAACCTCAAGGCGGCCGGGCGCCTGAGTCTGGCCGCGCTGCTCGATCTCTCCCACGACGAGCTGGCGGCCCTGATCCGCCCGGCGGGTTACTTCAACGTGAAGGCCCGGCGGCTGCGCAGCCTCCTGGTCTACCTCCACGACCATGGCGACGGCGATCTCGAGGGCTATCTCGCCGGCGACCTGGCGACGCGCCGGAGGGAGCTCCTCGCGGTCCACGGCCTCGGGCCGGAGACCGTCGACTCCATCCTCCTCTACGCCGGCGGCCGGCCGACCTTCGTGTGCGACGCCTACACCCGCCGCCTGTTGAGTCGCCACGGGCTGTGCGGCGCGACGGCGGCCTACGAGGAGATGCGCACCCTGTTCATGGACCATCTCCCCGCCGACGCCGCCCTGTTCAACGAGTTCCACGCCCTGGTCGTGCGCACCGGCTACCACCACTGCAAGCCGACGCCGCGCTGCGACACCTGCCCGCTGCAGCCGTTGCTCCCGGCATGAAGGTCTCGGACTTCGACTACCATCTGCCGCCGGAGCGGATCGCCCAGCACCCGGCGGAGCGGCGCGACGCGTCGCGCCTGCTGGTCTGCCCGCGTAGCGGCGGTTTCTTCGCCCACCTGCGGTTCCATGAGATCGGCATGGTGCTGCGGCCCGGCGACCTCCTGGTTCTCAACGATACCCGGGTGGTGCCGGCCCGCCTGTTCGGGGCGAAGGAGAGCGGTGGCCGGGTGGAGGTGCTCTTCGCCCGGCCCCTGGCGGGCGGCGAATGGGAGGTGATGGTGCGCGGCCGCACGCGGCTCGGGACGCGGCTGATGCTCGCCGAAGGCCGTCTCACCGGGACCGTGGTCGGCATCGCGGACGGACCGTTCCGTCGCCTGCGCCTCGCCGACCCGGAACGCCTCGACGCGGTGCTTTCCGAAGCGGGGCAGGTGCCCCTGCCGCCGTACATCGAGCGGCGGTCGGGCCAGACCAGCGAGGACCTCGAGCGCTACCAGACGGTCTTCGCACAGAGGCCCGGCGCGGTGGCCGCGCCCACCGCCGGCTTGCACTTCACCTCCGATCTGCTCGACCGGCTGCGTGGCGCGGGGATCGAGACCGCGCACCTCACCCTGCACGTGGGACCGGGCACCTTCCGGCCGGTGGAGGTGGCGGAGGTGAGGGACCATCGCATGGCCAGCGAACGGTTCTCGGTGCCCGCCGACACGGCGGCGCGGATCGCGGCAGCTCGCGGCGCGGGACGGCGCGTGATCGCCTGTGGCACCACGGTCACCCGCGTGCTGGAGGCCCTGTGGCGCCGCCACGGTGCGGTAGTGGCGGGGGAGGGGGAGACCGATCTGTTCCTCTATCCCGGCGAGCGGCTCGGGGTGATCGACGGGCTGATCACCAACTTCCACCTCCCGCGCTCCACCCTGATCATGCTGGTGGCGGCCTTCGCCGGACGCGAACAGGTTCTCGCCGCCTACGCCGAGGCGATCCGCGCCGGCTATCGCTTCTACAGCTACGGGGATGCAATGGTGGTGTTGTAGCGGTTAACCCGCATTTCTCACCATGAATCTGCTGCCCCCGCGCAACCACCCTGCCGGCAGGCAGGCCGCATCTCCTGGCCGGGTCCTCGTCCGGGGTAGGAGCCGAATCCCTTCGGCGATCTGCCACATGGGGTCGCCGATAGAATCGGCTCCTACCGCGGGCCAGCCAGGATCTACGCGCGTTTGCACGGTCTCGCCTCGATCCCTGGTGAGAATGCGGGTTAGTGCTCAGCGGTTCGCTTTCGGCGTGCTGAGATCGGCGCGCCGTCGTTGGAGCAAGCCCAGCGCGCGAGAATTTGGAGGCGGGGAGAGGCAGAGGTGCGATAACGCTGCCCAGACCTTCTCCATAACGCAGGCCCGACCCTCTCCCAGGCCAGACCCTTTCCCTGTCCGTGTCCCGAGGGTGTCTCCGGCTGAAATGCTCAAATCACGTTCGTAGGATTCTTGTTGCTGGCGATCTTTGTTGCCAGCGCGACCATCGACGCGATCTCGGTGAGGTTTGCGGGCACGATTAGGGTGTTGCCCTGTTTGGCCAACTCACCAAACTGAGTCACATATTGCTCGGCTATTCGCAACTGCATCGCCTCGTTGCCGCCTGCCACGGTCAGCGCTTGGGCGACACGCCGCAAACCTTCGGCGGTAGCGGTAGCAACGGCAAGTATCGCCTCGGCCTCACCTTCAGCCTCGTTGATCTGTAACTGCTTGTTCGCCTCGGACTCCTTGATGACACGCTGCTTCTCCCCCTCGGCTTGATTAATCTTGGCGTCCCGTTCGCCCTCCGACGTCAGTACTACCGCGCGTTTCTCGCGCTCGGCGCGCATCTGCTTTTCCATGGCGCTCAGAACGTCATGCGGCGGATTGATATTCTTGATCTCGTATCGCAGTACCTTTACACCCCAGGCGTCGGACGCCTTGTCGAGCTCGCTGACCACGTTCGAGTTGATTGAGCTGCGCTCTTCGAATGTACGATCGAGATCGATCTTGCCGATCTCGCTGCGCAGCGTCGTCTGTGCTAGCTGAGCGATCGCGAAGGTGTAATCGCCGATGCCGTAGGACGCCCTCTCAGGGTCCAGTACCTGCATATAAAGAACACCATCGACGCCTACCTGAACGTTGTCCTTGGTAATACAAACCTGCTCCGGAATGTCTATAGCCTGCTCTTTTAACGTATGCTTATAGGAAATTTTTTCGATAAACGGGATAAGGATATGAAAGCCAGCACGAAGCGTGCGGCTGTATTTTCCGAGATTTTCTACGACAAACCCATTCTGCTGCGGCACCACGACGGCGGTCTTCGCCAAAACAATAACAACCACGATGGCTAAGATAATGGCAACAACTACCGACGTTTCCATGGTCTATTCGTCTCCTGGATGAATCTGGATGCCACGTCCTATTTTGTGGCTCGCACATGCAGTGTAAGGCCCTCGGTATGTTCGATAATCGCCCGGCCGCCGGCCGGGATTGCCTCCTTGCCGCAATTTAGTACACGCCACGTAGTGCCGCGAAATTCGATTCGCGTTTCTGCCTGGAGGGCCAGGCCTTCAGGCACGCTCACAATCTGCCCGACGGCATCATCCGAGTAACCGGGCAGATCGCCACGGAGTCTCCGGTACAGGCGACGCCGGAACAGCAACATGATAACCAGTGAAAGAAGACCGAATGCCAGCCACTGTACCCACTGTGGGCCGCCGAGCCCGGTGAGGTCGGCGAGCCCGACCGCCATAGCTGCCACACCAAGGAAAACCAGATAGAACTGAGCGTCAATGACCATGAGTTCTGCGCCCAGCAGAATCGCCCCCACAGTCATCCATCCCCACCACGGCATGCGTTCTCTCCTATGCCGCCGGCGCGGCTGCGTGATGACTGCTTAGCAGGGGCTGTAACGGAAAGTGCCGCGCATACAGGCGCAGGCCTCACGTCTCTGTGTTTCCTTCGCCCTCCAGCCTTTGGTGGCACCGTAATCCTCGGAGGCAGAGGCGTCAAACCCCACATACACACGGGTACGTATGCGCTCAGAATCCTTGAAGCGGTCTGCGACGAGTGTCACAAGGTCCACCCCACCTTCATTATCTTGGCCGCCGCGCCCTTGAACTTGGAGATGGGTTTGCGACGCGTGCTCAGAGAACCTCACTTTCTCAGCGGGACATGTCCCGTACGGAGATGATGCGGGTTTTGTTCCTAAATCAGCACCTCTCCCCGAGCGGACATCCTGTGATTCGATCCGCTCGTCGTCCAGCCGTCCCGGGCGGTTCGGTGCGGCTTCGTACAGTCGCGTGAGGGGTTCTCGGCGCCCTCTGTTCAACCCTCTTTGCGTCCTCGCGCCGTGGCGGCTTTGCGTTTAGCCTCTCGCGGTTCTTGTATGAACCGCGGCCGGGGGACCGCTGCATTTCTTGTGGCCGATATCGCCCATGTTCCGTTTCGAGCTGGAGACTACCGACCCCACCGGCGCCCGTGCGGGGCGCTTCGTCACCGACCGCGGGGTGGTGGAGACGCCGGTGTTCATGCCGGTGGGGACGGCGGGCACGGTGAAGACCATGACGCCGGCGGACCTGGTGGGGCTCGGGGCGCAGATC